>CAYWRY010000076.1:0-18992 GCA_964460485.1 uncultured Spirochaetales bacterium
GCTAGGCGTGCCGGCGCCGCCCGAGCAGGAAGAGGCCCGCCGCGCCGAGCAGCGCGAGGAGGCGCGGCTCCGGCACCACCGTGCCGCGACCCGTGCCCGAGTCGTCCGCGAAGCAGCCCTCCGGCTCGACGGTCTGGTAGCGCACGCCGAAGTTGCCGAACTCGACGCTCGCGATCGGCCCCGCGAAGGTCAGCACGAGGGTGAAGACGCCGCTCTCGCCGATCTGCAGGCCGCCGTTCCGGCCGCCCGCGCAGTTGTTGGGGTTGTCGATCGCGCACACGTCGATCGGGCCGAACTGGTTCGGGAACGCGCTGCCGCGCACCGCGTGGGCGAATAGCCCGCTCGAGCTGGCGCTCGCGAGGTCCACGTCGACGTCGAAGCCGAGCGCCGAGACCCGCGACTGGCGGAACAGCGCCGGGTCCGTGGTGTTCGAGAGCGAGATCTGGAGCGCGACGCGGCCCGCGGCGGCGTCGAACTCGGTGACCAGGAAGGTCGCGGAGGCGGTGAGGCCCGGCGTGGGCTGCCCCTCGACGTTCCCATCGAAGTCGACCTGGAACGTGTCTCCCACAGCGTCGATCGGGACCGCGCCCGCGGCGGCGGCGAGGGAGAGCAGGGCAGCGGCGAGCAGAGCGTGGGCTTTCATCGGGTCCTCGGTGGCCTCGCGAGACACGGGGTCGTGAGGAAGTGCGCGCTGGCACGCGTTAGGTGGCGCTCGCATTCCGTGACCCCGGGTCCGGGGATGCGCAACGCCGCGCGAAGGCGGGCGGATTCGCAGCGGGCTCGGCGACGCGCGCCGCTCGCTGCGGGCGCGCGCCGCGCCGGGGATCCGATTCGTGCGCGCGGTCTGGCGCGGCGCAGGCACGCCTGGTTTCCTTCCGCCCGTCCCGAGCTGGAGAACGCGCCCGATGGCCCTCGAAATCCTCCGCGACCCTCGCCTCGACCAGGTGGAGTGGCGCGATCTCTGCGAGCTCTCCGCCCGCGAGGTGGCCTACGAGGTCGTCATCTACCTGCCGTGGCTGGTGGCGTCCTGCGCATTCGCGTGGCTCGGCACGCAGGGCAGCTGGCTCTGGTTCGTCCCCGCGCTCGCCAGCTCGTTCATGTTCTTCCTGTGCGGCCTGCGCCAGGTGCACAACGCCTTCCACTACGCGGTGGGCGTCTCGCCGCGCGGCCACGAGCTGCTGATGTTCGCGCTCTCGCCGCTCATGATGAGCGCGATGCACGCGGTGCAGTGGAATCACCTGCGCCACCACCGCCACTGCATGGACGACGACGACGTCGAGGCGATGAGCGCGCGCATGCCGGGCTGGAAGGCGCTGCTCACCGGCCCGCAGTTCCCGATCCGCCTGCACCACGCGGCGCTGACGCTCGCGAAGCCGCGCATCCGGCGCTGGGTCTGGGCCGAGCTCGCCGCGATCGCGGCGATGGTCGCGCTCGCCTTCGGCGTCCTCGACCTCGGCTGGCTCCGCTACCACGTCATGGCGATGATGGTGGGCCAGTGCTTCTCGGCCTTCTTCGCGGTGTGGACCGTGCATCACGACTGCGACCGCACGCACTTCATCGCGCGCACGCTGCGCAACTCGGCGAAGTCCTTCGTCAGCTACGACATGTTCTATCACGTCGAGCACCACCTCTTCCCGGCGGTGCCGACCTGTCACCTGCACCAGCTCGCGAAGCGCCTCGACGTCGCGACGCCCGAGCTACGCAGCAAGGTGGTCTGGTAGCGACGCGCGAGCGCGCGATGAGCGCGCGCCAGCGCGTCGTCGTGCTCGGCGCGGGCGGCGAGCTGGGCGCGCGCGTCTGCCGCTTCGCCGCGCAGCTGGCCGGCGCCGAGGTGGTCGGGGCGTCGCGCAGCGGGCGAGGCCCGCGCGGCGTCGCGACGCGGCGCGCCGACGTCACGCAGGCGCACGGCCTCGCGCCGCTGCTCGCCGCGGGCGACCTCGTCGTGAACTGCGTCGGGCCGTTTCACTATGACGTTGCGCCGCTGATCGCGGCCTGCGTCGCCGCGGGCGCGCACTACTGCGACCTCGCGGACGACGTCTCGTTCGCGCAGCGAGCGCGCGAGGCCGCGGAGCGGGCGGGCGCCCGCGCGGCGGGCGTGCTCGTCTGCACTGGCGCGTCGACGCTGCCGGGAACCGCAGGCGTGCTCGCGCGGGCCTTCGCTCGCGCGCCGCGCGCGAGCGAGATCGCGCGCGTCGCCGTCTACCTGAGCGTCGGCTCGCGCAACCCGATCAGCGCGGGCCTGTTCGCCAGCCTGCTCGCGCCGCTCGGCCGCGTGCAGGCGGACGGCACGCGCGGATTCGCGGAGCTGCGCGCGCTCCGCGCGGGCGACGGGCGCAGGCTGCGCTTCGGCGCCTACCCGGCGCCCTTCGCCGGCGGCTGCGTCTCGCTCGGCGAGCGCGCGGTGCCGGTGAGCAGTTGGTTCGGCTTCGACCGCGCCGCGCTCACGGCTGCGCTGCACCTCGCGTCCCCCGCGCTCGCGCGCATTCCAGGGTTCGCGCTCCCGACGCTCGCGCGGGCGCTGCTGCCGTTCGCGCGCGTGGTGCCGCTGTTCGGGACGCCGCGCGGCCTGCTCGCGCTGGTCGCCGAGGACGAGGCCGGGCGCGCGCTGGCGCGCGTCGAGGTCGCGGCGGAGGCCCGCGGGCTCGACATCCCCGCCGCGCCGCCCGCCTGGATCGCTGCGCGACTCGCGCGCGGCGAGGCGCTGCCGTCCGGCGCGGCCTCGCTCGCCGACGTCGTGCCGCTCGCGGACGCGCTCGCCTGGCTGCGCGCGGATCCGGCGCGCGGCGTCGCGAGCGAGCCGCCGGAGCTCGTCGGCGAGGCGGAGCCGCACGCGGCCGCGTGACCGCGCGCGCCGCGCGCACTACAAACCCCGCGTGCCGGACGTCCACGATCTCGGCGGCCGCCCCGGTTTCGGGCGCATCGCGCGCGAGGCGCGCGAGCCGGTCTTCCACGCGCCGTGGGAGCGCCGCGTGCTCGGACTCGTCTACACCGCGATCGGCTCCCGCTGGGTGAACCTCGACGCCTTCCGCTGGGGCATCGAGCGCATGCGCCCGCCGGACTACCTGCGCGCCAGCTACTACGAGCGCTGGCTGGCGTCGCTGGAGACGGTGCTCCCCGAGGCCGGCGTGCTGGACGCCGGATTCCGTGCGCCTCCGCCGCGAGAGGGACCGCGCTTCGAGCGCGCCAGCGCAGCGCCGCGTTTCGCCGTCGGCGAGGCCGTGCGCACGCGCGCGCGCGCCGGCGGAGCCCCGCCCGACGCGCTCGTTCCAGCTGCGCGCCACACGCGCCTGCCCGGCTACGCGAGCGGGAAGCGCGGCGTCGTTGCCCACGCGCGCGGCGGCTTCGTGTTCCCCGACAGCAATGCCCACGGCGAGGGCGAGCAGCCGCAGCCGCTCTACACGGTGCGCTTCGCGGCGCGCGAGCTGTGGGGCGCCGATGCAGAGCCCGGCACGAGTGTGTACGTCGACCTGTTCGAGCCCTACCTCGAGGCGGATGCGGAGGCCGCGCGCAGTGGCGGATGACCACGATCACGACCACGAGAGCGAGCACGACGAGGCGGGCCGGCGGCTCGCGCTGCGCGCCGAGGCGCTCGAGGCGCTGCTCGTCGCGCGCGGGCTCGTCGCGCCCGAGGCGATCGACGCGATCGTCGCGCGCTACGAGCGCGAGATCGGGCCGCTGAACGGCGCCCGCGTGGTCGCGCGCGCGTGGAGCGATCCCGCCTTCAAGCGCCGCCTGCTCGCCGACGCGCGCGCCGCGATCGCCGAGCTCGGCCTTCCGCTCGGCGGCGAGAGCACGCCGATCGTGGTGGTGGAGAACGCGCCGGGCGTGCACAACGTGGTCGTGTGCACGCTGTGCTCCTGCTACCCGTCGTCGCTGCTCGGGCTGCCGCCCACCTGGTACAAGAGCCCGTCCTACCGCGCGCGCGTGGTGCGCGAGCCGCGCGCCGTGTTGCGCGAGTTCGGGCTCGAGCTGCCGGAGAGCACCGAGCTGCGCGTCTGGGACTCGAGCGCCGAGATCCGGTACCTGGTGCTGCCGGAGCGGCCGCCCGGAACCGAGGGCGCCAGCGAGGAGCAGCTCGTCTCGCTGGTGGGCCGCGACGCGCTGATCGGCGTCGCGCTCGCGGGAACGCCGCGTGAGTGAGCGCGCCGCGCAGTCGGTGCTGGCGTGGGAGGGCCCGCTCTCGCCGCCGCGCAAGAACGGCGAGCTTCAGTTCGCGGAGCCGTGGGAGAGCCGCGTGTTCGGCCTGACGATGGCGCTCTACGAGTCCGGCGCGTTCGCCTGGAGCGAGTTCCAAACGGCGCTGATCGCGGCCATCGGTGCCTGGGAGCGCGCCCACGGCACGAGCGGCGAGGGCTATCGCTACTGGGAGCGCTGGCTGTTCGCTTTCGAGGCGCTCGCGGCGCGCAAGGGATTGCTCGCGCCCGAGGCGCTCGAGGCACGGCTTCGCGAGCTGGCGGCTCGCCCCAGCGGCTGGGATCACCCGTGAGCGGCGTCGCATGGCTGCCGGCGGCGAGCGCAGTACGAGAGGGCGCGGCGTTCTGGGTGGCCGGCGGCAGCCTGCGCACGCGGGCGCCCCCCCGGTAACCGTTCTCTGCCTCGTTCCGTAACACCAACAGGAGGTGCTCCATGCACAAGACGACGACCCTCGCCGCGGCGGCCGCGGTGCTCTTCCTCTCGGGTGCGCCGGCGCTGGCCGACCACCACGAGGGCGAGGCGAAGGTGAAGTGCGAAGGCGTGAACGCCTGCAAGGGCCAGGGCGCGTGCTCCGGCGCGGGCCACGACTGCAGCGGGAAGAACGCCTGCAAGGGCCAGGGCTTCATGGAGATGACGCAGGCGGAGTGCGACGCCGCCAAGGCGAAGGCCGCTGAGCAGGATTAGTCGCGCGCCGACCGACGGAGGGCGAGGCTGGCCGTCTCGCCCTCCCGAGGCGCCCTTTCTCGGCGTGGGCATCGGCCTGCGCCCGCGCCACTACCCCGAGATCGCCGCGTGCGACGCCGCGGGCGCCGACTTCTTCGAGGCGATCTCCGAGAATTTCATGATTCCGGGCGGGCGCCCGCTGCGCATCCTCGGCGAGATGCGCGAGCGGCGGCCGCTCGTGCTGCACGGCGTCTCGCTCGACCTCGGCGCGAGCGATGCGCTGAATGACGACTACCTGGAGCGCCTCGCCGCCCTCGCCGAGCGCTTCCAGCCCGCCTGGCTGTCCGATCACCTGTGCTGGACGGCCCACGGCGATGCGCACCTGCACGACCTGCTCCCGCTGCCGCACAGCGAGGAGGCCGTGCATCACGTGGCCGCGCGCGTGCGCGCGGTGCAGGAGCGGCTCGGGCGCCGCATCGCGATCGAGAACGTGTCGAGCTACGTGCGCTTTGTGGGCGACACGCTGCGCGAGGGCGAGTTCCTGGCCGCGATCGCGCGCGAGGCCGACTGCGGAATCCTGCTCGACCTCAACAATCTGTTCGTAAACGCGCACAACCACGGTGACGACGCGGACGCAGCGGTCGAGGCGCTAGATCCCCAGCGCGTGTTCCAGATCCATCTCGCCGGCCCCAGCGAGAACGGCGCGCTGCTGATCGACACCCACGACCATCCCGTGCGCGACGAGGTGTGGGCGCTCTACGAGCGTGCGCTCGGGAAGCTCGGGCCCGTCTCGACGCTGATCGAGTGGGATGCCGCGATCCCGCCCTGGGAGCGCGTGGTGGCCGAGGCCGCGCGGGCGCGCGAGATCGTGGCGCGCGTGTGCGGCGAGCACTTCGGCGCGAGGGCGGCGTGAGCGCGCGGCTCGCCGAGCGCCAGCGCGATTTTGCGGCCTGGCTGCTGGCGCGCACGGCGCCGCGCGCGACGCCGGGCCTCGTCGGCGACGCGCGCGCGAGTGCCGCCGAGCGCCTGCACGTCTACCGCTTCGCCTACCTCTCGCGGCTCGTGGACGTGCTGCGCGACGACTTCCCCGCGCTGCTCGCCGCGCTCGGCCGCGAGCGCTTCGACCCGCTGGCGGCCGCCTACCTGCGCGCGCAGCCCTCGCGCCACTTCTCGCTGCGGTACGTGGGCGCGCGTTTCCCCGCGTTCTTGGCCGAAGGCGAGGCGGCGCGCGAGCTGCGCGAGGTCGCGCCCTTCTCGCCCGATCTCGCGCGCCTCGAGCTCGCCGTCACCGACGCGTTCGACGCGGCGGATGCGCGCGCGCTCGGGCGCGCCGACCTCTCCGAGCTGGCGCCCGAGGCCTTCGGCGACCTCGCGCTGGCGCTGGTGCCGGGCGCCCAGCTGCTCGCGCTCGGCTGGCCCGTGCGCGCGCTGCGCGAGGCGCACGACGCCGAGCGGCCGCTGGAGCTCGCCGCCCTCGCGCCGGGGCCCGAGCGCGTGCTCGTGTGGCGCCGCGACGAGCGCGTGCTGCACCGCGCGTGCGGCGCCGAAGAGCACGCGCTGCTGGCGCGCGTCGCGGCGGGTACGAGCTTCGGCGAGCTCTGCGCCGCCTGCGCCGAGACCCGCGACGCAGAGCAGGCCGCGGCGTTCGCGGCGAGCCTGCTCGCGCGCTGGCTGGAAGACGGCCTGCTGCGTGGCGACGGCGCGCCTTCCTAAGCGCTGGCCGCTGGCGCGCCGGACTCGATCTCGAGCTCGACTCTCGGCGGGATAGTCCGCAGCCCGAGCTTCTCGGCGAGCGTCACCACGCCGTAGTGGAACACCGGGATCATCACGAGCGTGAACACGGTGCTGAACAGGAGCCCGCCGATCACGGCGGTACCAATCGCGGCGCGGCTCTCGGCGCCGGGCCCCATCGGAATCACGAGCGGCACGGCGCCGAGGATGGACGTGGCGCTCGTCATCACGATCGGGCGGAAGCGCGTGTGGCCGGCCCGCCGCAGCGCCTCGATCAGCTCGGCGCCGCGCGCGCGCTCCTGGTTGGCGAAGTCGACGAGCAGGATCGCGTTCTTCGTGACGAGCCCGACGAGCAGGATGATGCCGATCTGGCTGTAGAGGTTGATCGAGTTGCCCGTTGCGAACAGGGAGAGCAGCGCGCCGAGCGTGGCGAGCGGCACCGAGAGCAGCACGGTGAACGGGTGCAGGAAGCTCTCGAACTGTGCGGCCAGCACCAGGTAGATCACGAGCAGCGCGAGGGCGAACGTGGCGTAGACCGCCGCCGAGGATTCGGAGAACTCGCGAGAGGTGCCGCGCAGCCGCTTCGCGAAGCCCGGCGGCAGCTCCTCGTCGACGATCTGCTGCACCGCCGCGAGCGCGGGCCCGAGCGCTGCGCCGGGCGCGAGGTTGGCTGTGAGCGTCGCGGAGCGCTGCAGGTCGTAGTGGTTGAGGAAGGTGGGGCCGATGCGCGGCCTCGCCTCGATCATCGCCGAGAGCGGCACCATCTCGCCGTCGCGCGTGCGGACGTGAATCTGCCCGAGCTGCTCCGGCACGCTGCGGAATGGCGACTCGAGCGCCATCACCACGTCGTACTGCTCGTTGCGCAGGATGAAGTCGTCGGCCTTGCCCTGTGAGACGAGCAGCGCGATCGCCTGGGACACCGACGCGATCGGCACGCCGAGGTCGGCCGCGCGCTCGCGGTCGAACGCGATGTCGAGCTGCGGATTCGAGAGCCGCAGGTCGCTGTCCACGTTGATCAGGAACGGCAGCTGACGCGCGCGCGCGAGAATCGCGTCCATCGTCTGCGAGAAGTCTTCCAGCGACGCGGAGCTGCTGGTGAGCGCGATCTCGACGTCCGCGTTGCTCTGGCGCTGCAGCGACGACGGGCTGAACACGAACACGAGCGCCTCGGGAATCGACATGAACTTCGGGAACAGCTCGGCCACCACCTCTTGCTGTGCGCGCTCGCGCTCTTCCCACTCCTTCATCGAGGTGAAGACCATGCCGGTGGACGAGCTGGCCGGGGCGCCGAAGCCGATGCCGATCGCCGCGAAGAACGTCTTCACCTCGGGCGTCGCGAGCAGCATCTTCTCGACCTTGTCGAGCACGGCGCGCGTGTAGGCGACGGTCGAGCCCTCCGGCGCGCGAATCACGGTGATGAAGCGGCCGCGGTCCTCGATCGGCAGGAAGGTCTGAGGCAGCAGGCGGAAGAGCGCGGCGGTCGCGAGCAGCAAGAGGCAGAACGCGATCGCCACGCCGCGGCGGTGCGCGAGCGCGAACGCGAGCGCGCGATCGTAGGTGTCGCGCGAGCCGTCGATGCGCGCGTTGATCGCGGTCGAGAGGGGGCCCTTGCGATGCTTCACGCGCAGCCAGCGCGAACAGACCATCGGCACGATCGAGAGCGCGACGAACGCGGAGATCGCGATCGCAACGGCTACCGCGAGGGCGAACTCGCGGAACAGGCGGCCCGTGTCGCCCGACATCAGCGCCAGTGGGATCATCACCGAGACGAGCGCCGCGGTGGTGGCGAGCACCGGGAAGCCGACCTCGCGCGCGCCGTTGCGCGCCGCGAGCAGCATCGGCTCGCCCTGCTCCTGCCGGCGGTAGACGTTCTCCAGCACGACGATCGCGTCGTCTACCACCAGGCCGATCGCGAGCACGAGGCCGAGCAGCGTGAGCATGTTGAGCGAGAAGCCCAGCACCGCCATGCCGAAGAACGTGCCGATCAGCGAGATCGGGATCGCGACGCTCGCGACGAACGTGGACGTCTTCGACTGCAGGAAGATCAGGTTGACTACCACGACGACCACGAACGAGACGAACAGCGTGAAGGAGACCTCGCGCAGCGACTCGCGCACGTACTCGGTCCAGTCCACCGCGACGTCGGTCTCGAAGCCCTCGGGCAACGTCTTCTTGATCTGCTCGAGCCGCGCGCGCACGGCCTCCGACACCTCGAGCTCGTTGGCGCGCGAGTGGCGCACGATGCCGACGCCCACGGTGTCGCGCGCCGTGAAGCGCGTGACCATCTGGTAGTTCTCGCTGCCGAGCTCGACCCAGCCCACGTCTCGGATGCGCACCGGGCTGTCGTTCTCCTCCCGGATCACGATCGCCTCGAACTCGGCGGGCTCCGCCAGCCGCGCGTCGGCGTTGATGATGAATTTGCGCGTCGAGCCCTCGACCTCGCCGGCGGGCAGCTGAAGGTTGCTCTCCTGCAGCGCGCGGCGGACGTCGCTCGGGTCGACGCGCAGCGCCGCCATGCGCGCGGGGTCGAGCCAGATGCGCATCGCGTAGCGCCGCTCGCCGCTGATGATCGCCTGCGAGACGCCCGGCAGGAGCTGGAGCGGCGTCTGCACGAGGCGGTCCGCGACGTCCGTGCGATCGACTGGCGAGTGCGCGTCGCCGAACACGTTGATGAACATGATCGGCGCGTTGTTGGAGCCGGACTTCCGGACCACCGGGCGCTCCGCCTCCTGGGGCAGGTCGCCGAGCGCGCGCTGGATCGCGTTGGAGACGTCAGTCGCCGCGACGTCCACGTCCTTGTCGGCCGTGAAGTTGAGGTTGATGGTGGATACGCCGAAGGCCGAGATCGAGTCGATGTTGCGGATGCCCTCGATGCCGTTCAGCACCTCTTCGAGGGGCTCGGTGACGCTCGCCTCGACCGTCTCCGGGCTCGCGCCCACGTAGAGCGTGGTGATCGAGATGACGGGGCTGTCCACGTCGGGCAGCTCGCGGATCGGCAGCGAGAAGAAGGCCGCGCCGCCTGCGACCAGGATGAGCAGGCTCATCACGGTGGCGAAGACCGGGCGCTCGATGCTGACGTCGGAGAGCCTCAAGGAACCCGTCCCCTAGTCGCAGTCGGCCGGGCCATAGCGCCCGATCTCGACGTTGGGGTTGACCACCGGCGTCCATGAGGCGGGCGCGGCTGGCGCGCCCGGGCGCAGCTTCTGCTGTCCCGCGACGACCACGGTCTGGCCCGCGGCGATCCCGCTCGCGACGTGCACGCCCTCGACGAAGAACTCGCCGAGCGTCACGTCGTGCTGCTCCGCCTCGTTCTTCGCGTTGAGCGTGTACACGACGTGCTTGGTGCCCTGGCGCACGATCGCCTCGAGCGGCAACACGATCGCGTTCGGGACGTCGGCGACCACCAGCCGCACGCGCACCGCCATGCCCGGCACGAGCTCGCCGGTCGCCTTCGTCACCGCGGCGCGCAGGCCCACCATCCGAGTGCGCGGGTCGACGCGCGGGTCGACCGCGCTCACGGAGCCTTCGAAGCGCAGCTCGCAGCGCCCCACGGCGCCCTCCACGCGCTGCCCGACCGCGAGCTGCGCGACGTTGCGCTGCGGCACCGCGAAGTGCAGCTCGAGCTCGTGGGCGGGCGTGATCTCCACGATCGGGTCGCCGGCCTTCACGTACTGGCCGACGTTCACCTGCTTGAGGCCGACCACGCCCGCGAAGGGCGCGCGGATCGTGTGCTTCGCGAGCCGGGTCGCGATCTCGTCGTGGGCGCCGGTCGCGCCGTCGAACTCCGCCTTCGCGTCGTCGTAGGTCTGCTGCGACGCGACGCCCTGGGCGCGCAGCGGCTCGAGCCGCGCGAGCCGATCCTTGGCGTTCTGGAGCCGCGCCTGCGCGACCGCGAGCGCCGCCGCCGCGGTCTTCGTGTCGAGCCGAGCGAGCGCCGCGCCCGGCTCGACGCGCTGGCCCTCCGGCAGCGCGAGCGACTCGATGCGTCCGTCGATCTCGCTCGCGACCGTCGTCATCTGCGGGCTCTCGAGCGACCCGACCGCCGTCAGCGTGCGCGGCAGCGTGCGCGCCTCCGCGGTGATCACCTGCACGGGCGCGGGCGGGAACTGCGGCGGGCCGCCCGACCCCCGGCCGCAAGCGGAGAACAGCAGAGCGAGCGCAGCCAGGGCAGCGGCTGCGGTCGGGGCGTGGGGGGTCGGCACGCGCCGACGTTATCGCGCCGAGCTTTCGGGCCGCGATGCGCCGTGGCGCCGAAGAGCACGCGCGAAGGAAGCCTTCACTGCGGCGTGTGCGGCCCCATCAGCTCCGCGAAGTTCGCGCGGTAGAAGCGGTCGAGCGTGCGCTCGGGGAGGCCCTGCGTGCTCGCGGCGAAGCGGCGCAGCGGGTTGCGGCCGCCCTCGACGTGCGGGTAGTCCGAGGAGAACAGCACCGTCTCCTCGCCCGCTTCCCGCACGATCCAGCCCACGTCCTCGGTCGGGTAGGGCGTGACGCGCAGCTGGCGCCGCACGTACTCGCTGGGCTTCAGCGTGAGCTTCTTCAGGCGGTTCTCGTGTCGCCCGTAGGCGTCGATCGCCGCGTCCATCGCGCGCATCCAGCCCGGCAGCCAGAGCGCGCCCTGCTCGATCACGCCGAACATCAGGCGCGGGAAGCGCTCGAACACGCCGTCGAGGATCATCGTCGAGAGCATCTGCATCGGCGGATACGGAATCGCCATGTGGTCGATGCTCTGGAAGTTCTCCTCGCCGCCGTGGAAGTCCTTCTCGCGCGGCAGGCCGTTCTCGAAGAACATCGGCGAGCAGAGTGGGGCGCCGCCGCCCACGTGGAAGAGGATCGGCACGCGCGCCTCCTCGGCGACGGCCCAGAGCGGGTCCAGCCCCACGTGGCTCGGCGAATGGCGGCGCGGGCAGCGCGAGGCGATCAGCAGCGCCTTCGCGCCGAGCGCCAGCGACTCCTCGGCCATGGCGCGGGCGCGCGCGAAGTCGGCGATCGGCACGTAGGCGGTGGCGAGCAGGCGCGCGTCGACGCTGCAGAAGTCCGCCATCGCGCGGTTGTGCGCGCGCGCGACGCCGTAGGCGAAGTCGAGGTCGTCGGCTTGCTCGAGATCTCCCAGGTAGGTGTTCTGGAAGGTGTTGAAGATCAGCTGGCTGCGGAAGCCCAACAAGTCGAGAGCTTTGGGCCGGTCCTGCTTGAGGAACGAGCCGGTCGCCGCCCAGTTCTTGCGCAGCATGATCTCTTCGGCGTCGCGGGCGCGATAGCCGGGGTCGGCGTGCTGGCGCGCGAACTTCTCGATCAGCCGATCCTCGCCGGGCTTTGTGGTGGCGAGGTAGAGGCGCGGCACGCGCGGGCGGATGTCCGGGTCCGCGAAGGGGATCAGCCAATCCGGCGTCTCCATCACGTGGGCGTCGGCGTCGTGGATGACGCGGCCGTCGGCGACGTAGGGCATGGGATCTCCTCGGGCGGCGCGCCGCGCCGCCCCCTGGCACGGTAGTACGGCGCCCGAGGAGGCGACCATGGAGAAGGTGAATCTCGCGGAGCAGCTCGCGCGCTTCTCGGATCACTGGAGCCCGCGCGTAGTGGGCGAGCTGAACGGTCAGCACGTGCGGCTCGCGAAGCTGCGCGGCGAGTTCGTCTGGCACCACCACGAGGCCGAGGACGAGCTATTCCTCGTGCTCAGCGGTCGGCTCGCCCTGCACTTCCGCGATCGCGTGGAGGAGGTGGGCCCAGCGAGTTCGTGATCGTGCCGCGCGGCGTCGAGCACGAGCCGGCGGCGGACGAGGAGGCGCACGTGCTGCCGTTCGAGCCCGCGTCGACGCTCGACACGGGCAACGTGCGCAACGAGCGCACGGTGGAGCATCCGCTGCGCGCGGTGTGAGGCGCAGGTTTCGCGCCCGACCCGCCGCGCAGTAGCGTCGGGTGCGAGGAGGAGCGAGCGATGGCCGAGACACAGATCCGCTACGGCGGCCTGCACCACCTGGCGCTCGTGTGCCGCGACATGCAGCGCACGGTCGACTTCTACACGAACGTGCTCGGTATGAAGCTGAAGAAAGGCTTCGACCTCGAGCGCGGTTTCGGACAACACTTCTTCTTCGACATGGGCGGCGGCAACGAGCTCGCCTTCTTCTGGTTCCGCGGTGCGCAGCCGGCCGCGCCTGGCGTCGCGTCGGCGGGCGCGCTCACCGGCAAGGGCAACATCGCCTCGGCCCACGGCTCGATGAATCACGTGGCGTTCGACGTGCCGCCCGAGGAGATCGACGCCTACCGCGCGCTGCTGGTGGCGAGGGGCGTCGACTGCACGCCGGTGGTGAACCACGACGACGTGATCACCGGCGAGGATCCCCGCACCGCGTCCGCTGCGAGCGACAAGACCTGGCTGCGCTCGTTCTACTTCTTCGATCCCGACGGCATCATGCTCGAGTTCTGCGCCACGCTGCGCAGCGGCAGCCCGAGCGTGGACTCGCCTGTCGATGCGCGCGGCGTCAAGGCGAACGGAGAGCCGCTCGGCGGCGCGCACGGATGAGCGAACGCGCTCGCGTCGACCGCGCGTTCGTCTCGCTCGCCTCCGCCACCTCGGCGCGCAACGGCGCCGGCTTCTACCCGTGCCAGGGCCTCTACTACACGCCGCGCGGCCGGCGGCCCACGACCGCGTTCGTCGCGACGCACTACAACGTCGACTTCTCCGAGCACTACCTCGGCGAGCTCGTGGCGGAGCGCGGCTTCGGCTTCCTCGGCTGGAACACGCGCTTCCGCGGCAACGAAGCCTTCTTCCTGCTCGAACACGCGCTGGTGGACATCGGCGCCGGCGTGCGCTGGCTGCGCAGCGAGGCCGGGGTCGAGCGCGTCGTGATCCTCGGTAACTCGGGCGGCGGCTCGCTGATGGCCGCCTATCAGTCCCAGGCGACCTCGCCGAACATCGCGCCGACCCCAGGCTTCCAGTTGCCCGAGGCGGTGCTCGCGCTGTCGCCAGCCGACCTCTACGTGTCGCTGTGCGCCCACGCCGGGCGACCCGAGGTGCTGACGGCCTGGATGGATCCCTCCGTCACCGACGAGAACGACCCGACCGCCATCGACCCCGCGCTGAACATGTACGACCCGGCGAACGGGCCGCCCTACTCGGCGCAGTTCCAGGCGCGCTACCGCGCGGCGCAGGTCGCGCGCAACGAGCGCATCACCGACTGGGTGTGGGCGGAGCTCGAGCGCCTCGCGCGCCACGGCCTGCGCGACCGAGCCTTCCTGCTCCAGCGTACCTGGGCCGACCTGCGGCTGATGGACGGCGCCATCGACCCCTCGGAGCGCCGCGTCGGCGTTTGTTATGCCGGCGACCCGAGAGCGGCGAACTTCGCACCGCGCGGCATCGGGCTCACCAACACGCTGCGCACCTGGCTCTCGATGTGGAGCCTGCGCCATTCGCAGTGCCGCGGTGCGCCCCACCTGCGGCGCATCGCGGTGCCGTCCCTGGTGGTGCAGAGCCTCGGCGACACCGGCGTGTTCCCGAGCGACGCGCGCGCGATCCACGACGAGCTGGGCGCCAAGGACAAGCGGCTCGAGCTCGTCACGGGGGACCACTACCTGGAGACACCGGCGACCGCCCGCCGCGACGTCGCGGACCTCATCGCGGCGTGGGTGTCCGCGCACTGAGCGCGTCAGAGCCACCTCCCCGCCCAACCTTCACGGAGGACCCATGCAACCGAACGAGCAGATCATCCGAGACTTCATCGCCGCGTGGTCGCGGCTCGATCCCGCCGAGCTGATCTCCTACTTCACCGAGGACGGCGTCTACCACAACATGCCCGGCCCGCCGGTCGCCGGGCGCGCGAACGTCGAGAAGCTGATCCGCGGTTTCCTCTCGTCGTGGACGGAAACGCGCTGGGAAATCCTCAACCTGCTCTGCGCAGGCGACGTCGTGATCGCCGAGCGCGTCGATCGCACGCAAGCCGGTGCGAAGCACGTCGACCTGCCGTGCACCGGCGTGTTCCTGATGCGCGACGGCAAGATCGCCGTCTGGCGCGACTACTTCGACATGGCCACGTACACGCGGGCGATGGCGTGAGCGAGCGCGCGCTCGGGCCGACTGACGACTAGTAGTAGTCGTGGTCGCAGTCGCGATGGCGATGGCGGCGCCGCCATTCCTCGCGCCTGCGGTCGTCGTAGCCGTCGTCGTACCCGTCCTCGTAGCCGCGGTGGTAGGAGTCTCGGCGGCCGTAGTCGTAGTCGTAGTCGCGCGGCCCGCGCGGGCCCGCGACGATCACGAGCGGCGGCAGCGGCAGCCCGACGATCACGTGCGGCAGCGGCGGTCGCCAATGGTGGTGGCCGTGGCCGTGGCCGTGGCCGGCGAGCGCCGGCGTCGCGAAGGCGAGCGACACCGCCCCGAACGCGCAGGTCGCGAGCAATGCGCGGCGCAGTCCGAGCTTCGAAAGCAGCGACATGGGGAACTTCCTCCGTCTCAAGCGAGAACACCTGACGCCGGGTTCGAGTTTCGGACGCCCCGCGCCCGCGGCGCATTCGGCCCCGCCCGGAGATTTTTTCGGGTCCGACGGGTCCGATCGGTGACGAACGTCACTCCAGAACAGCCGGCTGCGGCTCGGCCCCTATAGAGTGGGCGGCGCAGTGGGGGGGGACCGTGATCGAGCGGACGAGGGCCATGGTCACCGCGCGCGCCCGGCGCAGCACGGCGCGCGCGCCGGGCGGCTGGCTGCGCGGCCGGGCTCTCTGGTCGTGAGCACGGCGGCCGGCGCTCCCCGATCGCTTGCGCCGCTCTCGCCGGAAGGGTTGCGGCTGCTGCCCGAGCACGAGGCGCGCAGCCTCGCAGCGGGTTTCGACCTGACGGAGCTGCCGCCCGGCTTCCACGACGATCCCTATCCCGCCTACCACGCGTTGCGCAGCTTCGCGCCCGTGCATCGCATGGCGTCGGGCAGCGTGCTGCTCACGCGTTGGGCAGACCTCGACGCCGTCTATCGCGACGCCGCGACCTTCTGCTCCGACAAGCGCGCCGAGTTCGCCCCGAAGTTCGGCGTGGACTCCCCGCTCTACGCGCATCACACGACGAGCCTCGTGTTCAACGACGGACCGCAGCACACGCGCGTGCGGCGCATCCTGGCCGGCGCGCTCGGGCCGCGCGCGATCGCGGAGCTCGAGCCCGCGGTGATCGAGCTGGTAGACCGGCTGCTCGATCGGATCGAGCCGCGTGGCCGTGCGGACCTGATCGAGGACTTCGCGGCGGCGATCCCCGTGGAGGTGATCGGCAACCTGCTGGCCGTGCCGCGCGACGAGCGCGGACCGCTGCGCGGCTGGTCGCTGGCGATCCTCGGCGCCCTCGAGCCGGCGCCGAGCCCGGAGCAGCTCGCGCGTGGCAACGCGGCGGTGCGCGAGTTCACCGCCTACCTGGAGCGCCTCGTCGCCGCGCGCCGCGCCCGGCCCGGCGATCCCGCGCGCGACGTGCTGACGCGCCTGATCGCCGGTGAGGAGGACGGCGCGCGCCTCACCGAGCACGAGCTGCTCCAGAACTGCGTCTTCATCCTGAACGCCGGCCACGAGACGACCACGAACCTGATCGGGAACGCGCTCGTGCTGCTGTGCGAGTGGCCGGGCGAACGCGCACGGCTGCTGGCCGAGCCCGGCCTCGTCGCGAGCGCGGTGGAGGAGTTCCTGCGCTTCGAGAGCTCGAACCAGCTCGGCAACCGGCGTACGACGCGCGAGACCGAGATCGGCGGCGCCTCGCTGCCGGCGGGCACGTCCCTGACGCTCGGCATCGGCGCCGCGAACCGCGACCCGGCGCGCTTCCCGCGCCCGGACGTGCTCGACGTCGCGCGCACGCCGAACCGCCACCTCGCCTTCGGCACCGGGCCCCACCAGTGCGTGGGCATGAACGTCGCGCGCCTCGAAGGCCGCGTCGCGATCGGCCGCTTCCTCGCGCGCTTCCCGAGGTTCGCGCTCGACGCTGCGCCAACGCGCGGCGGCCGCGCGCGCTTCCGCGGCTTCACCGCCATCCCCGCGACGCTCGGCTGAGCTGCCTGCGGAGGCGCTCGCAGCGCGCCGCCCTCGGCGACGCCTGCGGCGAGGGGGCCCGCCACGTGGCTGCGGCGGTAGCATGCGCGGCCGCTGGAGGAGCGCATGCACGCGATCTCTCACCGCTCGATCGCCACCAACGGCGCGCGCATCCACGTCGCGGAGTGCGGCTCGGGCCCGAGCGTGCTGCTCGTCCACGGCTTTCCCGAGAGCTGGTACTCGTGGCGCCACCAGCTCCCGGCGCTCGCGGACGCCGGGTTTCGCGCGATCGCCATCGACGTGCGCGGCTACGGCCGCTCTTCGAAGCCGGTGCGCGTCGAGGACTACCGCATGCTGAAGAACGTCGCGGACGTGGTGGGCATCGCGCAGAGCCTCGGCCGCGAGCGAGTCACCTTGGTGGGCCACGACTGGGGCGCGCCGATCGTGTGGACCAGCGCGCTGCTGCGCCCCGAGCTGTTCCGCGGCGTGGCGGGCCTCTCGGTGCCCTACACCCCGCCTCGCGCCCACGGCGGCGCGAGCCCGCTCCAGCAGATGCGCGCGCTGGCGGGCGGTGACGAGTTCTACGTCGACTACTTCCAGATCCCCGGCCGCGCGGAGGCGGAGATCGAGGAGGACGTGCGCGGTTGGCTGCTGGGCTTCTACTGGTGCGCGTCGGGCGACATCGTGAACGGCCCCAACATCGCCCTCGTCGAGCGCGGCAAGAAGCTGCGCGACAAGCTCGTGCACCCCGAGAAGATGCCGCGCTGGCTCTCCGAGGAAGAGCTCGAGATCTACACCCGCGAGTTCGAGTACTCGGGCTTCTTCGGCCCGCTCTCGCGCTACCGCAACGTCGAGCGCGACTGGGAGGACCTGGCCGGCTTCGCCGAGCGCCCGATCGAGATCCCGGCGCTCTTCGTCGGCGGCACGAAGGACGGCCCGACCATCTGGGGCGCGCCTTCGATCGCGCGCTTCGGGGAGACGCTGCCGCGCCTCACGCGTTCCGCGATCCTGGAGGGCGTGGGGCACTGGATCCAGCAGGAGCGGCCCGAGGAGACCAACGCGCTGCTGCTCGAGTTCCTGCGCAAGATCCATTAGGGCGGCGCGTGAGCCCGCGCCCGCGCGTCCTGCTCTTCAACAAGCCCTTCCGCGTGCTCTGCCAGTTCAGCGGCGGCGAGGGACGCGCGACGCTTGCCGACTACGTGCGCGTGCCCGGCGTCTACCCGGCGGGCCGTCTCGACTTCGATAGCGAGGGGTTGCTCGTGCTCACCGACGACGGCGCGCTCCAGGCGCGCATCGCCGACCCGCGCCACAAGCTCGCCAAGACCTATTGGGTGCAGGTCGAGGGCGTACCCGGCGAGTCCGCGCTCGCGTGGCTCCGGCGCGGCGTGCGCCTCGCAGACGGCACGACGCTGCCCGCGGAGGCGAACGAGATCCCGCCGCCCGCGCTGTGGGAGCGCACGCCGCCGATCCGCTTCCGCAAGCGAGTGCCGACGCGCTGGCTCGAGCTGACGCTTCGCGAGGGCCGCAACCGCCAGGTGCGGCGCATGACCGCCGCGCTGGGCTTGCCCACGCTGCGGCTCGTGCGCGTGCGCGTCGGCGCCTTCGAGCTGGGCGCGCTCCAGCCGGGCGAGTGGCGCGAGGCGAGCGCGTGAGGAGGCGCCTGCTCGCGCTCACGCGCGAGGTTCCCGAGAGCCTCGCGCGCTGCGAGCTCACGCACCTCGCGCGCACCCCCATCGACCTCGCGCGGGCGCGCGCGCAGCATGCGGCGTACGAGCGCGCGCTCGCGGACGCCGGCTGCGAGGTCGTGCGCCTGCGCTCGCTGCCCGCGCACCCCGACTCGGTGTTCGTCGAGGACTGCGCCGTGGTGCTGCCGGAGCTCGCGGTGCTCGCGCGCCCTGGTGCGGCCTCGCGGCGCGGCGAGGTGGAGTCGGCGGCGCGGGAGCTGGCGGCGCATCGGGCGCTCGCGCGCATCGAGCCGCCCGGCACCCTCGACGGCGGCGACGTGCTCGCGCTCGGCCGCACGCTGTACGCGGGCCTCACGCAGCGCACGAACGCGGAGGGCGTCCGCCAGCTCCGCGCGCTCGCCGCGCCCTACGGCTATGCGCTCGAGGCGGTGCCGGTGCGCGGCGCGCTGCACCTGAAGACGGCGCTGACGCAGGCGGACGAGCACACGCTCGTCGCGAGCCCGGACTGGGTGGACGTCGCGCGCTTCCCGGCGTGGGAGATCGTCCGCGTCGACCCGCGCGAGCCGTTCGCCGCCAACGTGCTGCGCGCGGGCGGCGCGACGCTGTGCGCCGCGGCGTTCCCGCGCACCAACGAGCGGCTCGCCGCGCGCGGCGTCCACGTCGTCCCGATCGCGGCGGACGAGCTCGCCAAGGCGGAGGGCGGCGTCACCTGCGGCGTGCTGCTGCTGGAGGTCTGAG
>CAYWRY010000077.1:0-18813 GCA_964460485.1 uncultured Spirochaetales bacterium
CCCGAGGCCTATCAAGCGTCGATGGCCTTGGCACGACTCGCGCCGGCTCGTACGACCGCGGACGAGACGACTTTCTGACTTCGCGCCCGCGCATCAGCGGCGAGATGGTGCGCGCGTCTACCACCTCGACTTCGTGATCCAGCCTGCGCGCGCGGGCGGTTGCCGGACATGCCGCGATGAAAGCGCTTCCCCGAGCGCCTGGTGACGCGACCCGCAGCGTTCCGAAGCGCACCCCCGCTACCACATCCGACGGCCCGGAAGCGCGCTGCTCCCGGGCCGTTCGATTTCTCGGCGCCGAGCGATCGCAAGCGCCGCCTACGCGCCGCTCTTCCCGATCTCCGCGAGCCGCGCGCGCAGGCTCAGCCGGTCGAGCGCATCGAGGCTCAGGCTCGCGAACAGATCGATGCGCCGCGCGAGCACCTGGTAGACGCGGCGGAAGAGCCAGCGCTGCTCGGCGATCGGCCCCTGGAACGCGGCGGGATCCTCGACGCCCCAGTGCGCGGTCATGGGCTGCCCGGGCCACGCGGGGCACGCCTCTCCGGCGGCGTCGTCGCAAACGGTGAAGACGAAGTCGAGCTTCGGCGCGCCCGGCACCGCGAACTCGTCCCAGCTCTTGCTGCGCAGACCGTCCGTCGCGTGGCCGTGCTCGGCGAGCACCTCGAGCACCAGCGGATGCACGCGGCCCTTCGGATGACTTCCCGCGCTGTACGCGGCGAAACGGCTCGGCTCGCGCGACGCGAGGATGGCCTCCGCCAGGATGCTGCGTGCGGAGTTCCCCGTGCACAGGAAGAGCACCGCGTAGCGCCTTCGTTCCACGGGCCTTCCTCCTTCCCGCGCGCGCTCAGACATCGCGGGCCGCAGCCGACGACGCGGCGCCCGGCGACGTCAGCCAGCGCCATGCGAACGCCGCGGCGGACGCGCCTGCGAGCTGCGCCGCGATGAATCCGGGCACGTCGGCCGGGCGAATCCCGGCGAACGTGTCGGTGAGCGCGCGGGCGACCGTCACGGCGGGATTCGCGAACGACGTCGAGGCGGTGAACCAGTAGGCGGACGCGATGTAGGCGCCCACTGCGACCGGCACGGCGCGCGGCGCATTGCGGGCACAGCCGAGGATCGCGAGCAGCAGGCCGAAGCTGGCGACGACCTCGCTCACGACCTGGCCCGCGCCGGCGCGGACGTGGCGCGACCAGACGAAGACGGGCTCGTGGAACATCGCGTGCGCGAGCGCGACGCCGGCGATCGCGCCGAGGGCCTGCGCGGCGACGTAGGCGGGAGCCTCCCGCCAGCGCGTCGCGCCCGACGAGGCGCTCACGAGCGTCACGGCGGGGTTGAAGTGCGCGCCCGAGACGGGCGCGAAGACGAGGATCAACACGACCAGCAGCGCGCCCGTCGCGAGACTGTTCGCGAGCAGGGCGATCGCGACGTTCCCGCCCGCGAGCCGCTCGCCCATGATCCCGGAGCCGACGACGCCCGCGAGGAGCAGCGCCGTTCCCAGCGCCTCCGCGGCCGCGCGCCGACTAAGCGCGAGCTCGGTCACGGCGTCGGCCCAGGCTCTTCTCGACGCCCGCCGGGAGGGCGAGCGCGTCGCGCAGCGCGGCGAGCCGCTCCGGCACGATCCGGTAGTAGATCCAGCTCCCGCGCCGCTCGCGGCCGAGCAGCCCCGCCTCGTGCAGCAGCTTCAGGTGATGGCTCACCGTCGGCTGGGAGAGGCCGAGCGGCCTCACGAGATGGCAGACGCACGCCTCGGCTCGCGGCTGCGCGGCGATCAGGCTGAGCAGCCGCAGCCGCGCGGGATCCGCGACCGCGCGGAACGCCGAGGCGAGCTCCTCCGCGTCGGCCCGCGCAAAGCGCGCCGCGAACACGGGCGGACAACAGGGGATCGGAGCAGCGGGAATCGACATGACTCGATATTGACAGACGTCGATGAGGCGTTCAAGATATCGAAGCGCGTCGATATGAAAGGAGACCCCGCATGCCCCGTGTCCAGCTCGCCCTGAACGTCAGCGACGTCGACAGCGCCGTGGACTTCTACCGGCGCCTGTTCCGCGCGGAGCCCGCGAAGCGCCGCCCGGGCTACGCGAACTTCGCGATCGAGAACCCGCCGCTGAAGCTCGTGCTGATCGAGAACCCGGCGGCTGCCGGCAGCCTGAACCACCTGGGCGTCGAGGTGGAGTCGAGCGCGCAGGTCGGCGCCGAGACTGCGCGCCTGCGCGGCGAGGGCCTCGCGACCCGCAGCGAGGCCGGCGTCACCTGCTGCCACGCCGTGCAGGACAAGGTCTGGGTCGCCGACCCCGACGGCGCGCCGTGGGAGATCTACAAGGTGCTGGCGGACGCGCCGCAGCCCGCGGCCTCCTGCTGCGGCGCGTGAGCGTCCGGGCGGCGGGCGCCGTCTCAGGGCGTCCCGCCGCTCAGCGGTACCGTCGGGTCACCACCGCCGGTGAACGCGATCGTCCCGGTCTCGTCGGTGGTCGAGGGGATCGTGGGGCGGAAGCGAACGTGGATCTCGATGCCCTCCGACGGATCGAGGTCGTAGTCGAGCATCCTCAGCCAGGGTCCGGCGGCGCTGAGGCCGATCGTGAACGTGGTCGAGCCCGTGACCGTTGCCGTTCCCACGAGCGGGGCGTCACCGCTGTTCGTGACGTCGAGCTTCACGACGGTCTCCTGATTCGGGTCCGTGTCGGCGAACGCGATCGAGTCCGGCACGATGCTGAGCACCGCGATCCCGCCCTCCCCGCTCACGGCGACGATCTGCGCGCCGACGCGCCCGCCGTCTACGTCGAAGAGCACCGCCTCCGAAGCCGCTCCCGCCGAGGTCGGCTCGAAGCGGATCGTCACCACGTGGGGCGGGTCGCTAGGCGCGAGGTCCACGTAGCTCTCGCCGGCGACCACGCTGAACTGCTCGCCCACGCCGTCGAGGAAGCTGACCTCGCCCGAGAGCAAACCCGCGCCGACGTTCGTGACCGAGTAGTCGTGGTCGCGCGTGTCGTTCAGGCGTAGCGCGCCGTAGTCGAAGGACGAGGGCGTCACCGCGAGCACCGGCTCCACGGCATCGGTGAGCTTGCCGCGCGCGGACAGCTTGCGGGCGGCGCGCGCGACCAGCTCGAGCGTCGGCACCTGTGCGCTCCCGCCGAGCCTCAGCCGGCCGTTGACGTCGCCCGTGCCGAACGCCGACGAATCCTCGAGCAAGCCGAACAGCGCGAAGCGCGGCGAGAGCATGAAGCGGCCGGACAGCGTCGTGTCCGGCGTCTCCACGTCGTCGATCTCCACAGGCCCCACGCCTGCGAAGTCGTAGGCGGGCAGCCCGAGCACCGTGTCGCGCGCCACTTCGAGATCGAAGGCGCGGCTCTTCACGCCCTTGCCCGACAGCCGACCCGCCGGATCGCCACCCGAGAGCACCGGGAAGGTCGCGGGCAGGCGCTCGCCCGCGAGCTTGACGGCGGCGACGGCTCCGCCGTCCACGCTCCCGCGCGCCTTCCACTTGGTGAAGGTCTTGTTGGGCTTGCCGCGCGCGAGGCTCAGCGTGCCGAGCAGATCGCCGCTGCTTGGGTCGCTGAGCGCGAGGTCGCCCACGAGGTGGCCTTGGGAGTCGAAGTCGAGGGTTTGCCCCGCCTCGACCAGGAAGAACGCGCCGAGGGCGCGCGAGAAGCCGAAGCTCGGCTCGCCGCTCGGCGTGTCCTCCACCTCCACGCTGCCCTGCTGCGGCGTGCCCAGGGCGAGAATCAGCGCGCCCGCGTCATCGCCGCGCAGCTCGAACCACCACACGCCGCTCGCGTCGGCGAACGACGCCTGGGCGCGGGCTGCACTCGCGGGCGCGAGCGCAGCGGCGAGCAGCGCAGCGAGTCGCAGCGCGTTTCCCAGCTCCCGCAGAAGGCGGCGCGCGCACGCGCGCACCGGACGCGTCCGATCCAGCATCGAGGTCTCCCCGCTCCGCGTTGCACGCATCTGGGCTCGATCACGACGGCCCGACGCCATCACAGCAGAGCGGAGGCCGCCCGCCAACAGATCTGCGTTGCCTGCGCCCTCCCCGTTCGTCTTCGGCGCCGCCGCGGACGGGATCGTAGACGGCGTCGTCACCTGGCACGGCACCGCGCTCGGCCAGCACCTGGCGCGCGCGAGCGAGATACGCTGCCCGATGCGCCTGCTTTTGGGCGGTGCGGACCCGTTCGTACCGCCGAGGGAGGTGGAGGCCGTGCGGGCGACGTTCGCGAATCGACCGGACGTGTGCATCGCCGTGCACGCCGGCGCCACGCACGGCTTCAGCCATCGCGCGGTGCCTGAGGGGTATCGGCCCGACGCGGAGCGGGCCGCGATCGAGGCGGCGTGCGAGCTCGCGCGCGCACTGGCGTGAGCCGCGCCTCGCCGCGACTGCTCCGCTCGCGCGCCTGCACCGCGCCGCCGCGCGAGCGCGTCTGACGCCGGCGCGCGCTCCGATAGGCTCGGCCCATGCGCTTCAACCATCACCCGTTCACGCTCCGCCAGCTCCAGTACGCCGTCGCCGTGGCGGAGGCTCGCAGCTTCCGCCGCGGCGCCGCGCGCTGTCACGTCTCCCAGCCCGCGCTCTCGGCGCAGATCGCGCTGCTGGAGGAGTCGCTGGGCGCGAGACTGTTCGAGCGCGGCCCGCGGCTCGGCATCACGGCTACCGGCGAGGAGCTGCTCGCGCGCGCCCGCGCGCTGCTCGGGCACGCCGACGAGCTCGCCGACGAGGCCGCGCGCGGCGCCGATCCGTTTGCGAAGACCGTGCGGCTGGGGGTCATCCCCACGATCGCGCCCTACTTCCTGCCGGAGATCGCGCCCGCCCTTCGCGCGAAGTACCCGAAGCTGCGCATCGTGTGGATCGAGGACAAGACGCCCGCATTGCGCGCGCGGCTCGAGCACGGGGAGCTGGACGGCATGATCGCCGCGCGCGAGAGCGCGCTCGGCGACGTCGCCCAGGAGACGATCGGCGCCGACGTGTTCGTGCTCGCGACGCAGCCCGGGCACGCGCTCGCGCGCGCGAAGCGTCCCGCGCACCTCGATGCCCTCACAGACGAGCGCGTGATGCTGCTCGACGACGGCCACTGCTTTCGCGACCAGGTGCTGGCGCTCTGCGCGCGCAGCGGCCTCTCCGAGCACGAGCTGCGCGCCACCAGCCTCGCGACGCTGGTGCAGATGGTGGCCGGCGGCGTGGGCGTGACGCTCCTGCCGAGCCTCGCGCTCGAGGCGGAGAACCGCGGCGGCGCGCTGGCGCTGCGCCCGCTCGCGCCGCCGCCGCCCGCGCGCACGCTCGTGCTCGCGTGGCGCAAGACCGCGCCGCTGGCCGCGACGTTCGTGCCCCTCGCGCGCGATCTCGCTGCCGTACACGCGGGCATCGCCAAGCGCGCGCACGAGCTCGTGGTGCGCCCTGCGAAGGCAGCGCGATAGCCGGCTCCGCGCCCGCCGTCGACGACGCGCTTCGCGCGCGCGATCGTCGCCCACGCCCGCGCAGGCAGAGTCGACGCGCCTCGCGCCGGCGCGCGATAGTACGCGCACGAGACGCGCGAGCGCCCAACACGCGAGGAGAGTCAGCGATGCCGATCGAACACTTGCCGAGCGATGCCGGACCGGAGCAGGTCGCCGCCGCGCTCGCGCGCGACGGCTGCGCGGTGGTGGATCGCCTGGCCGCGCCCGAGCAGCTCGCGAGGTTTCTCGCCGAGGTCGCGCCTTACGAGGACGCCAACGCCCCCGGCTCCGACGACTTCGCGGGCCGGCGCACCAAGCGCACGGGCGCGCTGATCGCGCGATCTGCGACGGCGCGAGATTTCGTGATGCATCCGCTCGTGCTCGGCGCCGTCGCGAAGGTGCTCGCCCACGCCACCGGCCATCAGCTTCACCTGACGCAGCTCATCTCGATCGGGCCCGGCGAGCCCATGCAGCAGATCCACCGCGACCAGTGGGCGTTCGACTTCTTCCCCTTCCCGAATGGCTACGAAGTCCAGTGCAACACGATCTGGGCGATCACCGACTTCACCGCGGAGAACGGCGCGACGCGCGTGATCCCCGGCAGCCACCGCTACGCGGACAAGCTGAAGTTCGTCGAGGCGCAGACCGAGCCGGCGGAAATGAGCGCCGGCTCGGTGCTCTTCTACACGGGCTCGCTCTATCACGGCGGCGGCGCCAATCGCTCGCGGGCCGTCCGCCGCGGGCTCAACCTCACCTACAACCTCGCTTGGCTGCGGCAGGAGGAGAACCAGTACCTCGCCTGCCCGCCCGACGTCGCGCGCACGCTGCCCGAGCCGCTGCTGCGCCTGATGGGCTACGCGCGCGGCGCCTACGCCTTGGGCTACGTGGGCGACCTGCGCGACCCGATCGAATCGGTGAAGCCCGAGGCCGCGAAGGTCGCGCTCGGCGACCTCGACGGCGCGCTCGACCGCCTGCGCGAGGCCGCGCGCGCGTAGCGCTCGCGGCGGCCGCGGTCAGCGTCCGCCCGGCGCGAGGCGCGGCGGCGAGCCGGGCAGCTTGCCGAGGTTGCGCGCGATGCTCAGGCGGCCCGTCGGCACGATGGAGTCCCAGTACACGATCTCGGCGAGGCGGTCGCCGTCGAGGTCGGCGCTCAAACTCTGGCCCCCGCTCGCGCCCAGCGGCACCGCGGCCACAGCCGGCCCGAAGCCGCCGCCGTTCGCGAGGCCGAGGCGGATCACGGCGTTGCCGTCGCCGTCGCCGTACAGCAGGTCCCGCCGCCCGTCGGCGTTGAAGTCGCCCTCGTACTTCGGGAAGAGCGTCGTGATGCGCGAGGTCTTGAAGTCGAAGGGCAGCGAGACGTCGTCGCTCCAGCGCAGCAGCGGCGTCGCCAGCGCGCCCGTCTCGAACGAGTAGACGCGCAGCTCGAGCTCGGCCTGGCCGCGCACGAGGATGCGCGCGAGCTGCGCCATGCCGAACGGCAGCACGCTCTGCACCAGCTCCGGCCGGCCGTCAGCGTCCAGATCCTCCAGGTCGGCGCCGGCCACGCCACCGTCCACCGTGAGGACGCCCGCCGGCGTGGCGAGGGGATCCGCGCCCCCGCCCGGGTTCGCGTGGATGCGCGTCTCCGCGCGGCTGCCCGTGAGCATGCCCGTCGTGCGGTGCGCGACGAGATCGCCGTCGCCGTCGCCGTCGAGGTCGGCCACGCTCGTCAGCAGCAGATTCGTGTCGGCGCGGCGCTCCTCCTCGAAGCTGAACGCGGGGAAGCGCCGCACGCGAACCGGGCCCGGCGAGAAGCCGCCGGGCACGCCGCGGAACGTGGTGAGCGCGTAGCGGGTGGTCGCGATCAGATCGGGGCGGCCATCGCCGTCATCGTCCGCGCTCGCGAGGCTCGGCCAGCGCAGCTCCATGCGGAAGAAGCCCTCGCGCACGGGCGAGAGCTGCTGGAGATCGCCATAGATCGCGCTGAAGGGCAGTGCGAGCGATTGCGCGGGCGCGTCGCGCGTGAGCGGCACGACGCGCAGGCCCGAGACGTCCGGGAGCACCGCGTCGATGGCGCCGTCGCCGCGCCAGTCGCGCGCGAAATCGAGGCGCCCGAGGCCGCGGCTGCGCGGCGGCAGGGGCAGCGCTGGGGCCAGCGGAACGCTGCGCACCAGCGCGCCGCGCGCGTCCAGCACGCGCACGCGATCCGCTTCGAGCAGCAGCAGCTCGCAGCCCGCTGGGCCGCCCACGTCCGCGGCGTCGACGGCGGCGACTTCGGCGGGCAACGCGATCGCGACGCCACTCCCCGGCTCGCCGCGCGCGAGCAGCGTGGCGAAACGCTTCTCCTCCGGCGGCATGCCCTCGACGCTGAGCACGGCGAGGCAGGCCGCACCCTGCGCGTCGCGCGCGACGAACGCGTCGAGCACGCGCCCGCGCGTCGCGAGCTTCGCGATCGCGAACGCGTCGCTGGGCTGCGCGCTCGAGGGCTGGGCGAGCGAGAACGTGGCGAGGGCGGCAGCAAGGGCAACGGCGAGCGGGCGAGGCACGGGGCGCAGTCTTGCGCGCAGCGCGCGCGATGGAAACGAGAATCGGCGCGAGCGCGTCCTGCTCCTGCGCGTCCTCGCGAAGGGCGCGGGCGAAACCTGCGCGCGCGCCTGATACCGTCGGGCGCATGAGCAAGCTCGACGCGGCCGCCGCCCGCGCGCATGGCGACTCGGTCTGGGAAACCAGCATCCTGCCGGTGCTGGAGCGCTACATCGCCATCCCCAACCGCTCGCCCGCGTTCGACCCGCAATGGCGCGAGAGCGGACACATGGAGCGCGCGGTGGCGCTGATCGCCGACTGGTGCCGCGCACGTCCGGTGCCCGGCCTCGCGCTCGAAGTCGTGCGGCTGCCGGGCCGCACGCCGCTGATCTTGCTCGAGGTGCCCGGCGCCACGCGCGAGACCGTGTTGTTGTACGGCCACCTCGACAAGCAGCCCGAGATGACGGGCTGGAGCGACGGCCTCGGCCCCTGGACGCCGGTGCGGCGCGGCGACCGTCTGTATGGGCGCGGCGGCGCCGACGACGGGTACTCCGCCTTCGCCGCCGTGACCGCGCTCGAGCTGCTCGCGCGCGCGGGCGCGCGCCACGCGCGCTGCGTGGTGCTGATCGAGGCCTGCGAAGAGTCGGGCAGCGGCGACCTGCCCGCCTACGTCGATCACCTCGCGGCTCGCATCGGGCGCCCGAGCCTGGTCGTCGCCCTCGACTCCGGTTGCGGCAGCTACGACCAGCTCTGGGGCACGACCTCCCTGCGCGGCATGGTCACCGGCACGCTGCGGGTCGACGTGCTCCGCGAGGGCGTGCATTCTGGCGACGCGAGCGGCGTCGTGCCCTCGAGCTTCCGCATCCTGCGCGCGCTGCTCTCGCGCCTCGAGGACGAGCGCAGCGGCGAGCTGCGCGTGCCCGAGCTGCGCGCCGAGATCCCGCGCGATCGCGTGGAGCAGGCGCGCGCGGCCGCCGCCGTGCTCGGCGACGGGGTATCCGCGCGCTTCCCGTTCGTGGACGGTGCAAGCCCAATGGGCCGAACTCCGGAGGAACGCATCCTCGCGCGCACCTGGCAGCCGACGCTCTCGATCACGGGCATCGACGGCGTGCCAGCGCCCGGCAGCGCGGGCAACGTGCTGCGCCCGTACACGGCCGCGAAGCTCTCGCTGCGACTCCCGCCCAGCGTCGACGCCGCGCGGGCCGCGGGCGCAGTGAAGCGCGTATTGGAGGCCGATGCGCCCTACGGCGCCCTCGTGCGCTTCGAGCCCGAGACGCCGGGCCAAGGCTGGAACGCGCCGCCTCTCGCGCCCTGGCTCGAGCGCGCGATGACCGAGGCGTCGCAAGCCCATTGGGGAGCGCCCGCGGCCTTCATGGGCGAAGGGGGAACGATCCCGTTCATGGGCATGCTCGGCGCGAAGTTCCCGCAGGCGCAGTTCCTGATCACCGGCGTGCTCGGGCCGGGCGCGAACGCCCACGGGCCAAACGAGTTCCTGCACATCCCGACGGCGAAGCGCCTCACCTGCGCCGTCGCCCACGTGCTCGAAGCCCACGCGGAGGCGCT
Source organism: uncultured Spirochaetales bacterium (assembly GCA_964460485.1). Classification (GTDB taxonomy): domain Bacteria; phylum Myxococcota_A; class UBA9160; order UBA9160; family UBA6930; genus VGRF01. Next base: position 9,484 of record CAYWRY010000077.1, read on the forward strand.
GCCGTGAAGCGTGTCCCCAGGCTCCCCTCGGCGCTCGCTGCGTGCGCGGTCCTCTGCGCCAGCGCCTGCAACGGAACGCTGCCGCCGAGCATCGCCCACGGGCCGCCGATCGCCGCCGAGCTGCTTTGCAGGGAGCGTGAAGGCCCGCAGCCGAAGCGCGGCAAGCCGGGCGACCTGGCGCGCTGCGGCGCCGCGGTGGCTCCGCGCATCGAGGCGATGAAGCGCGCGGTGCTCGACCGCTGGCTGGCTCCGGCGCCGCGCACGTCCTCGTTCGTGCAGGTGCAGTTCGAGCTCGACGCGAATGGACTGCCGATTCACGTGTGCGTGCTCGGCGGAACCGGCGATGCCGAGGCGCGCAGCGCACTCGCCGCGATCGCGAGCTACGAGAGCCCGGGACCGCTCAGCGAAGAGGAGCAATGCGTGCTCGGCGATCCGCTGGTGGCGAGCCTGATCATCGACGGGATGCCGCGCTAGCCCGGCGCGCTCACAGCTTCGCGACGATGTCCTCCCCGAAGCGGCGGATGCCGTCGAGGCGCTTCTCGAGGACGTCGGTGGGACCGCCGTAGAAGAACCACGGCATGGTCTGCACGTGCGTGACGCCGAGGTCGCGAAGACGCCGATAGCCGTCGAGGTCGAAGGCGTCCATCGCCGTTCCGAGCACCTGGAACGGCTCGCCCGCGCGCGGCGAGTCGGCGCGCAGCTCGCGCAGCTCGCCGACGATGCGCCGCAGCTCGTCGGTGGTGTGCATGTCGGAGATCCAGCCGTCGCACACGCGCGCGGCGCGGCGCAGCGCGGGTTTCGAGATGCCGCCGCTCCAGATCGGGATCGGCGCCGGCGGCACCGGGCTCATCTCGAGCCGGGGGAACGAGAAGAACTCGCCGTGATGCTCGACCCAGCCGCCGGCCCAGACCTTGCGCAGGATCTCGATCATCTCGTCCATGCGCGCGCCGCGCCGGTCGAAGGGCGCGCCCGCGACGTCGAACTCGTCCTTCATCCAGCCGACGCCGACGCCGAGGTCCACGCGGCCACCCGAGAGCACCGCCGCGCTGCCGATCTGCTTGGCGGCGAGCAGTGGGTTGCGCATCGCGAGCACGTAGATGCTCGTGACGAAGCGCAGCCGGGTCGTCACGGCGGCGAGATGCGCGGCCGTCACCCACGGATCGGGCCACGAGGTGAACGGCTGCCAGCGCGGCTCCCCGTTCGGCGTGTACGGGTACGGCGCGAGGATCTTCTCCGGATGCACCACGTGGTCGGAGAGCGCGATCGCCTCGAAGCCCGCCGCCTCCGCCGCGCGCGCGAGCGGCACGTACTGCGCCGGATCGGTGAACGCGATCGACATCACCCACTTCATGGAGCGCTCCTCCGCGAGCCGCGCACGGTCGGCGCGCGCCCGCCCGAGCGCAAGCGGGCAGACGTCGAACCCGGAAGAAGAGACCCCAGGCGGGTTCGCGGCTTCCGCCGCCGCGGCGCGCGCGTAGCGCAGCCACCGGCGCCCGGTGCATGCTCCGTCCGCTGGGAGGCATGCCGCGTGGCACAGCTCGAGCCGTGGCTGGACGGATTCGCGTTCCTCGAAGGACCGCGCTGGCACGACGGGCGGCTCTGGTTCTCGGACATGCACGCCCAGCGCGTGTACGCAGCCAGCGAGGACGGCGCAGTCGAGGCGATCGCGCGCGTGCCCGAGTGCCCCAGCGGCCTCGGCTGGCTGCCCGACGGGCGCCTGCTGGTGGTCTCGATGGAGGACCGACGGCTGCTGCGCCGCGAGCCGAGCGGCGAGCTGGTGACGCACGCCGATCTCGCGGGTGTCGCGACGTATCACTGCAACGACATGGTGGTCGACGCCGCGGGTCGCGCGTACGTGGGCAACTTCGGCTTCGACCTCCACGCGCAGCAGAAGCCGCGCGCCGCGAAGCTCGCGCTCGTGCAGCCGGACGGCGCGGTATCCGTCGCGGCGAGCGAGCTCCAGTTCCCGAACGGCGCCGTGATCAGCGCCGACGGGCGCACGCTGATCGTGGGCGAATCCTTCGGCGGCTGCCTAACCGCGTTCGACGTCGACGCGGCGAGCGGTGCGCTCTCGCGCCGGCGGGTCTGGGCGGCGCTGCCGAAGGGCGCCGTGCCCGACGGCATCTGCCTCGACGCGGAGGGCGCGATCTGGGTCGCGTCGCCGATGACGCGGGAGCTGCTGCGCGTCCACGCAGGCGGCCGCGTCTCGCAGCGCATCCCCGCCGGCGAGCGCATGGCGATCGCCTGCATGCTGGGCGGCGGCGATCGCCGCACGCTCTACGCGCTCACGTCGAGCAGCATCGAGCCCGACGCGTGTCGCCGGACGCGCAGCGCGCGCATCGAGCGCGTGCGCGTCGCAGTGCCCGGGGCCGGCCTGCCGTGATGGGAACGTCGCTGGAGGAACGCGCCTCGCCCGACGCCCGCTCGTCCAAGAACGTCCCCGACGTTTCGACGGGTTCGTCCAAGAACGTCCCCGACGAGAGGAGGATTTCCCGATGAAGATCGACGCCGGCTTGATGACCGCGGACCTCGCCCACGTGCCGGAGAACGCTCGGCGCCTCGAGGCGCAGGGCTACGACGGCATCGTGAGCGCGGAGACCGCGCACGATCCGTTCTTCCCGCTGCTGCTCGCGGCGGAGCACACCCAACGCGTCGAGTTGATGACTTCGATCGCGGTGGCCTTCGCGCGCAGCCCGATGACGCTCGCCAACGTCGGGCACGACCTGAACGCCTACTCGAAGGGCCGCTTCATCCTCGGCCTCGGCTCGCAGATCGAGCCGCACATCAAGAAGCGCTTCAGCATGCCGTGGTCTTCGCCGGCCGCTCGCATGCGCGAGCTGATCCTGGCGATGCGCGCGATCTGGAGGTGCTGGTATGAGGGCGAGAAGCTGAGCTTCCGCGGCGATTTCTATCAGCACACGCTGATGACGCCGATGTTCACGCCCACCGACACCCGGTACGGCGCACCCAAGGTCTTCCTCGCCGCGGTGGGGCCGCTGATGACGGAGGTCGCCGGCGAGACCGCCGACGGCATGATCATCCACGCGTTCACCACGGCGAAGTACGTGGCCGAAGAGACCATGCCGGCGCTCGAGCGCGGCCTCGCCAAGGCCGGGCGCAAGCGCAGCGAGTTCCAGCTCGCCTATCCGGTGTTCGTGGTGACGGGCCAGGACGAGAAGAGCTGGGTGCAGTCGCGCACCGCAGTGACCAAGCAGATCGCCTTCTACGGCTCGACGCCCGCCTACCGGCCGGTGCTCGAGAAGCACGGCTGGGGCGAGCTGCAAAGCGAGCTGAACGCCATGAGCAAGCGCGGCGAGTGGGACGAGATGGGCAAGCGCATCACGGACGAGATCCTCGAAGAGTTCGCAGTGGTCGGCTCGCCGAGCGAGATCCCGCGCAAGCTCAAGCAGCGCTACGGAAAGCACGTGGACCGCGTGCTCGCGACCTTCAGCTTCGCGAACGACGAAGCGCGGCGCGCGGCGCTCGAAGAGTTGCGCGCGAAATGAGCTACCCGAAGTACGAGACGCTCGAGCTCGTGCGCGAGCCCGGCGGGATCCTGCGCGTCTGGCTGAACCGGCCCGCCAAGCGCAACGCGCTGAACACCGCCGCGCTCGACGAGATCGCCGACTGTTTCCGGCGCGTGGACACCGACTGGGAGGCGCGCGTCGTCGTGCTCGCCGGCCGCGGCCAGTCGTTCTGCGCCGGCGCCGATCGCAAGGACCCCCCGGCCTCCGCGCGCACCCGCCGCTCCTCGGACGCGAGCGAGCGCGAGCGGCGCTGGGCGGGCCAGATCGGGCGGCGCGCCTGCGCTGCGATCGCCGAGTGCGAGGCGATCACGATCGCGCGCGTGCACGGCCACGCGGTCGGCGGCGGCCTCGCGCTCGCGCTGTGCTGCGACTTCCGCATCGCCGCGAGCGACACCGTGTTCCACGTGCCCGAGGTAGACCTCGGCCTCCCGCTGCTCTGGGGAGCGACACCCAAGCTGATCTACGAAGTCGGCGCGGCTCGCGCGCGCGAGATCATCCTCGCCTGTGACCGCTTCAGCGCGGCGGACGCCGAACGCTGGAACGTGGTGCACCGCTGCGTCGCCCCGGACGATCTCGATGCGGCGATCGATGGCCTCGCGAAGCGGATGGCTGCCAAGCCGGAGATCGCGGTCCACATGGCGAAGACGCAGCTGCGCGCCTACGCGCGCATCGCGAATCTCGGCGACGCCACCGAGGCCGACGTCGACCTCATGCTCGCCGCCTCGCGCGTCGGCGTGGCGCGCGACGCCTTCAGGATTCCCGACTAGCGGTGTCCCGCGTGGCGGCCTCGGCCTCGGCGCTCTTCTCCAGCTCTTCGAAGCTCGCGACGATGCCATCCGCGAAGGCTGCGAGTCCCGGCACGAGATGCGGGTCGGCGATGCAGCCGAACGTGAGCCGCCCGGCGTAGCTCGCGAGAGCAACGCCCAGGCCGTAGCCCTCGGTGAGGTTCACCGCCGGCACGAGTGCGTGGAGCTTCGCGCCGAGCAGGTGCAGCGGGCGCCGCGGCCCGGGGATGTTCGTCACGACCAGGTTGAAGGGGCGGCCCTGCATCGCCGCCCGCGCGACGACCGCCATCAGGGCGCTCGTCGTCCACTCGGCCACCTCGCCGAGCCACTCGAGGCCCTGCACCTGCTGCGACGCCTTCGTGCGCGCGCTCGCCTCGCACACCAGCGCGTGTCGCTCACGCGCGTCGGCCACGCCCACGGGCAGGTCCACCACGCACAGCGCGATGCGATTCCCGCCACGCTCCGCCTCGCCGCCCGCGCGCCGATTCACCGGCACGCTGGCGCGCAGCGTCGCGCCCTCGACCTCCTCGCCCTCGGCGATCAGATGACTGCGCAGCGCGCCCGCGACGCAGCTGAGCGCCACCTCGTTCAGCGTGCCGCCGATCGCCTTGCGCAGCGCGTCCATGCGCTCCATCGAGAGCGAGCGCCACTCGAAGGCGCGCAGCGAGCCGAGCGTCCGGTTGAAGGGCGTGGCCGGCGCCGACGCGAGCATGGCGGAGAGCGTCTCGCCCAGGGACGCCGCGCGCGACGCGACGCGCGCGGCGAAGTCCTCGAGCTCGTCGCGCCGGTCGAGCAGGCGCGGCAGGCGCTCGAGCGCGCCCAGCCACTTCTCCGCGCGGTGCCCGACCTCGCGGCGCAGCAACTCCTCGCGATCGGGCGCCGGCCGCGGCGTCCATTCGGGGATGGGCGCCGGCGGATCCTCGCCCCCGCCCGCGAGCAGGCGGCCGAACCAGTCGAAGCCACCCACGCCGTCCACCATGCAGTGGTGCACTTTCGCGAACAGCGCGCAGCGCCCGCGCGCGACGCCCTCGATGAACCAGAGCTCCCACAGCGGTCGCCCGCGGTCGAGGGGCTCCGCCAGCAGGCGCCCCACGAGCCGCTTCAGCTCGCGGTCGCCACCGGGCTTCGGAAGTGCGGTGTGCAGCACGTGGAGCGCGAGGTCGAAGTGCGCGTCGTCGATCCACACGGGATGGTGGTCGAGGGGAGCGAAGGCGAGGCGCTGGCGGGTGCGCGGCACCGCGTCGAGGCGGGCCGCGATGCGCGCGCGAATGCGCGCCAGGTCGAGCGTCCCGTCGGCGCACTGCAGCGGCTTCGCCTCGAGCCAGCAGAGTACGGCGACGTGCTGCGGCGCGGTCGGCCCCTCCAGATCGAGGAACAGCCGGTCGCGCGCGCTGAGGCGCTCGGCGAACGCTTCCATGCGCGCAAGGTAACCGCGCGAACGGCGCGCAGGCGCGCGACGGACACCTCGCGCGCGACACGCGACGCCGAGGAGTCGAGTCGGCGCCCCGGCGAGGCGGCGCCCGCTTCGCCGCGCGAGCCGCTTCGCGCGGCGTGCGTGATGCCGCGCACTTCAGCACCCGCCGGCGCGGCGTCGGGTCGAATGCGCTCAGAACAACGCGCCCTGCTCCGGCTCCCCGAGACACGCGGCGTCGTCGTGCGCCACCTCGTTCACGCGCGTGGAGACGCGCCGCGCTGCGAGCTGCGCGGCGCGCTGCATGGGCAGCGCGGCGAGCACGGCCTTCACATCGCGCGCGTCCCGTGCGAGCCAGGCGTCGTAGCCGGCCGGGTCGACCACGATCGGCATGCGGTCGTGGAGTGCGCGCAAGTTCGGCGTCGCGGACGTGGTGACGATCGCCACGGATTCGAACGACGTGCCGTCGGGCGCGCGCCAGCGCTCCCACAGACCCGCGAACGCGAAGAGCGTGCGATCGGGCAGCGCGATGTGGAAGGGCTCGCGCGCCGCGCGCGCGCCGCGCCACTCGTAGAAGCCGTCGGCCGGCACGAGGCAGCGGCGGCGCTCGGCCGCCTCGCGGAAGGCGGGTCGCTCGTCGAGCGTCTCGACGCGCGCGTTGATCTGCCCTGCGGCGTCGCGCGCCCAGAACGGCACGAGGCCCCAATGCAGCTGCACCGCCTCCCGGCCGCCGTCGCCGGCTGAGCGGATCGCGAGCACGGGCTGCGTCGGCGCGACGTTGAAGCGCGGCGTGTGCTCGGGCGCGGCGCGCAGCCCGAAGTGCTCGGCGACCTCCGCCGCCGAGCGGGTGAGCGTGAAGCGGCCGCACATGGCGGCCACGGTAGAGGACGCAGAACGGAACGGGCGTTCCGCGCGCGCGGAACCTCTCGACCCACTTGCCGGCGCACTGCCGGCAGCAGCCCGCGCGCAGCTAGGCGCTCCACCGGCTCGACGGCGCGCAGCTCGCGTCGCGCCGCGCCGCCGGCGCACGCTTCTTGCACCGCACGCGCCGGGGGAGTGCGCTCCGCGCTCGCCCGAACGCGGGGGCTCTCATGCGGCAGCGCTGGGTGTGGCTCGGGGTGACGCTTCTCTGTGTCGGCTGCCGATCCGGTCAGCCTTGGTCCGACTACCACGAGACGCCGATCATCGAGCGCGGCGCCTGCGCGACCGTGGTGATGCCCGGCGAGCAGGTCCCGCTCGGCAGTGCGCCGAACTGCCCCGGCGGCTACTCGTCGCTCGGCGGCGCCGTCGTGTACGACGAGAAGGACTACCAGAAGGGCACCGGAGGCGTCGGGCGCAAGGCTTCCGGCGCGCCGGGCGCGGTGCTCGGAGCGCCCGTCGCTGCGGGCGCCGCCGCTGCGAACCGGATTCGCGGCAATCAGCGCCAGCAGGAGAGCGGGTCGCAAAGCGCGGGCACCGGCGCGTACGAGCGCGACGAGATCGAGCGCATGCGGCGCGAGATCCTCGGGCGCGAGCGCGTCGGCCGCGGCGAGGCCCCGGCGCCCGCGGCCGCGAGCTCGGCGCCCGCTCCGCGCGTCGCAACGCGCACGCCCCAGGCGAGCGCCCCGAGCATCGCAGGCGAGCTCGCCGCCCTACGCGGCGCCAGCGACATGCAGGGCGCGGCGCTCGCGCCCGTGTCGAGCGCGCCGCCGGACGCGGCCGGCGTCGCCGCGCGCTCGGCGCTGGCGCCCGCCCCCGCTGCGGCAGTCGCCGACCGCGTCGCCGATCGGGACGGCGACGGAGCGCCCGATCACTGGATCTACCGCGACGCGAGCGGCCGGCCCGCGCGCGAGCAGCTCGACGAGAACGGCGACGGGCGCCCCGATCGCACCGCCTGGCTCGATTCCGTGACGGGCCGCGAGACGCGCGTCGAGGAGGACGCGAACCTCGACGGCCGCGTCGACACCTGGGTCGAATACGCGGACGGTGCCGCCCTGCGCCAGCGCCGCGACACCAACTACGACGGCCAGCCCGACAGCTGGGCCTACTACGACCGCGACGGCAAGCTGAGCCGCCAGGAGCTCGACCTCGACGGCGACGGCTACCGCAACCGCGAGTCGCTTTACCACGGCGGAAAGCTCGCCAAGGAACGCGAGGACCGCGACGGCGACGGGCGCTTCGACCTCGTCACGCTCTACGATGCCGACGAGCGCATCGCGCGCCGCGACGAGGATCGCGACGGCGACGGCAAGATCGACACGCGTTCGATCTATCAGGCGGGGAAGCTGGTGAAGCGCGAGGTCGTGGCGGAGTCGATCGACGACGGCGACGACCTCTCGAAGACGGAGTGGTGATGCCGCGCACGCTGCGCCACGCGTTCTGGCTGCTGCTAGGCCTTTGGCTCTGGCTCGCCTTCGTCGGCCCGATCGGCGCGCGCTGGGCGTGGGCCGATGACCCGCAGCTCGCGCGGCTCGAGCAGCAGCTCCACGTCGCCGTGAACGACTTCCGGCGCGAACGCAACCTGACCCCGCTCGAGCGCCGCGGCGACCTCGACGCCGTCGCGCGCGCCCACAGCGAGGACATGCTGCGCCGCGGCTTCTTCGCCCACGAGAATCCCGACGGACTGCTCTGGCACCACCGCATCGAGCGCGCCGGCGTCACTGGCTTCACGATGGCGGGCGAGAACGTCGCGCAGACGAACGAGCCCGAGCCGAATCGCGCCGTGCTCGCGGGCTGGGAGAACAGCCCCGACCACCGCCGCAACCTCGAGTTTCGCGCCTTCAACGCCACCGGCGTCGGCATCGCGCGCGCGCCCGACGGGCGGCTCTTCTACACGCAGCTCTACGTCACGTTCCCGCGCTGACGCCGCGAGCGAGCGCGACGCGGCGCTGCCCTCAGAACCGCGCGGTCGTGTGGCGGTCGTCCCAGTAGATCTGCAGGTCGCGGCCGTCGAGGATCATCGCGTCGGGCAGCACGACGTAGCCGAGCACCACCTCGCCCGCCTCGAGCTGCCCGAGGCGGCCCTGGAGAACGCCGAGCTGACCGTCGTTCGCGACGTCGGGCTGGAAAGTGAGGCTGTCCTGCACGAACACGAAGTTCGGCCAGAACTCCTGCGGCCGGTTCGAGCGCGCAGCGAAGAGCAGGACCTCGCCCGCGCCGCCGCCGCGCGCGGCCCGCGCGCTGCGCAGGCGCTCCGCGAAGGCGCGCGAGCGCGCGAAGGCGACGCGCGCCACGCCGTCGCCCCCCGCGGTCTCGCGCTCGAAGCGCGCGGGCGTGCGCGCCTGCGAGAGCTCGACGATCGCGAACAGGTCGGCGAGGTCCTGCGCGCCGAGACCGAGGTCGAGGGGGCCTAGCTCGCGCGGCGCCGCCGTCGCGGCCGGCGCGAGCGCCCCGCCCTGCGCGGCGGCGCCGGCGGCGGAATCCGCCTTGCCGCCGGGCGCAGCACCCTGCGCACCGGCGGCTCCGCTCGCGGTGAGCGCGCGGACCTGGCGGGCCTGATCGACGACGTTGTAGGGGTTGTTAGGGTCGTTCTGCTCCGCCCAGATCTCCCAGGTGTGGGGCTTGGGCAGGTAATCGGGCCGCACGGGCGGCATCTCGCCCGGCTCGACCTGCTTCGAGCGGCTGCACG
>CAYWRY010000078.1:0-18771 GCA_964460485.1 uncultured Spirochaetales bacterium
GCCAGATGGAGCGCCGCCCGCGCGTGATGATCCTGCGCATGCGCGACGTGGTCGTGGTGGACGCCTCGGGCCTGCGCGCGCTCGAGGACCTGCTCGCGCAGACGAAGCGCGACGGCACGCTGCTTTTGCTCTCGGGCGTGCACGCGCAGCCGCTGGTCGCCATCGAGCGCAGTGGGCTGCTCGCGAAGATCGGCGAGGACAACGCCCTGCCCGACCTGCCGAGCGCGCTCGCCCGCGCGCGCGTGGTCGTCGCGGGGAGGTGAGCCGCGCGCGTCACGCGTCCGCGCGGCGCGGCGCGAGGCCCAGCGCGAGCGCTTCGTCCAGCAGCGCCTCGTCCAGCTGCTCGGGATCGAGGTACTCGACCGCGTAGCGCAGGTGGACTTTCTCGCGCACGAACACCTCGAGCAGGTCGGGGTCCACGTGCCCCTCCTTGCACATGTCGTCGAGGATGCCGAGGACGCGGCGCAGCGGCATGCCGGGCTTGTAGGGGCGGTCCTTGGCCGTGAGCGCCTCGAACACGTCGGCGAGGCCGAGGATGCGTCCCTGCATCGAGATCTGGCTCCTCACGAGGCCCTGCGGATAGCCGCGACCGTCCATGCGCTCGTGGTGCGCGCCGGCGATCGCGGGCACGCCGCGCAGCGCGCGGGGGTAGGGCAGCCGCTCCAGCATCGCGATCGAGGCGACCACGTGGTGGTTGATCAGCTCGCGCTCGCGCTCGTTCAACGTTCCGCGCGAGATCGTGAGATTCTCGACCTCCTCGTCCGAGAGCAGCGGACGCCGCTCGCCCGCAGCGTCGCGGAAGGACCAGCGCGCGGCGATCTCGCGCACGCGCGCCTGCTCCTCGCGCTCCATGCGCTCGCCGCCCACGTTCGCGCGCCGCAGGAACGCGCGGTCGGCCTCCAGCGCAGCGAGGCGCTCGGCGAGCTGCTCGCCGGAGAGGGGCTCGCCCGGGGGCGGCGCGCCCGCCGCGAGCAGCGCGTCGCGGCGCAGCAGCTCGAAGCGCGCGTCCACCAACTCCATGCGGTCGACGAGCGCCTCGAGCTTGGTCGCCTTGTCCTGCACGTGCACGGGGGTCGTCACCTTGCCGCAGTCGTGGAGCAGCGCCGCGATGTGCAGCTCGTAGCGCTCGGCCTCGGTCAGCGTGAAGTCGCGCAGCGGGCCCTCGCGCGTGGCGCAGGCGGCGTCGGCGATCAGCTCCGTGAGGATGGGGACGCGCCGGCAGTGCTGGCCCGTGTAGGGCGACTTCTCGTCGATCGCGTGCACGATCAGGTCGATCAGCCCCTCGAACAGCGCGCGGAACTCGCCTGCGAGCTTCTCCTTGGTGAGTGCGATGGCCGTCTGCGAGGCGAGCGACTCGGCGATCGCGCGATCCTCGGCCGGGAACGCGGCGCCGGCGAGCTGGAGCACGCCGATCAGCGAGCCCTCGTGGTTGCGCAGCGGCAGCGAGAGCGCCTCGAGCGCGCGGTCGTGCTCGACGGCGCCCGCGGCGAGCGCGCGCTCGGCGAGGCGCGCGAGCGTCTCCTCGTTGGCCTCCGTCCCGCCGCTCAGGATGCGGCGCGCGAGCGCGTCGCGATCGTCCAGCAGATAGAACGCGCCGACCGTCGCGCCGGTCACGTACCTCGCACCCTCGACGATCGAACGCAGCAAGTGGTCGAGCTCGCGCTCGCTCGACAGCGCGGCGCCGACGCCGTTGAGGCGCTGCATCACGCCCACGTGGCGCTCGATGCGCGCGGCCATCGCGTCGAAGGAGGCTCCCAGCGCGGCGAGCTCGTCGTCGCCCACCAGGTTCGCGCGCACCGCGTAGTCGCGCTGCGCGAGGCGGCGCGTCGCGTCGTGCAGGACCTCCACGGGACCGAGGCTGCGGCGCACGAGGATCGAGGTGGCGAAGGCCACCAGCAGCAGCGCCCCGAGCGCGACGAGCGCGAACGACGTGCGGAAGCTCTCGAGCGGACCGAGCACCACCGCGCGCGGCTCCGAAACCGTGAAGCGCCAGGACTCGGCGCCGAAGGCCGCCTGGAGAAACGCGTCCCAGGACTGGCTCTCGAGGCCCGTGCGGCGCGCGAGGCGCTGCTCGAACAGCACGCTGCCGCCGCTCTCGACGCGCACCTCGGCGTTCGCGCGGAGCGCCTCGCTGGCGAAGACCCAAGCGGGATCGGCCTCGGCGATGGCGAGCGTGCCCTCGCCGCGCGGCCTAATCAGCAGAATGCGCGGCGGCGAACCGGGCGCGAGGTGGAGCAGCGAATCCCCCGAGGCGAGCTGGGCGCGCTGCCCCGCCGAGAGCCCGAGCGCGACCCCGTCCGGCACGAGCTCGAGCCGCCTCAGCTTGCCGTCGAGGAACGGATCCTCGGGAGCCAGGTCCGGCATCGCCAGTGCGGCGTCGAGCAGGATCAACCGCTCGACCGCGCCCATGCCGAGCTGCTTCGCCTCCCGGCGCAGCCGGCCGCGCGCGTCGGCCTCGAGCTGGCGAGTCGTGGAGAGCCAGGTGACGAGCGCGAACACCGAGATCGGCAGCAGCGCGCTGATCACGACCGCCTTGAAGATGCGCCGCGCCACGCGGCTGCGCAGGAAGCGCCCCTCGATCCAGCCCCCGAGCGCCACGCCCTAATAGCTCCGCGCCAGGCCGACGAACGCGCCGTTCGCGCCCCGCACGACGTCATCGAGCGAGTCTGGATCTGTAATGCGGGCCACCGACCTTCCATCGGCTCCTACGCTGTAGAGATCGAAGTCCTTGTTGAGCGGAACGAGGAACTGATCCTTGCGCACCAGAAACGGCGGTGCCCCGGCAATCCTTCGATAGACGTAGAGCCGACCCCAGGGATCCATCTTCGCGAGGTTCATCGCCGCGAGCGTCGCGGGAAGTCGGCCGCCGTCGTTCTCGACCGCGTCCAGATGCAGCGAGATCCCCTTGATCTCGACCACGGCGCGCGCCACGCGCACGCGCTCGATGTAGAGGCGGTAGTTCGTGAACGACAGGGCGCCGAGCACGCCGACGATCGCCACGCCGATCACCACCTCGACCAGCGTGAAGCCCGCCTGGCGCTCCGCGCGCCTCACGCGCCCTCCGGCGTGCCGCGCAGCGCCTTGCACTCCGCCTCGAGCGCATTCGTCATGGCGACGAGCTCCCGATCGCCGCTCGCGCTCGCCCACTCGGCGATCAGCGCCGCCCGCTCCTCGACGCGCTCCAGCGCGGCGGCCCGCGCGCGCGCGCGCGCACGCAGCGCGTCGAGCATGGCGTTCAGCTCGGCGCACTCCTCCTGGATGTAGTCCGTCGCGCGGATCACGACCGCGTCCGGAACGCGTCCGGCGGCGAGCGAGCGAAAGGCGGCCACGAAGCGGAACAGCGGGCTGCGCATGCGGGCGTGCAGGAGCCACGCGCAGCCCAGCGTCGCGAACAGCGCCACCCCCGCGACCGGCCAGTAGCGCGCGTGCAGCTCGAGGATCTCGCCGGTCAGGCGCAGCATCTCGTCCGGCGAGCCGACGCCGGCGTCGAAACGCTGGAAGAGCGGGACGAACAGGGCCGCGCCGCCGGCGACGAGCAGCGCCGCGCTGAAGCCGCCGCACACCCACAAGAGGTGCGCGCGGAACGAGGGATTCGCGAAGAAGCTGTCGTTCCTCACGGCCGCGCGCCTCCGGCGGCGGCCAGCACCCAGCGCTCGGGGCGGTCGCCGATCTTCAGCGACGGGGGATCGGTCGCATAGCGGCGCAGGCGCAGGGTGAGGGCCTGAGAGCGCGTGCCGTAGGCGATCTCGACGGCGAGGCTGCCGTCCGCGTCGCTGTGCGTCTCGACGCCGCGGATCGCGAAGTTCTCGGAGGCGGTCGCGCTGGACGCGAACACGAGCGCGTGGCGCGAGATCAGCAGCGCGCGCCCGGCGTAGGCGGGGTCCGCGCTCTCCCAGCGGCCGAGCAGCACGCTCGGCACGGTCTCGGTCTCGCCCGCGCACGCCGTGGCGGCCACCAGACAGCACGCGGCGAGCAGTCCTCGAGCTCCCACGAGCGCCCCTCCCGCAGCCAGCTTTCGGCTCGGAAGCCCGCGGACTTGAAGGCGGGACCTGCCGCGCGGAGAGCGCGCCGCGCTAGCGCGCGCGCCGCCGCCACAGGCCGAGTGCGGTGCCGGTCGCGATCAGCAGCCAGACCACGCCCGGCTCGGGCGTCGTGACGGTCATCCCGGTGACCGTGCCGTCGAGCTCGATGAAGTCCTGGGCGCCGCGACCCGTGATCGGCCCGAAGAAGTAGAAGTTGGTGTCCCAGAGGCTCGCGTCCCAGGGGATGTCGGTGAGGAGATCCGAACTGAGCACAGTCTCTGAGTAGTCGGTGAGCGTGGGGTTGGCGTATCCGAAAGGATCGATTCCAACGCCCACTGGAAACGGACCCACGGCCGAGAACCGATCAAAGAAGAGCCCGACGATATCCACCCCTTGGACGCTGTCCTCGGTCCCGACGCCGTTGTTGCTCGTTCCCTGATCGATGAACGAGTAGTTGCCGGTAGTGAAGGAGAGCACGCCAGTGGCTCCGTTCATCAGGTAGTTCCCGATGCCGACGAATGGCTCACTATCCGGCACCTGATCGTCGTACACGAACGTCGCCGTAAACGCGCCGCCCGCGACGATCGAGCCGTCGAGGACGCCGGCGGTGTCGACCACCGAGCTCCACGTGCCCGTCATCGTGACCTGGATCGTCGCCGCGGAGGCGGCGCCCGCGGCACAGACGAGGACGAGGCCACACAGCAGCCCGCGCGCGATTCGCAGCACCGGAGAGTCCTCGTTCGCTTCCCCGGGCGATCCTACAACGGTGCGGCCGGCGCTCGCCGGGCGTTTTTCGGGGGCGAAGCGAATGCGAGCGCGGGACGGGGGCTGAAGGTCAGCGGTCCTTCGCGATCACCTCGCGCCCGAACCAGGCGGCGCGCGCGCAGAACTCGGCACGGGTCGCGCAGGGCAGCGTGACCACGAGCCAGGTGACGCCCAGCGTGGCGAGCCGCTCGGCGGCCGTGCGGATCGCGACGGGCTCCGGGAGCCCGTCGGCGCGCATGTCGAGACCGAACGGAGAAAAGCAGACGTCGAGGGGCGCGCTCCGGCCCACGCGCTGGGCGTGCTCGCGCGCGTAGGCGATGCCGCGCGCGAGGTCGTCCTCGCTCTCGAGCGCCGCGGTGCCGACGCGGCGCGCCATCTTTCCGGGCGCCGGGAACGGGAGCCAGCCGTCACCGTGCTCGACCGCGCGGCGGATCGCTCGGCGGCTGTTGCCGCCCACCCAGAGCGGCGGATGCGGCATCTGCACCGGCCGCGGCAGCGCGGTGTTTCCGGTCGCAGAGAAATGCCTGCCCGCGAGCTCGAGGCCGGACTCGCTCCAGATCCGCTTCAACGCGATCAACAGCTCGTCGGCCAGCGCGTTGCGCTCGGCGAACGGCGCGCCCAGCGCCGCGAACTCGGGCTCGAGGTAACCGGCCGCAGTGCCCGCGATCAGCCGGCCGCCCGAGGCCACGTCGAGGCTCGCGAGCGCCTTCGCCGCGAGGAACGGATTGCGGTAGGCGGCGATCAGCACGTGGGTCTGCAGGCGCAGGCGCGTGGTCGCGGCGGCGGCGAACGACAGCGCCACGAACGGATCGAGGGCGTGGTGCCCTCCGCTCGCGAGCCAGCGGTCGCCGGGCGCCGGGTGATCGGTGACGAACGCCGCGTCGAAGCCCGCATCTTCTGCCGCGCGCGCCATCTGGCCGATTGCCGCGCCCGTCAGGAACTCGTCTGCCCGCGCCACCTTGTCCGTCGGCAGCTGCACCGTGAACCGCATGCGCGCACGCTACCCCCTCGCGCGCTGGCTGGCAGCGAGTGCCTGCGTATCATGCGCCGCTTCGCGCGCCCCGCGTCCGAGAGCGACGACGGCGAGCACAGGACCAACAGCACGACGCCAGGCAAGCGACCCAACGCCGCGAAGCGGCGCAGGTCGCACGCAGCGAGGCGAAGCCGAACGGAGATCAGGGAGATGGACCTTCGGTACTCGGACGCCGACGAGCAGTTCCGCGCCGAGCTGCGCGCGTGGCTCGCGGCGGAGGTGCCGAAGCACGGCCCGCCGCCGCCGCGCCACGACTGGGACGCGCGCCGCGCGTGGGACACCGGCTGGCAGCGCAAGCTGTTCGACGCCGGCTACGCGGGCGTGAACTGGCCCAAGGAGTACGGCGGGCGCGGCGCGACGCTCACCGAAGAGCTCGTCTACTACGAGGAGACCGCGCGCGCGAAGGCGCCCTACGTGGGGATGAACTTCGTGGGCCTGCGCCACGGGGGTCCGACGCTGATCGCCGAGGGCACCGAGCTGCAGAAGCAGCGCCATCTGCCGCGCATCCTGCGCGGCGAGGAGGTGTGGTGCCAAGGCTTCTCGGAGCCGATGGCGGGCTCCGACCTCGCGGCGCTGAAGACGTCGGCCGTACGCGACGGCGACCACTACGTCGTCACGGGCCACAAGATCTGGACGTCGTTCGCGCAGCGCGCCGACTTCTGCGAGCTGCTCGTGCGCACGAACCCGGCGGCGCCGAAGCACAAGGGCATCAGCTGGCTGATCCTGCCCATGAACCTGCCGGGCATCGAGATCCGCCCACTGCCGACGCTGCGCGGCGAGAGCGACTTCAGCGAGATGTTCCTCGAGAGCGTCCGCATCCCGGCGGAGAACGTGGTCGGCGCCGAGAACGATGGCTGGCGCATCACCAACGTGACGCTGCGCTTCGAGCGCGGTACCGCGTGGGCGGCGGACATCATCGAGCTGACGCAGTTCCTGCGCGACATGGCGCAGCTCGCGAAGCGGCTGACGCGCGACGACGCGAGCGCGTGGGAGGACAAGGCGCTGCGCAAGGAGCTCGGACGCCTCGCCGGAGAAGCGGACGCGCTCTGGGCGCTCATGAAGTGGCAGATCGGCGAGGTGCAGAAGACGGGCGTGCCGGGCCTCGGCGGCTCGGCGCTGAAGCTCGCCTACACCGAGCTGAACCAGCGCGTCTACGAGCTCGGCCACCGCCTGCTCGGCCGCGCGGGCCTGGCGCGCGACGACTTCGCCGCGCTGCCCGTCGTCGAGGTGAACGACACCTTCCTGAACTCGCTCTCGCTCACGATCGCCGCCGGCTCCAGCCAGGTGCAACGCAACATCGTGTCCGAGCGCATCCTCGGCATGCCGCGGGAGCCGCGATGAACTTCTCGCTGAACGACGACCAGCTCGCGCTCCAGCAGGGCATCCGCGACTTCTGCGAGCGGGAGTTCCCTCTCGACGGGCTCGGCGCGCTCGAGAAGGCGCCGGTCACGCGCGAGCGCTGGAAGCAGCTCGCGGACATGGGCGTGTTCTCGCTGCGGCTGCCCGAGGCGCGGGGCGGCGTCGGCCTCGGCCTGGCGGAGGCGGTGCTGGTGTTCGCGGAGCTCGGGCGCCGGCTCGTGCCGGGCCCGCTGGTGTGGAGCCACCTCGCGGCGGGCGCCGTCGACGGCGCCGCGAGCGGCGACGCGATCGTGGGCGGCCTCGACGACACGCACCCGACGAATCGCCCGCAGCTCGTGGAGCACGCCGGCGTTTTGGACGCGTTCGTGGTGCTCGGCGCGCGCGGCGTGGCGTGCGCTCCGGCGAGCGCGCTCACGGGGCGCGACTTCGCGACCCCGCTGGATCCGCTCACGCCGATGCGTCACCTGGCGGCGCTGCCGCGCGGCGCGGCGCTGGGCGACGCCGCGCTGGCGGCGCGCTGGCGGCGCGAGGGCGCCCTGCTCACGGCGGCGCTCCAGCTCGGCATCGCCGAGACGGCGCTCGAGCTGGCTGTCGACTACGCGAAGAAGCGCGAGCAGTTCGACCGGCCGATCGCCTCGTTCCAGGCCATCAAGCACTTCGCCGCCGACATGTACGTGCGCCTCGAGGTGGCGCGCGCCGCGGTCTACGCCGCGGGCGCCACCTGCGACGACGCGGGCATCGGCGACGCGGACCGCGCGGTCTCCTCCGCGCGCATCGTGGCGGGGGACGCGGCGCAGAAGAACGCGCGCACGTGCATCCAGATCTACGGCGGCATGGGCTTCACCTGGGAGATGCCGCCGCACTACTTCCTGAAGCGCGCGCTGGTGCTCGAACACGCCTTCGGCACGGCGGACGATCACTGCGAGCGCGTGGCGGAGAGCGCCGGGAGCTGACCGCGCGCTGTCGGAGGTGGAGCGATGCTCACGGGCCGCTGTCTGTGCGGGGACGTCGCCTTCGAGCTCGCGACACCGCTCCAGTGGATGGGGCACTGCCACTGCTCGCGCTGCCGCAAGGCGCACGGCACGGCGTTCGCCACCTACGCGGGCGCGGCCGCGCGCGGCTTTCGCTTCATGCGCGGTGTCTCGGAGGTGCGCAGCTACGCGTCTTCCGCGCTGCTCGCGCGCACCTTCTGCGGCCATTGCGGCTCGAAGCTGCCCGTGCGCTGGCGCGAAGAGATCCAGATCCCGGTGGGCACCCTCGACGGCGACCCGGGCCTCCGCCCGAGTCACCACATCTTCGTGGGCTCGAAGGCGCCCTGGCACGAGATCCGCGACGGGCTGACGCAGCACCTCGGCTCCTCGTCGAGCGATCCGGAGCTTCCGAGCGAGCGCCACACCGAGCCCGCGCCGCCGGCGATTCGCGGCGCCTGCCTGTGCGGAGCCGTCGCCTACGAGATCGCCGGGCCCCTCGTCGGCGGCGACGTCACGAGCTGCCACTGCTCGCGCTGCCGCCGGGCGCGCGCCGCGGCCCACGCGTCGAACCTCTTCGTCGAGGCCGGCGCCTTTCGCTGGCTGCGCGGCGAGGAGCGCCTGCGCTCCTACAAGATTCCCGAGGCGCAGCGCTTCACGCAGTTCTTCTGCGGCGACTGCGGGGCGCCGCAGCCGGGCGTGAACCGTGCGCTCGGCCGCGCGGTGATTCCGTGCGGCTCGCTCGAGGACGACCCGGGCATCCGCGAGGCGCGACACATCTTCGTGTCGTCGCGCGCGCCCTGGTTCGAACCTGCCGGCGACTTGCCGCAATTTTCCGAATACGCGCCGCCGCCGTTCCCGCAGCCGGCGCGCCCCACCGGCGCCTGACGGGGTGCCGCGTCACCCGTCACCGCCGCGCGCGACTCACCCGCATAGAGTTCCTCGCGGAGGTCGGACATGCGAATCGCGATGCTCGGATGCACGTTGCTGCTGCTGGTGGGCTCGGCAGCGTCGGCGGAGACGCCGGCGGCGACGGAAGAGGCCGCGCCCGAGCGCGCTCCGGCCGCGGCGAGCGGCGCCGGCTGGGACGACTCGCACATGGCCAGCCGCTATCAGGAGACACCGCGCAGCAGCCGCCCGCGCGTCATGGGCGAGAGCGGCTACGGAGCGCTCGCCAGCGGCAGCGCCGTCACGCAGGAGCAGGTTCCGGACGGAATCGAGTTCACGACCCAGCGGCAGTGGGTGCAGGGCGCGTTCTCCAGCTCGAAGTCCAAGACGGATGAGCCGAGAGGCCCGCAGCGCAGCGGCTCCGGCATCGTGCGCGGTTCGACGCTGCGTGCGAACTCGGTGAGCAGCCGGCGCTAGCGAGCGCGAGCGCAGCGAGACGAAGCGCAGCCGCCGAGCGAGCTCCCAGGGCTCGGCGAGGCGTTCCTCGCACGCTTGTCGCTCTCCCGCCGCAGGTCACACTGCGGCGCGCATGTCGCAAGCGCCGCCGCCCGCGTTCCGCCCGCCGCCGATCCGCGCCTTCAACGCGCTCGGGCGCGCCGCCGCGAAGCTGGGTGTGCGCGGCTTCTCGCTCGACGAGGACGCCCTGCTCGGCGCCGCGCGCCGCGAGTCCGAGCTCGCCGACTTCGGTCCCGACAGCTTCCGCACCGGCCTGCGCGTGCTGCTGGAATCGCTCGAGCGCGACGCGAAGCTGAACGCCTTCGGCCGCTACTTTGCGCGGCGCCAGGTGCTGGAGCTGCTCGTCGCGCGCCTGCGCCTGGTGGATTGGCGCAAGCGCCACCCGGAGGTGGAGAAGCAGGAGATCGCGCGGCCGCTGTTCGTGATCGGCCTGCCGCGCACGGGTACCACCGTGCTCTACAGCCTGCTCGCCCTCGACCCCGCCCACCGCTCACCGCTCTCCTGGGAGGTGGACGACCCGTGTCCGCCGGCGGAGACCGCCACGTACGCGAGCGACCCCCGCATCGCGCGCAGCGAGTGGCGCTTCGCGCAGCTGCGCGAGCTGGCGCGCGGCATCCAGGCGATCCACCCCGTCGGCGCCGCGCTGCCGCAGGAGTGCATCGTGATCACCGCCTCGGAGTTCACCAGCATCCGCTTCGAGATGTGCTTCGACGTGGTCGGTTATCAGGACTGGCTGCTCGGCGCCGACATGACCGGCTGCTACGCCTGGCACAAGCGCTTCCTGCAGCACATGCAGTCGCGCCACGCGGGGCAGCGCTGGGTGCTGAAGTCGCCCGGCCATCTGGGCGCGATCGACGCGCTGCTCGCCGCCTACCCCGACGCCCTGATCGTGCAGACGCACCGCGACCCGCGCCGCGTGGTGCCGTCGGTGGCGTCGCTCGAGTGGACGCTGCGGCAGGTGGCGAGCGACGCGCGGGATCCCCACGCGCTGGGCCGGCAGCAGCTGCGCGCGTGGTCGACGACGCTGGCGAGCGGGCTGCGGGCGCGCGAGCGGCACGCGGCGCGCGCCGCGCAGTTCGTCGACCTGCACTTCCACGAGATCGCGGCCGACGCGATCGGCTGCGTGCGCCGCATCTACGAACACTTCGGCCTCGCGCTGACCCCCGAGTTCGAGCGCCGCATGCGCGACTACGTCGCCGCGCACCCGCGCGAGGAGCACGGCGCCCATCGCTACACGCTCGAGGGCTTCGGCCTCACGGCGGCCGAGATCGATGCCGCGTTCGCGAGCTACGTGGCGCGCTTTGGAGTCCGGCGCGAGCAGGCGTGAGCCGATCGGGTGAGACCCCAACGGCTCAGCTGCGCGCGGCCTCGATCTTGTAGAGCCGGCGCAGCAGCGCCTGGAGCCAGCGCTCGGGCAGCGCGTTCAGGAAGGCGCGCTGGAAGCGCGCCGACGCGGGCGTGAAGTAGGTCTCCCGTGGCCGGCGGGCGGTCGCGGCCTCCACCACCACGCGCGCCACCGTCTCCGGCGGCAGCGCACTCGCGACTTGGCGCTGCGCGAACTCGTCCAGGTCGAGCAGCAGCTTGCGATATGGGCTGCGCGGGTCGCGGCGGATGTGCTCGACCGTCGCCTTGGTGTTCTCGAACGTCTCGGTGTCGACGAAGCCGCACACCACGTGCGAGAGGCGGATGTTCCACGGCGCGAGCTCGAGCCGAATGCAGCGCGTCGCCATCTCCATGCCGGCCTTCGTCGCTGCGTACGTGACCGCGATCGGCGCCGGCACGTTGCCCGCGAGCGAGCCGATGTTGATCACGCGTCCGCCGCCCTGGGCGCGCATCGCGGGAGCCACGAGGCCCGTGAGGTGCAGCGCGGCGATCAGGTTCACCTCGAAGGTGCGGGCGATCTCGGCGCGCGGCAGCAGCTCGATGGGCGCGCCGGGGCTGAAGCCCGCGTTGTTCACCAGCACGTCGACGCGGCCGAGCTCGCGCAGGGTCAGCTCGACTAGCGCGGTGCAGTCGGCCTCGCGCGCGAGGTCTGCGGTCGCGGGCAGTGCGCGGCCGCCCGCCGCGGCGATCTCCTTCGCGAGCGCCTCGAGCCGCTCCTTGCGGCGCGCCGCGAGGACGACGTGGAAGCCGGCGCGCGCGAGTGCGCGCGCCGAAGCGGCGCCGATGCCCGAAGAGGCGCCCGTCACGATGGCGACGCGCGGGCCGGGAGCTTGAGCGGTCGCGGGTGACATGCGATCCATCATCGCGCCGGGCGCGGCGGTTCGCCCGGTCGACCGGCCGACGGGCGAGGCGTCGCCGTCCGATCCACGCGCGCCGCGGCGACGCGCCCGCCCGGGGTCGATCGGGATCAGACCTCGATCGTCCCTCCGCTGCGCGTCAGCCCCGCGACGCCCAGACCATGCCGACCGCGCCGCCGCGCTGCTCCGCGTCGATCGCGAAGCCCGCCGCGCGCAGGCGCTCGATCGAGGCCCCGTGTCGCTCCGCGCCGTGCGTCTCCATGGCCACCCGGTGGGTTCGGTCGAGCACCGCCTTCGCGCCGTCGAGCACGTCGAGCTCCATGCCCTCCGTGTCGAGCTTGAAGAAGGCGACCTCGCGGACGCCGTGCTCGCGCGCGTAGTCGTCGAGCGCGATCACGTCGAACTCGTACGGCACGAGCTCCCAGGGCTGCGCGACGCTCGAAGCCATCATGCCGTAGCGGTCGACGCTCGCCGCGACGCGCGCCGGACTCCGCCCCGCCCCAACGGCGTTGACGATCGCGGCCGGGCAGTTCAGCCGCGCGAGCGCCGCGTTGCCGGCGAGCGGCTCGAAGCAGTGGATGCGCCGCTCCGGGTTGTGGGCGTGGATCCACTTCGCGAACAGGCCGATGTTGGCGCCCACGTCGAAGATCTCGCCGGGCCGGTCGAGCTTCGCGACGCGGTAGACGTTCTCCACCAACAGGCCCGGGAGATTCGTGACGTCGCCGAAGTTGTCGCGCAGGTGGACGAGGCCGTAGCGGGTGCGCAGCGTGTAGGTCCGCTCCGGCGCATGGCGCGCGAGCCCCGCCGCCACGCGGGCGTTCTTCGAGAATGCCCACAGGATGCGCGCACGCTCGCCGGGAGCCCGCAGCCAGCGCTCGTGCGCTGCGTGCGAAACGGCCGAGCTTGGCGGCTACATCGATGGCCTTTGGCTCCGGGCGCGGGGCCCGCTTGGGCTGTCTTGGAGGTGGTCGCCTTGCGGCCCGAGGTGTCACCGAATCCGCCTTTGACTGCGCGCACTTCGCAGGGTTACGATACGCTCCGGATCGAAATTGATGCCCCCGGGGCGAGCGGCCCGAGCGAGGCCCCCACCGGCGCGGCGGCAACCGCCGCGCGCGCCGCGCACAGGAGGCAGCGATGCAAGGCGAACCAGACGCGCGGGACGCAGTGCGCGGCGGCGCTGCCGGCATCGTCTCGTTCGGCGCCTACGTGCCGCCCACGCGGCTCGGATTCTCCGTGCTCGCCGGGCGCCCGCCCAAGGACGGCGGCCCGGAGCGCTCGGTCGCCTGGAACGACGAGGACGCCGTCACCATGGGCGTCACCGCCGCGGTGAACTGCCTGCGCGGCTTCGACCGCGCGAGCGTCGACGCGCTGCTCTTCGCCTCCACCACCTACGCATTCCAGGAGAAGCAGGCGGCGGCGCTGGTCGCGAAGGCGCTCGATCTGCGCCGCGACGTGCGCACCACCGATCTCTCGGGCTCGCTGCGCGCCGGCACGGACGCGCTACACGCCGCCTTCGATGCGGTGACCGCCGGCAGCGCGCGGCGCGTGCTGGTGGTCGCGAGCGACGCCCGGCTCGGGGCGCCCGGCTCGGCGCTCGAGCAGAACTTCGGCGACGGGGCGGCGGCTTTCCTGGTCGGCGGCGCGGACGCGATCGCGACCTTCGAGGGCGCCTACTCCATCGCCAACGAGATCGTCGACGTGTGGCGCGGCGAGGGCGATCCCTTCGTTCACAGCTGGGAAGAGCGCTTCGTCGTGCAGGAGGGCTACACGCCCGGCATCTGCGAAGTGGTGCGCGGGCTGCTCGCGAAGCTCGGCGCGAGCGCCGGAGACTTCTCGAAGATCGCCCTGTTCGGACCCGACGCGCGCAGCCATCACGGAGCCGCGCACGCGCTGAAGCTCGACCGCGCGCAGCTCGTCGACCCCCTGTTCGGCAAGCTCGGCAACGCGGGCGTCGCCTTCGCGCCGCTCCTCTTGTGCAGCGCGCTGGAGAGCGCGCAGCAGGGCGAGCGCGTGCTGCTCGCAGCCTACGGCGACGGCGGCGAGGCGATGGCGTTCGCGGTGACCGATCACGTCGGCAAGCTCGAGCCGCGCCGCGGCGTCGCCTGGCACCTGGCGCGCCGGCGCGCGGTGGCGAGCTACGACCGCTACAGCAGAGCGCGCGGACTCGACGCGAAGGAGTACGCGCCCGGCCGCGATCCCGGCCTCTCCGCGACCATCCACTTCCGCGAGCGCGAGGAGGACGTCGCGTTCAAGGGCCAGAAGTGCAACCGCTGCGGTGGCGTGCAGTTCCCGATCCAGCGTGTGTGCGAGCGCTGCTTCGCGAAGGACGACTTCGAGTTGGTGCGCCTCTCGGATCGCGTCGGCACGGTGCAGACCTACACCTTCGATTTCTTCTTCCCGACGCCCGACCCGCCGACGGTAGTGACCGTCACCGAGGTGGACGGCGCGCGCATCCATCTCCAGCTCGTGAACGTGCGCCCCGAGCAGGTGCGCATCGGCCTGCCCGTCGAGCTCGAGTTCCGGCGCATCCACCAGAGCGGCGGCAGACCGAACTACTACTGGAAGGGCGTGCCGCTTCCGGAGGGCGACTAGATGAGGACCGACGCGCTTCGCGACAAGGCGGCGGTCGTGGGCGTCGGCTGCTGCCAGTTCGGCGAGAACTGGGACAAGGCGCCGTCGGACATGATCGTCGAGGCCGCCTACGAGGCCTACGCCGACGCGGGCATCGAGAATCCGCAGCGCCAGATCGACGCGGTCTTCACCGGCTCGATCTACTCGAACAAGGGCCCGCACGAGTGCAGCGACGCGCTGAAGCTGTTCGGCAAGCCCGTGACGATGGTCAGCAACTACTGCGCGACGGGCACCGACGCGTTCCGCATGGCGGTGATGACGATCGCGGCGGGGATCTACGACACCGTGCTCGTGGTCGGTTACGACAAGCCGAAGGATCGCGGCGTGTCCGGCCCGAGCGTGATGATGGACCGCGTGCGCGACCTGCCGCAGACGCCGGCGGGCTGGTTCTCGCTGTGCGCATCCACGTACTTCGCGAAGTACGGCGCGGGCCGCGAAGAGCTCGCGAGGATCGCGGTGAAGAACCACAGGAACGGCTGCCTCGCGCCGAACTCGTTTCTGAAGCGCGAGATCACCGTCGAGGAGGCGCTGAACGGGCGCATGATCTCGTGGCCGTTCGGTCTCTACGACTGCGCGGCGCAGACCGACGGCGCGGCGGCCGCGGTAGTGACGCGCGCGGACCTCGCGAAGAGCCATGGGCGCGACCGGATCCTCGTGAAGGGCGTGACGGTGATCGCGGGGCCGAATCCGCAGAAGGATCCCGGCAACGACTTCCTCTCCTGGAAGCCGACCGGCTGGGCCGCCGCCGACGTCTACGCCCAGGCGGGCATCGCGAAGCCGATGGACGAGATCGACGTCGCCCAGGTGCACGACTGCTTCACGCTCACCGAGCTGCTCACATACGAGGACCTCGGCTTCATCGAGAAGGGCGCCGCGAAGGAGCACATCCACGCCGGCACCTTCGAGCTGACGGGCGCGCTGCCGGTGAACACCGACGGCGGCCTCAAGGCGTTCGGACACCCGACCGGTGCGACGGGCGTGCGCATGATCTACGAGAACGTGCAGCAGCTGCGCGGCAAGGCCGGCAAGCGCCAGGTGAAGGGCGCGCGCGTCGCGCTCTCCCACAACATCGGCGGCCACCCGACCGCGTGCGGGATCGCGATCCTGGCGAAGGACTGAACGCCGCCCTGCGGCGGTCGCGGGAGAGCGCATGCCCGGAACCGTTCACTTCGAGAAGGCTGGCGGCGTCGCGACGCTGACGCTCGACAATCCGAGGGCGCGCAACGCCTTCGACTACGAGATGACGCAGCAGCTGCGCCGCTACTGGGGCGAGATCGCGCGCGACCCCGAGGTGGTGTGCGCGATCGTGACCGGCGCCGGCGATAAGGCCTTCTGCACCGGCTGGGACATCACCTCCACCGCCAGCGGCGACTCGCAGCACTACGCCAGCCGCGGCCGCCTCGATGCGCCCTACTCGCAGATCACCGCGCTGCAGAACCGCTGCTGGAAGCCGGTGATCACGGCGGTGAACGGGCAGTGCGTGGGCGGCGGCCTCCACTTCGTCGCCGACGGCGACATCGTGATCGCCGCCGACACGGCCACCTTCTTCGATACGCACTGCGAGGTGGGCCTCGTCTCCGCGCTCGAGCCCGCGAGCCTCGCGCGCAAGATCCCCCTCGACGCAGTGCTGCGCATGGCGCTGCTCGGCAGCGCGGAGCGCATGAGCGCCGCGCGCGCGAAGGAGCTCGGCCTGGTGGGCGAGGTGTTGCCGGCCGCGAGCCTGATGACGCGCGCGCGAGAGCTCGCCGGAATCGTCGCGCGCTACTCGCCCACGGCGCTCGCGCGCACCAAGCGCGCGATCTGGACCAGCCTCGAGCACGGCCTCGAAGCGGGCCTCGACGCCGCCCACGACGTGCTCGACGAGCACAGCACCCACCCGGACATGGTGGAGGGCACGAGAGCGTTCCTCGAGAAGCGCAAGCCGAGCTGGAAGCCGTACACGGGCGAGAAGTGAGAAGTGGCCCTTTGGGGTCAGACCCCAAAGGGCCACGGAGACGAGATGGCGCAGTTCACACTGAGCGAGGTCAGCGACGGCATCGGCACGATCACGCTGAACCGCCCCGAGAAGCTGAACGCCTACACGACCGAGATGGGCGACGAGGTCACGGCGACGATCCGCGCCTGGCGCGACGACGACGCGGTGCGCGCGGTGATCCTCACCGGCGCGGGGCGCGGATTCTGCGCGGGCGTCGACCTCGAGCACTTGAAGGCGCACCAGGCCGGCGAGAACGCGTCGAGCGGACCGCAGCTCGGCGAGGAGGACTTCCTGAAGAAGCTCCCGCTGGAAATGGCCGAGTACCCGAAGCCGTTGATCGCCGCGGTGAACGGCGCGGCGATCGGCGTGGGCGTGACGATGATCCTGCCCTGCGACGTCCGCATCGCCGCCGACACGGCGAAGCTCGGCCTCGCCTTCGTGAAGCTCGGCATCCTGCCGGGCCTCGGCAGCACGCACCTCCTGCCGCGCATCGTCGGCCGCGCGAAGGCGCTCGAGCTGGTGATGAGCGCGCGCACGATCTCGGCGCTGGAGGCGGCGGAGTGCGGGCTCGTGAACCGAGTGGTGCCGGCGGCGAAGCTGCTGGCCGAGGCGCGCGAGTTGGCCGCGACGATCGCCGCGAACCCGCCCCGCGCCGTCGCCGCGGCGAAGGCCGCGATCAACTACGGCCACGCGCACTCGATGGAAGAGGCGATGCGCAACGAAGAGCGCGCCAGCGCCGCGCTGCGCAGCAAGCGCTGACGGGGCGAGGACGTGGCCATGGAGTTCGGGCTGACCGAGGAAGAGAAGCGGTTCGAGGCCGAAGTCGAGGCGTTCCTGCGCGAGAACTGGTCGCCCGACGTGATGGACGCGAACCCCGAGCAGCTCTCGCAGACCGTGGACACGCCGCCCAAGCGCGCCTTCATGCGCAAGCTCGCCGAGCGCGGCTGGCTCGGCATGTCGTGGCCGAAGGAGTACGGCGGGCGCGAGCTGTCGGGCATCTACGACTTCATCCTCAGCGAGGCGCTCTCGCGCTGGGGCGCGCCGCAGCCGGGAAAGGGCGTCGGCATCGTCGGCAAGACGCTCATCCGCCGTGGCAGCGAGCGGATGAAGCGCGAGTTCCTGCCGCAGATCATGCGCGGCGAGATCGAGTTCGCGATCGGCTACAGCGAGCCCAACGCGGGCAGCGACGCCGCGAACATGCAGCTGAAGGCCGAGAAGGCGCCCGGCGGCTGGAAGCTGAACGGGCAGAAGACGTGGACCACGTCGGCGCACTTCGCCGACTGGTATTGGGTGGGCGCGCGCACCGACGCGACCAAGAAGCACGACGGCATCACGCTCTTCCTGATTCCGATGAACCACCCCGGCTTCACGATCCGGCCGATCGAGACGATCGGCGACGAGCGCACCAACGAGGTGTTCTTCGACGACGTGTTCGTGCCCGACGACTACGTCGTCGGCGAGGTCGGCGAGGGCTTCACCTACATCAGCGAGGCGCTCGACCTGGAGCGCTTCGCGATGATGCCGGTGGGTCCGCTGGAAAAGAAGCTCGAGGCGCTGGTCGGTTGGCTGCGCGGCGCCGAGCGCGACGGCGCGCCGCTCGCGCGCGATCCGGGCGTGCGGCACCGCCTCGCGCGCATCGCCACGGAGGTGGAGGTGTCGCGCGTGCTCCAGCGGCGCGTGATCAGCGCGGCGCTCGGCGGCCGCATCCCGACGGTCGAGTCTTCGCAGTACAAGCTGTTCATGAACGAGACCGGGCAGCGCCTCGCGAACACCGCCCTCGACCTGATGGGCGAGGAGGGCGCGCAGCGGCCCGGCGAGCCGGCGGCGCCGCTCGGCGGCCGCTTCGAGCGCAGCTACCGCTACACGGTCGTCGACACGATCGGCGGCGGAGCGAGCGAGATCCAGAAGAACATCATCGCGCGCAGAGGGCTCGGGCTTCCCAAGAATTTCTAGACGGCCGCGCAGACCGCGCCCCGGCAGCTCCCCGGCAGCTCCTGCGCAGCTGCTCGCGTCTTCTGGCGGGCGCGTCACCCGCCGCGCCCGCGGCGTCACTCCCCGAGCGAGCCCTCGCTGGAGCTGGAAAATGACGTCGCTGCTGATGATCAACGGCCTGCTCGTCCTGTTCGCGGTCAAGCGCGGCTGGCGCGTGGGACCCTTCGTCTGGCTCGCGATCCCGCCGCTGTTCGCCGAGCTCGAGCCGCACTTTCCCGAGATGACGCTCGCCGGCTGGGTGCTCCCCTTCACGAACCTGCTCGTGGTGATCGGGGCGTTCTGCAGCTGCAGCCTGCTCTACTCCGCGGTCGCCGACCCCGAGCGCGTCTAGCCCGGATTTCTCACCAGCCGGAGGACACCGCGCCCTCATCTGCTGCTAAGT
>CAYWRY010000079.1:0-7941 GCA_964460485.1 uncultured Spirochaetales bacterium
GTGCAGTCGTAGATCTCGACGCTCTCGTAGGGGAGGATGTCCGCCGCCTCGAGCAAGAGGCTGTCGATCGTGACGCTGCCCTCGTACTCGAGGTTCGCCTCGGTCACGGTCGCGCGGTGGATCTTCGACTTGAGCATGGTTCGGGTCACGTCCTGTCACTCCTTCGGTACGTGCAGCACGCAGTTGTCGATCAGGCGCACGGAATCTCCCGTGGCCTTCGGGAAGAACACGGCGAGCGCGAGCAGAGCGGGGCCCGCGAGGCGCTCCGGCGCCGGCGCAAGAGTCTCGGGATCGCGCAGCTCGGCGTAGTCGAGCTTGGCGAGCGGCGCGGTGCCGATCGCGCGCGCGACGAGCGCCTCGACCGCCGCGCGCGAGCGCTCGCCGGCGTCGACCGCGCGTTGCGCGGCCGCCAGCGCGCGCGAGAGCGCGAGCGCTTGGGCGCGCGTCTCGCGCGTCAGGTGCACGTTGCGGCTCGACAGCGCGAGGCCGTCGGGCTCGCGGACGGTCTCGTGGCCGACGATCTCGACGTCGAGGCCGAGGTCGCGCACCAGGCGCCGAATCAACGCGAGCTGTTGGAAGTCTTTGGCGCCGAACACCGCGACGTGGGGCTTGGCTGCGATCAGTAGCTTGGCGACGACCGTCGCGACGCCGCGGAAGTGTCCCGGGCGCGCCGCGCCGCACAGCGGCTTCGCGAGCTCGGTCACCTCGATCCAGGTCTGGTAGCCGGGCGGGTAGAGCTCGTCGGCGCGCGGCAGGAACACCGCGTCGACGCCCCGCGACGCACAGGCGGCGAGGTCGGCCTCGAGCGTGCGCGGGTAGGCCGCGAGGTCCGCAGGGGAGTCGAACTGCGCAGGGTTCACGAAGATCGACACCACCACGAACTGCGCGCGCCGGCGCGCTTCGTCGACCAGCGCGAGGTGCCCCGCGTGGAGGGCGCCCATGGTGGGCACGAGGGCGATGCGCCCCCCGGCCGCGCGCTCCGCGTCGGCGCGCGCCTGGAGCGCGCGTACCGTCTCGATCCGCTCGATGCTTCGCAGGCTCAAGGCCGAAGCACTCCTGTCATTCCGGCCGCCGCGGGCGTGCGAGACGCGTGCGGCGCGGAGCAGTGGGGAAGCTCTTCAGGCCCGGTAGGAGTGCTCGTCGCCGGGGAACTTGCGATGCCTCACGTCGTCGGCGAAGGCGCGCGCTGCCTGCGACGCCAGCTGCCCGAGGCTCGCGTACCGCTTCGCGAAGCTCGGCGTCCAGTCGGAGAGCCCGAGCACGTCGTGCAGCACGAGCACCTGGCCGTCGCAGCCGACGCCCGCGCCGATGCCGATCGTGGGGATCGCCAGCTGCGCCGTGATCTCCGGGGCGAGCTCGGCGGGCATGCCCTCGAGCACCACCGCGAAGGCGCCGGCGTCCTGCACCGCCAGGGCGTCGGCGATCACCGCGTCGCGCGCTGCGCCGCGGCCCTGCACGCGGTAGCCCCCCATCTTGTGAACGGACTGCGGCGTGAGGCCGACGTGGCCCATCACGGGAATCTCTGCGTCCACGATGCGCGCGATGGTCTCGCGCATGCGCCGGCCGCCCTCGAGCTTCACCGCAGCGGCGCCGCCTTCCTTGACGAAACGGATGGCGTTGCGCACCGCCTCCTCGGCCGAGACCTGATAGCTGCCGAACGGCATGTCGCCGACGACGAGCGCGCGCCGCGCGGTCCGCGCCACGAGGCGCGTGTGGTAGAGCATCTCGTCGAGCGTCACCGGCAGCGTGGTGTCGTGGCCCTGCACGGTGTTGCCGACAGAGTCTCCGACGAGCAGCACGTCGATGCCGGCCTCGTCGAAGATGCGCGCGAAGGTGGCGTCGTAGGCGGTCAGCACCGAGAAGGGCTCGCCCTTCCCTTTGCGCGCCTTCAGCGAGCGCGCGGTGACCCGCTGCTCGCGGCTCGAAGCGGCCGTGACGGTGGACATGCGCTGGGCCTCGCCGGGGTCCGCGAGAACTCGGCCGTCCCGAGCGGGAGCGCTCGCCGTCGAGTGCGCCGCGCGGCACACGTCGGCCGTCGCGGGGAGCTCGCCAGCTTTCCGCCCCGTCTCGCTCCGACGTGCGGATGCGAGCGATCTCGGGCGAGTGTGCGTCGTCCTGTGCGCGGGCTGTGCCCGGTGTCTGGGGAGCGTTCGATGGAGATCGCGCCCTGCGATTCCCCTCGGCTCGCGCGTGGGTGTACACGCATGCGCGGGAAGGTGTCAACGCATTTCCACGCGGCAAGCGACCGGCAGCCGGTCGGAAGCGTGATCGCGATCGCGGACCGCCTCAGCGACCGCCGGGTTGCGCCGCGCGGTCGAGCGCCTCGCGCACAGCAGGCGGCAGGTAGCGCGCATCCACCGCCTCGCGCGCGAAGCCCACGAGGCCCGCTGCGAGCGCTTCGATCTGCGCGCCCAGCGGGTCGCTCGAAACGAGCACCACCCAGGGCGCGCCGCGCACCCGCGCCGGCCCGCTCGCGAGGCCCGGTGCGGCCTCGGCGGCGGCGCGCAGCACGCGCACGGAGACGCCGCACTCACGGGCGAGGGCGACCAAGGCATCGCGCAGCGCCGCGCCCTCCATCGGCGCCGTCAGCGCCTCCGGTGGGTCGGCTGGCTCGAGAACTCCGCGAGGGCCGCGCGCTGCGCGTCGCTGAGGCTCAGCAGGTGGACCCCGGTCTCGAACACTTGCGTCGCCGCGTCGATCTGACCGGCGTGGCCGGTCCAAACCACCATCCCTTCCGCTCGGATCTCGGGCCCGTTCGGCGGCAGCGTGAACACCACCTGCACGCGCTCGCCCACCTCGATCGGCCGCTGCAGCCGCACGCACACGCCGCGCGGCGAGAGGTTCACGCCCAGTTCCCGGTCCGCGCTGCCGTCCGCCCGCGTGAGCAGCACCGGCACCGGCGCGGCGAAGTCGCGGCGCGGGTCTTCGCCCCTCACGCGTGGAGCTCGCGGGCGAGGGCGAGCCACTGCCCGGGCGAGAGTTGCTCGGCGCGCGCGCGCGCTTCCAGGCCGGCGCGCGAGAGGAACGCCGCCAACGGCGCGGGGTCGATCTCGCCGTGCTGGCGCAACGAGTTCACGAGCGTCTTCCTCCGATGCGCGAAGGCCGCGCGCGCCAGCCGCTCGACGGCTTCGAGCTCGCCGGGTCGCAAGGCGAAATCCGCGTGCGGCGTGAGCAGCGCGAAGCTCGAGACGACTCGCGGCGGAGGATAAAAGCACTGCGGGTGCACCGCGAGCCCGAGCTTCACGCGGGCGACGAGCTGGTGGAGCACGGCGAAAGAGCCGTAATCACTCGACCCGGGCTGCGCCCCGAGGCGCTGCGCCACCTCGCGCTGGATCATCACCGCCCAGCCCGCGAGCCGAGGCGCGAGGTCGAGGAAGCGGCGCATGAGCGGGGTGGCGATCGAGTACGGCAGGTTGGCGACGATGCGCAGGCGCGCGCCCGGCGCAGCGAGCGCGTCGAGCTCGGCCGCCAAGTCCACCGCCCGCGCGTCCGCGTGAACCAGCCGCGCGTTCGCCGGCAGCGCCGACTCCGCGCCGAGCGCGCGCACGAGGCCCGCGTCCACCTCGATGGTCGTGACGGCGCGCGCGCGCCGCGCGAGGGCGCGCGTCAGGATGCCGAGCCCGGTGCCGATCTCGAGCACGCCGTCCGCCTCGCCCACCTCGGCGAGGCGGACGAGCTTGTCGGCCTGGGCGTCGTCGCACAGGAAGTTCTGGCCCAGCTCCTTGCTCGGTGCGAGGCCGTGCCGTTCGAGAAAGCTGCGCGCCTCGGCGGCGCTCACCGCGCCGTCCCGGCGTCGCAGCCAGACCTCTGCCCGCGCGCGGACGCGCTCACGAGCGGGCGCGCGCCCAGGGGCGCTCGGTGAGCGGCACGCGCGAGAAGGCGGACAGCGCGAGCGAATCCGCGGCGCCGCGCGCGAGCAGCTGCGCCCCCGCGGCGGCGATCATCGCGGCGTTGTCGGTGCAGAGCGCGAGCGGCGGCAGGAACAGTGCGAAGCCGTCGCGCTCGGCGGCGGCGGCGAGCTCGCGGCGCAGGCGCGCGTTGGCCGCGACGCCGCCCACCACGGCGACGCGCGCGAGACCCTCCTCGAACGCCGCTCGCCGCGTCTTCGCGACCAACACGTCGGTGGCGGCCGCCTCGAGCGCGGCGGCGAGGTCGGCGGCGCGCTCCGGCTGCTTCGCCGCCGCGAGCGCGACCGCCGTCTTGAGCCCGCTATAGGAGAAGTCGTAGCCGGGCTCGTCCGCCATCGGGCGGGGGAACGCGAAAGCGTGCGGATTTCCGGACTGCGCGAGCCTCGAGAGCGCAGACCCGCCCGGGTAGGGGAGCCCGAGCAGCTTCGCGACCTTGTCGAACGCTTCGCCCACCGCGTCGTCGCGCGTCTCCCCGAGCAGCGCCGGAGCCGCGTCGCGCTCGATGCGGTAGAGGGCCGTGTGCCCGCCGGAGACGACGAGCCCCAGATACGGCGGCACGAGAGCGGGATCCGAAATCTCTGCAGCGGCCAGATGACCCGCGAGGTGGTGGACGCCGACGACGGGGATGCCGAGACGGTACGCATACGCTTTCGCGAACGAGAGCCCCACCAGCAGCGAGCCGAGCAGGCCCGGCCCGGCGGTCACCGCCACGCCGGTGAGCTCTCCCTCCATGACGCCGGCCTCGCCCAGCGCCGCACGCACGACCTGCGACACGACGCGCACGTGATCGCGCGACGCGAGCTCGGGCACGACGCCACCGTAAGGCGCATGCACCGCCCCCTGCCCGCGCACCGTGCTCGCCAGCACTTCCCGCCCGCCGCGCACCACCGCCGCCGCCATCTCGTCGCAGCTGCTCTCGATGCCGAGAACGAGGCTCTTCTCGCTCATCGCCGCACTCTCATCATCCGCGCTCGGCGACGCAACTCCGAGAAGCGCGGGAGGCGCGGCTCGAAGCCGCGCCGATCCGCGCCCTCCCACCCAGATGAAGCGCGCGAGAGACGTGTCGGCACGAGCCGCCGCGGCCGCGCCCCCGGCGCGGCCGCGGCGGCGGACTCGCGAACGACTCCCGCTCAGGCTTGGTGCCGCTCCAGCCTCTCCTGCTCCGACTTGCAGTCGATGCACAGCTCCGCCACCGGCCGCGCCTCGAGCCGCTTCAGCCCGATCTCTTCGCCGCAGTTCTCGCACTCGCCGTAGACACCCTGCTCGATCTTCTGGAGCGCCTCCTCGATCTTCGCGAGCAGTCCGCGCTCGCGTTCGCGCAGGCGCCCCTGGAACGCGAGGTTCATCTCGGACGACGCCGAGTCGATCTCGTCGGGGAAGTCGTCGGGGTCGAGATGGATGTCGCCGCTGACCGCCTTTTTCGCGTTTCCCGTGAGCTGATCGCGCTGCTCGAGCAAGATCTTCTTGAATTTTTCGAGGTCGCGCTTTCGCACCGAAGGTTCCTTTCTGCGTCGAGAGCCGAGCTGAGGATCGGGCGCGGGCAGAGCGGTCGCGCTCAGCCGCCGATGATCGCCAAGCGCTCGCGCGCGTCCTGCGCCCGCTTGTGGTCCGGGTAGTCGTCGATCACCCGCTGAAAGACCTGTCGTGCCGCCTTCGAGAACTTGGGGCCGAGCTGGAGGAGCGTCTCGCCTTCTCGGAACAGCGCCTCGGGCGCCTTCTCGCTGTCGGGATAGCGCGTCGCCACCTCGTCGAAGCGCAGCACCGCTTTTTGCAGCTCCCCGGCCTTGTAATGGCAGTCCGCCCACCAGAACGCAGCGTCGTCGGCCAACTTCGAGGACGCGAAAGATTGCAGGAAGCGTCCGAAGCGGTCAATACAACTCGCGTGGCCGCCGGCACGCCACGCGTCGAAGCCCTCGCGGTAGAGCGCGACCTCGGCGGCCGCCGCGCCCTCGGTGGGATCTTCCTCCTCCGTCGGTGCGGCCTCGGGCCGCGCCGCGCTCGCCTCGCGGGCCGCGCGCGCGTCCTCGCTCGCCTGCTTCACGCCGTGCTCGGCCTGCTCCACGCGCCCGCGCAGCTCGGCGACCTCCGCGCGGATCGCGTCGAGATCCGCGGAGAGCTCCGCGATGCGCTTGCCCTGGTCGGCCGCGCTGCTGCTCGAGCGCATCTTGTTGATCTCGTACTCGAGCTTGCGCTGCTCGGCGACCGTCGCGCAGCCGAGCGAGGCCGCGCAGAGAACCGAGAGCGCTGCGATCTGAAAGCTCTTCATGGTCTTCCTCCCCGTCGTCTCACCGCGTGCGCCGCGGGCCCCATGCCGGGTGCGTGTTGTCGCCGCCGTTCGTGATGCGCCGTGCCGGCAGGTCGCGTGCCTCGCCGGCGCTGGCTGCGACATAGATGTCGTAGCGACCCTTGCGAGTCGAGCTGAACGCGAGCAGGCGGCCGTCTGGCGACCAGCTCGGCTGCTCGTCGCTGCGCGGATGCGAGATCATCGGGACCGAGGCGCCCCCGCGCGGGCTGACCTTCCAGATGTCGAACTGCCCGTCGATCCTCGTCTCGAACGCGATCCACTCGCCGTCGGGCGACCAGGCCGGCGAGGTGTTGTAGGCGCCGTCGAAGGTGAGCCGCCGCACGCCGCTGCCGTCCGCGTTCATCACGTAGATCTGCGGAGCGCCCGTGCGATCGGAGACGTAGGCGAGCTGGCGGCCGTCGGGAGACCAGGTGGGGCCGACGTCGATGTGGCGATCCTTGGTGAGCCGTTTCAGACCGCCGCCGGTCGCAGCCGTGAAGATCTCGCTCACGCCGTCGACGCTGCCGACGATCGCGAGTCGGGTGCCGCTCGGGTCGTAGACGCCGCGGTAGAGGCGCGTCGAATCTGGCAGCGACTGGAAGAGCCGTCCGGACGGGAGACCACCGCGTTTCAGCGAGAACAGCCACGGGCGGTTCCGGTAGCGGTAGGTGGTGAGCACGAGCCCCGATCCGTCGGGATCCCAGCTCGGGAAGGTCGTGATCGTCCCCCAGCGCGTGGCGGCGCGTTGGTTGTCGCCGTTCGCGTCCATGACGAAGACTTCCTTGGACCCGATCCGGCTTGAGACGTACGCCATCTCCGTGTCCGCGACGCCGGGCACGCCCGTCAACGCGCCGACGATCTCGTCGGCGATCGACTTGCCGAGCCGGCGCGCGTTCTCGGGCCGCGCCGTGCGCTGCTTCGACGCGATCTTCGCGCTGCACTTCACCACGTCCCACACGCGGTAGGTGATGCGCAGCGTCTCCGGCGTGAGCTCGGCCTCGCCCTGCACCAGGTAGTCCGTGCCGATCTGCTTCCAGTTCGCGCAGTTGGGCGCGCGCGAGGAGCCGAGCGCGGGACTCGTCAGCGGCTCGAGGAACGCTTGCTCCGGCGTGAGCGCGTAGAGCATCGAGAACTCGAGGCCGCCGCCCAGCGCCGAATGAAGCTCCTGCGCGACCGTGGCCGCCTCGGGCGTGCGCGGCAGGAAGCGCTGGACGGCGACGTTGTCGAGCTGCATGCGGCCCGTCGTGACGATCGTGGTGGGGCGATCCTGCGCCCACAAAGGCGACGCGAGCGCGAGGCTGGCCGCGAGGATCCACCGAGTGCGCACCTAGAAATCCCCCTTGAACTCGATGGGCCACTCGCCGCTCTCCGGCGGCGCGGGCAGCGAGCCCGCCTCCTCCAGATACCGCTCGACGCTGTCGTCGAACCAAGGGTTCCCGGAGGAACGTTCGATCTCGTAGTCGATGACGACGCCGCTCGCGGTCAGCTCGACGCTCGCGAGCGTCTTCAGCCCCTTCCCGCGCAGGCCCGGCGTGAGGCCCCAGGTGCGCCGCACGTGCGCGCGCACTTTCTGCTGCCAGGCCGCGACCTCGGTCGTGATGGGCGGACCCGTGCCACCCCCGCCGGGCACCACCTGCGGCCGCGCCTCCGGCTTCGCCTCGCCCGGCATCGCGCCGCTCAGGATGCGCTCCTCGATCAGCAGATCCTCGAGCTCGACCTGCTCGACCTCCTGCGGTCGCTCGCGGGGCG
>CAYWRY010000079.1:8041-18542 GCA_964460485.1 uncultured Spirochaetales bacterium
GGGCGCGGGCTTCGGCTTCGGCTGCGCGGGCTTGCGGTGCGTGTCGACGGGAATCACGACCTGATCGGTTGGCGGCGGCGGGGGCACCGGCTCGGCAACGGGCTGCGGCTTCGCGGGCGCGGGCTTCGGCGCGCGCAGCGTCTCGCCCGTGCGCGCGGCGAGCTCCGCGGGCGTGACCATCTCGATGATCGGGCCGGCAGGGATCTCGTGCTCGCGCCAGCTCGGCAGCGACACGACCGCGGCGAACGAGAGCGCGACGTGCGCGGCCGCCGACAGCGCGAGCATGCGGCGGTACTCGCGCGCGCGCAGCGCGGAGATGTCGGCGGCTTCGCTCATGCGCGCGGCCGCGTCACTCGGGCTCGGTGACCATGCCGAGCCGCTCGACCCCCGCAGCGCGCGCCTTCGCCATCACTCTCGCGACGACGCCGTAGGGCACCTTCTCGTCCGCGCGCAGGAACACCTCGAGGCCGGGGTTGTGGTCGAGGTTCGCGCCCAGCTTCGCCTCGAGCTCGTCGAGACCGAACGGCTCCGACTCGGCGAGATGGATCGAGCCGTCGCGCTTCACGGTGATCACGAGGGGCGCGTCCTTCACTCGGATGTTCTGGGTGGTGGTCTTCGGCAGATCGACTTCGAGGCCCTGTTCCATCATCGGGGCGGTGACCATGAAGATGATCAGCAGCACGAGCATCACGTCCACGAACGGCGTGACGTTGATCTCGGACATCGGGCGGTGCGTCTTCCCGAGCCCCTGCGCGGCCACGGCTAGCGCTCCAGCGCGCGCGGGCCCGGGGCGCGCCCGGCGGACGCCGAGAGATGGGCGATGTCGTCCTGCAGCTCCGCAGTGAACAGGTCGATCGCGGCCGTCAAATCGCGGAGGCGCGCGACGAACGCGTTGTAGAAGATGGTGGCCGGGATCGCGGCGAACAGACCGACGGCGGTCGCCACCAGCGCCTCGGCGATGCCGGGCCCCACGGTCTCGAGGCCTGCATTGCCTGTCATGCCGATCTGTGCGAACGCGTTGATGATTCCGATCACGGTGCCGAACAGGCCCACGAACGGCGTCGCGCTGCCGACCGTCGCCAGGAACGCCAGCCGCCCCTCGAGCCGGAGCGCCTCCTGAGAGCCCGCCCAGCTGATCGCCTTGTTCACGGTGCGGAGTTGGCTCGCGTCGAAGCCCTCGTCACCGCGGCCCCGGTAACGCGCGATGCGCTTCAACTCCGCGACGCCAGCGAGCATCACCGCGGAGAGCGGGCTGCGCGGGTGCTCGCGGGCCGCCTTCTCCGTGTCCTCGAACGAGCCCTGGTGATAGGTGGCGAGGAACTCTTCCGTGTCCCGCTCCGCGCTGCCGAACTCGCGCAGCTTGAACGCGATCGCGCCCCAGCTCAGCACCGACGCCATGGCCATGAGCGCGATGACCGCTTGCACCGGCCACGACGCCTCATGGACGAGCGTTAAGACGTTGAGGTCCATGCGAGACGTTCCCCCCGAAGACCGTCCCGGCAGCGCGAGAAGCCAGGAAAAAAGCGGCGCGAGTCTAGGAGAGGGGCTAAGCCCGTCAACCAAATCCCGAGGGCGGCGGGCCCGTTCTCGGGATTTCTGCGCCGCCTACCGATGAGAGCAGCGTCACACGTCGCCAACGCATGACGGAGAGTCCTGGCATGAAGATCACAGTGGATGCCGCTGCGCTCGAGAACGTGAGCGCGGACGTGCTCGCCCTGCCGCTGACCGAGCTCGACCCCGCGAAGTGGCGTGTGCCCGTGCCGCTGGCCGCCCTCGACGCCGCCCTCGGCGGGCGCATCGCCGATGCGATTCGCAGCGGCGACTTCTCCGGCAAGCGCGGCGAGTCGCTCACCCTGCACGGCCCGAGCGGTGCGAAGGCGAAGCGCGTGTTGTTACTGGGCGTCGGCGCGGAGGCAAAGCTCGACGCCGCAGCGCTGCGCGACGCGGCCGCGGCCGCGGTGCGCGAAGGAAGCGCGCGCAAGGCCACACTGATCGCCCTGGCCGCTCCGACCGCGCGGCGCGTGAAGGCGCCGGCCGCGTTCCAGGCGCTCGCCGAGGGCGCGGTGCTCGGCGGCTATCGCTTCGACCAGTACCTGGCGGCGAAGAAGGACAAGAAGCCGGTCGAGCGCGTCTCGCTCGTCGCGCCGCGCGCCGCAGCCAAGCGCGCCGCGAGCGCCGCGGCGGCGATCGGCGTGGTGCTGGCGGAATCTCAGAACCTCGCGCGCGCGCTGTCGAACGAGCCCCCCAACAAGCTGCCCCCCGCAGAGCTCGCAAAGCGGGCCGAGCGCGTCGCCAAGGAGGTCGGCCTGCGCGTGAGCGTGTGGGGCAAGGACGAGCTCGCGAAGCGCGGTTTCGGAGCGATGCTGGCCGTCGCCCAGGGCAGCGCGAACGAGCCGCGCCTGATCGTGCTCGAGCACGGCGCGCCCCAGAAGGCTGCGAAGAAGGGCGGGCGCAAGCGTCCGACCCTGTGCGTGATCGGAAAGGGCGTGTGCTTCGACTCCGGCGGACTCTCGCTGAAGCCGAGCGCGAGCATGGAGAAGATGAAGCACGACATGTCGGGCGGCGCCGCGGTGATCGGCGCGCTGCGCGCGGCTGCGCTGCTGAAGCTGCCGGTGCACGTCGTGGGCCTGATCGGCGCGGTCGAGAACATGCCGAGCGGAGCCGCCTACCGGCCCGACGACATCGTCACCACGCTCTCGGGCCAGACGATCGCGATCGCGAACACGGACGCCGAGGGGCGCCTCGTGCTCGCGGACGTGCTCCACCACGCGCGCACCACCTACGAGCCCACCGCGATGATCGACCTCGCCACGCTGACCGGCGCTTGCGCGGTCGCGGTGGGTACCTGGTGCGCGGCCGTGTTGGGCAACGACCAGCGCCTCGTGAACCGCGTGATCGCGGCGGGCGAGGCGACCGGCGAGCGTTACTGGCAGCTTCCGCTCTGGGACGTCCACAAGGAGCACATGAAGGGCCAGATTGCCGACGTGAAGCAGACGGGCGGCCGTGACGGCGGGACGATCACGGCGGCCGCGATGCTCTGGCACTTCGTCGGCGAGACGCCCTGGGCGCATCTCGACATCGCCCCGGTCGCCGACACCGAGAAAGCGACGGCCCTCCAGCCGTACGGCGCTACCGGCTTCGGCGTGCGCTCGGTGGTCGAGCTGCTGCGCGGCTGGAAGTAGCCGGCGCGCGGCGCTCTGCCGCACGCGCGCGAGCAGCGGACACGCAGGCGGGCAGGCCCGGGGCCATCGACGCGCTTGAATAAGCTCCTACGATGCGCGTCCGATCGAGCGCCGGGCCATGGGGGGCCGGCGTGGCGCGGAGCGCGTTCGCGCTCCCTGTCCCCCCAATTCCCAACTGCGCCGCCCGACTCGGAGAGCGGGAACGGCAGGAGAACAGGTAGCGATGAACCGGATCTGGACGATGGGCCTCGCCTTCGCACTCACGAGCGGCGTGGCCGCCGCGTCGCTCGCGGGCGACGCCGCAGCCGGCAAGACGGTCTACACGGGCAAGGGCACCTGCTGGACGTGCCACGGTCAGGCGGGCAAGGGCGACGGCCCCGCCGGCAAGGCGCTGAATCCCGCGCCGCGCGACTTCTCGGTGGGCGCGTTCAAGTTCGACGCGGACAAGGACGGCACGGCCGGTACCGACGCCGACCTGAAGCTCGTGATCACCAAGGGCGCGGCCGCCTTTGGCGGCAACCCGACCATGGTGCCGTGGGGCACGCTGTCGGCAAAGGAAGTCGACGACGTGATCGCCTACATCCGCTCGCTGAAGCAGTAAGCGCGCGGCGCTGCGCCGCTGCCGCGAGCGGCGAGCGTCGAGCCGATCCAAGCGGGGCCGGGCACAGAGCTCGGCCTCGCTTACTTTTGGCGCGGCGGTCTCCTAGGTTGCGACGCATGGCCAGCGACGAGAGCGAGCGCGAAGCGCCTGCGCTGCCGGTTCCCGCGGCACCCCCCCTCCCCGCTCCCGCCGCCGACGCGGACCTCGGCCGCGCGGACTCGCTCACGCGCTACATGGCGCAGCTGCGCGGCTACCCGCCGATCTCGCGGGAGCAGGAGCAGGAGCTGGCGCGGCGCTGGGTCGAGCAGCGCGACGCGGACGCGGCGCGCCAGCTCGTGCTCGCGAACCTGCGCCTCGTGGTGAAGATCGCCCTCGAGTACCGGCGCGCGTGGGTGAACACGCTCGACCTGATCCAGGAGGGCAACCTCGGCCTGCTCCAGGCCGTGCAACGCTTCGACCCCTACCAGGAGGTGAAGCTCTCCACCTATGCCGCCTACTGGATCCGCGCGTACGTCCTCAAGTACCTGATCGACAACATCCGCCTGGTCCGACTCGGCTCGACGCGCGCGGAGCGCAAGCTGTTCTTCCGCCTCAACAAGGAGAAGCGGGAGCTGGAGCGGCTCGGCTTCGAGCCCACGCCCAAGCTCATCGCCGAGCGCCTCGACGTGACGGAAGGTGACGTCGTCTCCATGGAGCAGCGCCTCGGCGGCAGCGATCTCTCGATGGACGCCCCGGTCGGCGACGAGGAGGGCGGCGCGCGCTTCGGCGATTTCCTCGCGGCCCCGGGCGACAGCACCGATCAGCGCGTCGCCGACGAGGATCTGCGCCGCACCTTCATGACGCACGTCAAGGCCTTCGCCGATCGGCTGAAGGCGCGCGAGCAGCGCATCATGCAGGCGCGGGTGCTCGCGGACGAGCCGCTCACTCTCCAGCAGCTCGGCGACGAGA
Organism: uncultured Spirochaetales bacterium; assembly: GCA_964460485.1. Classification (GTDB taxonomy): domain Bacteria; phylum Myxococcota_A; class UBA9160; order UBA9160; family UBA6930; genus VGRF01. The sequence goes on from CAYWRY010000079.1 coordinate 12,773, forward strand.
TGGGCCTCACCCGCGAGCGCATCCGGCAGATCGAGAAGTCGCTCGTGGACGACCTGCGGGACTACCTGCGCGAGAAGGTCGTCGACTTCGACTACTACGCGCCGAGCGAGGACTGAGCGGTGCTCGCCCTTGGCCTCTCGCCCGCTCCCGCGAGCGCCCGCCCATGAGCGCGCCCGGCGGGGCAGGCGCCGTGCGCCGCCGCGTCGTCGTGCGCGGGCGCGTGCACGGCGTCGGCTTCCGCGCGACGACGCGCGCCGAGGCGATGCGGTACGGCGTGGCGGGCTGGGTGCGCAACTGCGCGGACGGCAGCGTCGAGGCCGCGTTCGAGGGAGCGCCGCCAGCGGTCGCGGCGCTGATTGCGTTCTGCCAGCGCGGCCCTCGCCACGCCCAGGTGGGCGAGGTCGCAGTGCACGAAGAGGCGCCCGAAGGCCTCGTGGGCTTCTCGATCCGATGACGCGCCCGCTCGCCGTGCTGCTCGCGTGCCTGGCGCTCGTCGCGCCGAGCCCGGCGCTGGCGTCGGGCCCGAGGCGCCCCGTGGTCGTGCTGGACGAGCGCGTGCGGGTGAGCGTGGATGTCGTCGACACGCCGGCACTGCGCGCACGGGGCCTCTCCGGCCGGCCCGGGTTGGGCGCGGAGGAGGGCATGCTCTTCCTGTTCGAGTCGCCGCGCATCCAGTCGTTCTGGATGAAGGACATGCGCTTCTCGATCGACATCCTGTGGATCCGCGACGGCCGCATCGTCGGCATCTCGCCGGATCTCCCGACCCCGAAGAGCCCCGTCGACTTGCCGCAGTTCGCGTCTCCGGTGCCCTGCGACGTCGTCCTCGAGGTGCGCGCCGGGGCCGCCCGGAAGTGGGGACTTCTGCTCGGGGACACGGTGCGCGTCGAGCGCTGAACGGCGCCGCGCCTCGTGGACGGAACCGAGCGAATCCGCGCGGCCGGAGCGCGTTGCCGTCAAGCTGCGCACGCCGCGCGCCGAAAGCCCTGGCATGTCAGGCGACGCCCCGATGCTGTTCGTGCCGCCCCAGCCTCCGTACCGCCTCGAGGAGGGCCGCGAGGCGGTGATCGGCCGCAGCGCCGAGTGCGAGCTACGCGTGCCCTCCGTAGCCGCCTCGCGCCGGCACGCTGCGGTCGTGCGGCGCGGCGACGCCGTGTTCGTGCGCGACCTCGGCAGCACGAACGGCACGCTGGTGAACGGCGCGAAGATCGAAGGCGAGCGCGCGCTCGAAGCGGGCGACCGCATCGAGGTCGGCGGCGTGACCGTCACGTTCTGCCGCCTCGCCGCGAGCTTCACCGCCCACGGCGCCGCGCCCGCGGACCGCACCGTGATCTCCTTTGGCCCCGCGAGCGTTCCGGCGGCCTCGGCCCTGCGCGGCGACCTCGCCAAGATCCCCGTGTTCGCCGTGCTCCAGATGCTCGAGATGGGCGGCCAGAGCGGCTGTCTGATGGTCGAGGGCGACGACGGCGAGTGCGGCCTGTGGCTCGCCAACGGCCGCCTAGTTCACGCTGAGACGGCCAAGGAGCGCGGGATCGACGCCGCGTTGGCGATCGCCCAGACCGGCGCAGGGCGCTTCGAGTTCACGCCCGGCAGCCCGGCGCCCGAGCAGAGCTTCGACGCGTCGATGACCGAGGTGATTCTCGAGGCATCGCGGCTGCTCGACGAGGCGGCCGGGCGCTGACGCGCGCGAGCGCTCCGCCGAGCCGCCCTCGCTCAGGGATTCGCGGCGACCGGCGCGGGCGCGACGCCCTTGCCGAGCAGCTCGCGCTGCAGCGCGGCGTCGAGGCCGTCGCTGTCGACGCCCAGCGCGGCGCGCAGCGCGTCGTCGACGTCGACGCCGCGCCCGAGGCTGCGCAGCAGCTCGCCGCGCGCCCGCGCGTCCGTGTTCCGCACCAGCCAGTCGGCGGCCGCAGTCGAGATCGCGTACGCGAGCCGCGCCTGCTTGTCGCTGAGGCCGCTGAAGCTCGGCGCGATCCGGCGCAACGGGAGCCACTCGCCCGCCGCGAGCGCGGCGCGCAGCTGCGTCTCCTCGCTGCGCGACAGCGCGGGCCTGCGCAGGGCGCCGCGCTCCAGCAGCTCGGCGAGGCCCTCGTTGAGCCAGTAGGGCTGGTCGTCTGCGGCGATCTGCTTGAACAGCGCGTGGGTGTACTCGTGCGTGAGCAGCCCGCGCAGCTCCCCGCCCGGATGCGCGGCGGAGACCGCGTGGATGCGGCCGTCGAAGAAGCCCACGGTCTGGAACGAGAAGCGATGCGCGTGCGCGCGCAGATAGTTCGCGCGTCCGTACAGCACGACGCCGATGGGCGAGTCGGGCATCGTGCCGAGCGCCAGGCCCACGTGGGCGCGCGTGTCGTCGAGCAGGCGCGAGACCGTGGTCGCGAACTCCGGGCCGCCGGCGGCGAGCAGCGCCGAGTCGGCCTCGATCGCGAAGTCGGGATGGCCCAGCGCCACGAGCTCCAGCGCACCCCTGCCCTGCGCGGCCTGCAGCGCGCGTTCGTCGTCGAGCTGCGCGAGCCGGCGCAGCGCCGACGCGCGCCAGTCGTCGAAGTCATCGCCGGCCACCGACAGGAACGCGCGCAGGTGCGCCTCCGCGGCGTCCAGGTAGCCGCGCCGCGCCTCGATCAGCGCGAGGTAGAAGTGCGCCTCCGGGCGCCTTGCGTCGACGCGCAGCACCCCGTTCAGGCGCGCGATCGCAAGCTGCGTGTCGCCGCGCTGCAGATCGACGAGCGCCTCGCGCAGCGCGCGGTACGCGCGATCTTCCTCGGAGCTGCTGGCGCCGCGCTCGCGCGGGAGCGGCGCACCGAAGCGCTCCTCGCCCCAGAGCGCGCTCGCCTCGCTCGCTGCCCGCGCGCTCGCCGGCGCCGCGCCGGGCTCGTTGGTCGCGTGGGTGACGCCCTGCGCGTCGACCCAGATGCGGATCTCCGCGGGCGGCAGACAGAGCGCCGCAGCGAGCGCGAGCGCGAGCCAGCCGGCGCCGTGGACGGCGCGGTCGCGGAGGGAGAGAGGTCGCTGGGGCGTCACGTCTCGTGAGTGCGCGCGCGCGGAGGGAGGAAACGCGGGCGGCCGTGCGGGCCATGCGCAGCGCGAGCGCAAGCGGCGAGACGACGGGCTCGCGCGCCCAGCGCTTTCGGCTTCCCGAACGAAACTGAACGCCGCGCGGGGGTCAGCTCCTCGCGTGCCCGTGCTGGCCCGCCCGCTTGGTCGCCTCGCCCACCACGTGACCGAGCTCGGGCAGCACGAGCCGCTCCAGCGCGAGCCGAATCGCGGCGGGAGAGCCGGGCAGGCAGAAGATCGCCTTGCCCGCGCGCGAGCCGGCGAACGCGCGCGACAGCATGGCCGCGGGCCCGATCTCGTGGAACGAGAGCATGCGGAACAGCTCACCGAATCCCGGCAGCTCGCGCTCGAGCAGAGGCCGCACCGCTTCGGGCGTGACGTCGCGCGGCGAGGCGCCCGTGCCGCCCGTCAGCAACACGGCGCCGCAAGCCTCCAGCGCGAGCGCGCGCAGGGTCGCGGCGCGGATCTCGCCGGCGTCGTCGCGCACGATCTCGCGCGAGACGAGCGCATGCCCGGCGCCCGCGACGAGTTCGGCGAGCAGGTCCCCACCCGAGTCCGTGTCCGGCGTGCGCGTGTCGCTCACCGTGATCACCGCGCAGCCGATGCGCCTCGGCGCGCTCGCGTGATGCTGCTTCGCCGCGGGCGAGTGCCGGGGCTCGTGGCTCACGGCGCGCCCGGGCGCGCAGCGCGCCGCTCGACTCGGCGCCGCCGCACTAGGCGTGGTCCTCGACCCAGTACTCGCCGCTCTCGGCGAACTCCTTCTTCCAGATCGGGACCCGCACCTTCAGCGTGTCGATCGCGTAGCGACAGGCGGCGAAGGCCTCAGCGCGGTGCTTCGCGGCGGCGGCCACCACCACCGCGATCTCGCCGATCGGGAGATGCCCGACGCGATGGGCGATGGCGACGCGCGCGCCCCACTGCTGCGCAGCCTCGTCGCAAATCTTCTCCAGCTCGCGCTCCGCCATCTCCGGATAGGCCTCGTACTCGAGGTGGCGGATCGCGTGCCCGCGCGACGCGGCTCGCACCGCGCCCACGAAGGTGACGATGCCGCCGGCGTCGGGGCCGGAGACTCGGTTCACGACCGCGCTGGCGTCGAGGGGCCGATCGGAGATCCAGCAGCGCTTCGGCTCGACACCGCCGGAGACCGGCGGCAGGAACGCGACCTCGTCTCCTTCGGCGAGCGCGTGCTCGAAGCCGACGACGTTCCGGTTCACCGCGACGCGCAGCTTCGCGCCCAGGCGCTCGAAGGCCCGGTGATCTCGCGCCAGCAGTGCGAACAGCTCCTCGACGCGCGCGCCGGGACCCATCGACACCGCGAGCTCCTTCGCGCCCGTCGCCTCCCGCAGCGACCCGAACAAGCGAACCGTGACCTGCATGGCCGCGAAACCTACCCAGCCGCACGGGGCGCTGCGAGCGGAGTCGCGCGTGGAGAGAGCTGGCGCGCCCGACGCGGGCGGCCCCGCGGCGCTCAAGGCCGGCCGCGCGGGCGCCGAAGGGCGAGCATGTCCTCGGAGCTCGTCCGCCCGCTGCGCGCCAAGCTCGAGCTGGCGCTCGACCGGCTGCGGCCCGCGCTCATCGCCGACGGCGGCAACGTCGAGCTGTTGGGCGTGAGCGAGGACGGCACCGCGCGCATCGAGTTCCAGGGCACCTGCGCCACCTGTCCCGCGCAGTCGGCGACGCTGCGGCTCGCCCTCGAGCCCGCCATGAAAAGCGAGATCCCCGAGCTGACGGCACTCGTCCCTGTGTCGACGGTCGCGCGGCCGGGGGCCTGAGCGGTTCAGGCGCGCGCCGCCAGCGCGTTCGCTCGACCTGCCCGGTCGCATCCAGCGGCGCCCGCCGTCGAATCGGCAGGCGAGGCTTCGGCCTTCGCCGGACCTGCCTATGCTGCAGCGTCGGGGGTCGCGGATGGCGGAGCGCAAGAAGGTCCGGCGCAAGCAGGCGGCGCAGGCGAGGAAGGCGAAGGCCGGGCGCCGCAAGCGGCGCGCGCCGCGCGCTGCGAAGGCGGCCAAGGCCGCGAAGAAGGCGGCGAGTCGCACCAGCCGGCCTGCGCCGCGCGTGCGCGCGCGGCCGACGCGCTGCGATCCCAACGCCGCTCGCAGCGCGCGCGGCTCCGCGCCCAAGACGACCGAGGTGGCGACCCCGCCCGCCGCGACCGCCGCTCCGCTACCGCCCGCCGCGCCGCGCGCCCACGCCGACGCGCTCGCCGTCCTCGCGAGCACACCGGTGCGGGTCGGCAGCGTGCGTCACTACTTCCCGCGCAGCCGGGCCGCGCGCATCGCCGTCGACGGCGCGCTCGCGACGGGCGACCGCCTTCACGTGCGCGGCGCGACCAGCGATTTCCTGATGGAGGTGAGCGGCCTGCGCGTGAACGGGCGCAGCGTCGAACGCGTCGCCGGCGGCGAGGCGACGCTCGCGGTGCCGAGCCGCGTGCGCCCGGGCGACGCACTGTTCGCGCTGCGGCGGGACGCGTGACGGACTCCCTGCCTTGCCCCACCTGCGGCGGCGCGAGCGACCTCGCGAGCTGGCTCGACCGCGCGCAGCCGAAGCTGGCCGCCGGCACGTCCGTGCGCGCGCGCTGCCCACGCTGCGAGGCGGAGGCGCATCTCGTGGTGCGCCCGGGCGAGGCCGCGATCGGGACACTCTCGCCGGCGCCGGCGCTGTTCCGCCCGGTCTGCCTGTTCACTTCGCTCAGCTCGTGACCGCCCCTGTCACGCGGCCCGGT
>CAYWRY010000080.1:0-18437 GCA_964460485.1 uncultured Spirochaetales bacterium
CCCCCCACCACGTTCTCTATCAGTTGTGGGGTGCGTTTTGCAGAGGTTCCCTAGCGGAAATCTGCGCGCCAGGTGTCCGGGTCGTCGTCGGGCGAGACGGTCTCCACCAGCGGCAGCGTCGGCTCCGGGCGCGAGCGCCCCTCGACGGCTGCGGGCAGGATCGGATCCAGCAGCTCCAGCTCGAGCGATTCGTCGGGCGCGGGCCGCGGCGCCGGCTTGGCGAAGTGCGCTCGGATCCACGCCCAGAAGTCGCGCAGCGCCCAGGTGATGAGCACGCGGCGCGCGGCGACCCGGCGCAGCTCGTGGGCCTCAGCGCGCAAAGCCAACAGCTCGAGCAGCTCGAGCGCGGCGTGCCGCTGATCGGTCTTCGCGTAGAGGCGCGCGAGGTCGAGGCCGACCTCCACGTCCCACGGCTCGATCTGCCGCGCGCGTTCCAGCAGCGCGATCGCCTGCGCGCGCCCCTGCGGCTGGCGAAATGCTCGGCGGCCCTCGAGCAGCGTCTCGAACGCGGCGTCCTCGCGGCCGAGCTTCAGCTCGAGCTCCGAGCGCAGGCGCCAGGCCTCGAACTCGTGCGGCACGCAGCGGCAGGCTTCCTTCAGTGCCGCGAGGCACTCCTCGCGCCGGCGGGCGCGCATCAGCTCCTGCGATGCCATGCGGAACAGCTGCCACGACTCGAAGTCGCTGCCGATGCGCGCCAGCAGCGGCGCGGCCCGGAGCGCGACCGCCGCGTTGCGCGGCTCCTCCAGCAGCACGCGCCGGTAGAGGGCCAGCGCGGCCCGCACGTCGCCGTCTTGAAGCTCGCGGTTGGCTTCCGCAAGCAGGCGCTTGCGGCCGTTCCGCATGGCGTCGATCCGTGAATGCAAGGCGCGCGCACCCCTCGGGCAGCCCTGTACGGATCGGTGCAGCGAGGCCCGCAAAGGAGTGACCGCGGTCACACGCGGGCGGGATGCACCTCGGCGCCGGGGACGGGCGCGCGCGTACGCAACACGGCGCCCTTGCCGGTGGGCTCGAGCGTGTTGTCGGCGGTGACGACGATCAGATCGCGCAGCTCCGCGCCCGCGAAGCACAGGCTCGTGACCATGCGCGCGGGCACCAGCAGCGAGCCGAGGCGTGTGCCGTCGACGGCAAAGCGGTCGATGCGGCCCGCGCCCGCGAGCGCCACCCAGAAGGCGCCGCTCTCGTCGAAGGCGAGGCCGTCGGCGTGGCCCGACACGGGAACGTGCCGCCGCTCGCCCAGCGCGCCGTCCTCGCGCAGCGCGTGCACGATCACGCGCTCGCCGCGTGTGTCGGAGTGCGCGAGCCAGCGCCCGTCCGGCGAAACGGCGATGCCGTTCGCGTGGCGCACGTCGGCGTAGAGCTCCGTCGCTTGGCCTGCTGCGTCGACGCGCCAGCACTCGCCCGGGACGACCTGTGCGCCGGGGTCGAAGACGCGGAAGCGCACGGCGCCCGCGTAGACGCGGCCGCGCGCGTCGGTGCACAGGTCGTTCCAGCCGGGCAGCCCGTCGATGCGGAACAGCGTGCGCGTGACGCCGTCCTTCACGTGCACGAGGTCGCGGCCGCTGCACACCACGCCTCCGTCCGCGTGGGCGGCGATGCCGCCGACGCCGCGCCGCTTGGGCACGATCGTCGCGATCGCACCGCTCGGTGCGAGGTGGAAGACGCCGCCGCCGAGCACGTCGCTGAAGTAGAGGCCGCCGTCCGGAGCGAGCGCGGGTCCCTCGACGAGGCCGTAGCCGCTGGCGAGCAGCTCGAAGCGCGGCGTCTCCGTCATGCCGCGACGCTATCGCGGCGCGGTCGCGCCGGGACTGCCGATCGGTGTCTGACCCCGATCGGCGGCTGCGGGAGAACCGAGGCCACACACCGATCGCAATGCGGGCAGCAGCGCCTCGGCGACGAGCGCGTTGCCAGCTTCGGAGTAGTGGTTCGCGAGGCCGAAGAGCGGCGCCGGCTCGCGGCCGCGCAGGGCGGGCGTCGCGTCGAAGAAGCGCACGCCGCGCTCGCCAGCCGCGCGCTGCGCCCAGTCGCGGACGAGCTGTGCGCGCGCTGCGAGGTCGCCGCGCGTCGGCAAGTAGACGAGCAGCGGCTCCGCACCGCGCTCGCGCACGAGCGCGCCGAACTCGCCGAACGTCGCCTCCGCGACGGGTGCCACCGGCAGAAGCGGCCTCGAGGCCGCCTCGCGCTCAGCGTCGGCCTGGGACGGCGGCGGCGCGACCGCCGCCGCGAGGCGTGCGAGCGCCTTCGCGAGATCGAGGTTCTCGAGAAAGCCCTTCAGTGCGACGCGCCGATCCTCGCGCGCGTCGCGCTGCGGCACCGGCACGTGCTTCACCACGAGCTTCCCGTCCGCGAGCGCGAGCTGGGGCTTCGGCGCCATGTAGAACGCGCGATCCATGCGCGCGAAGTCGTGGGCGATGAAGGCGAGCACCGCGACGTCGTGCTCGAGCGTGGCTGCGTCGCGCCGGTAGCGGAGGAAGGCCTGGTCGGCGCCGTAGGCGCCCATCGCGAGGTTGACGGTCTGAAGGCGCGGGTCGAGGCGTTCGAGCTGCGCGGGGTAGGTGTCGGCGTCGCCGACGCCGAAGCCCATGGTGAAGGAGTCTCCCGCGAAGAGAGCGCGGCAACGGCCGGGCGGAACGCTCGCCGTGTACTCCTCGCGCGCGCGGAACCCTTGGGCGTTCGCGGTGAAATCGCGCCCGGGGCCGTACAGGTTCGCTACGTGGCGCCCCGGCACAGCCGTCCAGCCCAGCTCACTGTCGTGCTGCGCGATGCGCGCCTCCGGCGCCGGCCGGCTGGCGACGCGCTTGCCCGCCTGCACGCCCGCGTTCACCCAGCTCAGCACGCCCTCGGCGAGCACGAGGAACAGCGCGACCGCGAGAGTGGAGAGTGCGAGCCGACCGGCGAGCGAGTCCTTCACGAGCTGCTTCTTCGGCCGCAGGTGCGCGCGCCCCGAGCGGCTGTCGCCGCCGGGACGCTCAGACGCCGACGATCGAGACGAAGCTCACGCAGCGTCCGGGCTGGCCGCCGAGGTTGTGGGTGAGGCCGTACTTCGGGCTCTTGATCTGGCGCGGGCCAGCCTCGCCCCGAAGCTGCAGCCACATCTCGTACATCATGCGCAGGCCGCTCGCGCCGATTGGGTGCCCGAAACTCTTGAGGCCGCCGTCGGGATTCACGGGCTGCGGGCCGTCGCCGTCGAAGCGGCCGGCGAGCACGTCCTTCCACGCGGTGCCGCGCGGCGAGAAGCCCATGTCCTCCATCAGCACGAGCTCGGTGGCGGTGAAGCAGTCGTGCACCTCGGCCATCGAGATCTGCTCGCGCGGATTCGTGATGCCGGCCTGCTTGTAGGCCTCGTTCGCGCTCACCGCGACTTCCTGGAACGAGGTGAAGTCGTAGCTCTGCGAGAAGTTGCCCTCCGCGGGGCCCGCCGCGAACGAGAGCGCCTTGATGAAGATCGGCTTGTCCGTGTACTTGTGCGCGTCTTCGGCGCGGCACAGGATCGCCGCTGCCGAGCCGTCGGAGACGCCCGAGCAGTCGAACACGCCGAACGCGCCGGCGACCTTCGGGCTCGCCTTGATCGTCTCGATCGAGACTTCCTTGCGGAACTGCGCCTTCGGGTTCTTCGCGCCGTTCACGTGGTTCTTCCAGGCGATGCGCGAGATCACGTCCTTCATCGTGTCTTCGTCCACGCCGTACTTCTTGGCGTAGGCCGGCACGAGCAGCGAGAACATCGCCGGCGCGGTCATGCTCGGCTTGGTGCCGTCGTCGGGCACCGAGCCGGTGACCAGGCCCGAGAAACCCGAGTCCTTCAGCTTCTCGACGCCCACCGCCATCACGAGGTCGTAGGCCCCGCTCGCCACCGCGTAGGCGGCGTTGCGGATCGCCTCGCTGCCGGTCGCGCACATGTTCTCGAGCCGCGTCACCGGCTTGTAGTCGATCTTGATCGCCTCGCTGAGCAAGAGGCCCGAGACGCCGCTGCCCATCGTGCCGAGCCAATAGGCGTCGACCTGATCCTTCGCGACCCTTGCGCTCTGAAAGGCCTCCTGGGTCGACTCGACCAGCATGTCGTCGGCGCCCTTGTCCCAGTGCTCGCCGAAGGGCGTGCAGCCCATTCCCACGATGGCCACGCGATCGCAGATGCCTCGGGATGCCATGAAGCTCTCCTTCCAGGAGTGCGGGTGATTCGAGCCAGCGGGGTCTGGCCCCACGGGCTGGCTAACGGCGCGGGCGCGCCTTCCAGAAATAGTTGTGGACGCCTTGGCCGGTGTAGAGCCGGCGGAAGGTCATCTCCAGCTCGTCGCCGATCCTCACGGCGCCAGGCTCGACGTCGGTCAGCTCGCACGTCACGCGACCGCCGCCCTCGAAGTCGATCACGCCCGCCACGGTCGGCGGGTTCAGCGAATAGGCGAGGTAGTCGAGCGTGTAGGTGGCGACCCTGCAGCGCTTGTCGGCGAAGTCCTCGTCCCGCATCTGGTCGACGGCGCCGCACTTCACGCAGACGCGCTGAGGCGGCAGGTGGCCGGTGCCGCACGCCACGCAGCGCGAGCCTACGAAGCCGAGCTTCCAGCTCGCGTGTCGCGCGCTCGGCGGAGCGGCGGGGCGCTCGGGGTCGGGTCGGCGCGGCGGCTCGAACGGCAGGATTCCGCGCCACTTGAGATAGGTGTTGTACGCGATGTCGCTGCGCTTCGAGGCGATCCACGCGTCGACACTGTGCTTCGGGCGCGCCGCGGCGATGCGGGAGGTCACCTCGAACACCGCGGCGTCGCAGCCGTCGGCGAGCGAGAGCACGAGGATGCGGTCGCCCGGCTGCGCCGCGTCGAGGGCGCGCGCGAGCGTTAGCAGCGAGTGGGCGACCCCCGTGCGCCCGACGCCTTCCGCGAGCGGGTCCGCCAGCTGCTCGGGCCGCAGCTTGAGGCCCTTGCCGAGGCCCGCGACCGCGCGCGCGTTCGCGGCATCCGCGATCACCGCGCTGAGATCGCTCGGCTGGACCTTCGCGTCGGCGAGCGCGCGGGCGCAGGTGTCGGCGACGAGGGGCGCGAGCGTGTCGGCGCCGAAGCGCTCCTCCCAGCTCTTCGCGAAGCGGTCCTCGGGCAGGCGCCAGACGTCGAGGATCTCGGCGGTGGCGGATGCGCTGCCGATCAGCACCGCGGCGCTCTCGGAGTCGGGTCCGGTGACGAAGGCCGCCGCGCCGTCGCCGCTCCCGCTCTCGCGACCGCCGCCGGGCGCGCCGATCACGACGTCGCCCGCCGCGACGAGCGCGCGCTTGCCCGCGGCCGCGAGGTCGAGGCCCGCGAGCAGCGCGCCGAGGCCCATGCGCGAGGAGGTGCCGAGGTCGAGGGTGCGCACCTTGCCGGGGAGCTGGAGCGCGGCGTGCACGGTCGCGCCGTTCAGCTTCTCCGCGTAGGGCGGGCTCGTGGTGGCGAAGAACAGGGCGTCCACGCTGGGCGCGCCGTGCATCGCCTCGCGCGCGGCCTCCACCGCCATCGACACGGCGTCCTCGTCGAAGCTCGCGATCGCGCGCTCGCCCTTGCCTGCGCCGATCGCCTTGCGCGCGAGGCGGAAGAAGGGGACGTAGCTGCCGTACCGAACGATGCCCGCCACGGGGGGAACCTCCGAAGTGGTGGCAGTCTATCCCGCTCGCGCCGCTGCGGTCTGCAACCGGGCCGGCTTTTCGTCGCGATGAGCCGACGGGGTCAGAGCCGATGGGCTCGGCGAGTCACGCCGCTGCGCCGAGCTTCGCGTAGAGCGCGTCCCGGTCGCGGGCGAAGCGGCGGCCGGCGTAGACGAACAGCGGCAGCGCGAGCAGCGAGGCCGCGGTGAAGATCAGCAGCGCCTGCGTGTAGCCGTCGGTGCCGCCTGCGGCCTTCACCCGGTCGACCCAGATTCCCGCGCCGGTGTTGCCGATGCCGAGGCCCACCACGTTGAGCAGCATGATGTAGAAGCCCACGACGGTCGCGCGGATGTTCGCCGGCACGAGCTCCTGCACGCTCGAGAAGGTGGGGCCGTAGAACATCCCGAGCTGCACGCTGCCCATCGTCATCGCGATCCAGAACCACGGGCTGCTCGGGTCGACGAGGCGATACGCGAAGCCGAGCGGCGCGAACAGCGCGAGCAGCAGCGCGAGGAACATCGGGCGCCCCAGACCCGTGCGGCGCAGGAACCAGTCGCTGCCGGCGCCGCCGAGCAGGTTGCCTGTGACGCCGCCGACCAGTGCGAGCCAGCCCGAAATGCGGAGAATCTCGGCGCGCTCGAACCCGCGCTCCTCGACGAACCAGATCTGGTCGAACGCTGCGGCGCCGAGGATGAAATGGAAGGCGACGCCCCCGGCCATCGTGCACACGAGCGCGGGCGAGGCCGCGAGGGCCCTGCCGAGGGTGCGCACGATCACGCCGAGGCTCTGGCGCGGCGCCGCGGGAGCGGCCGCGCCGGCCGGGCGCCGGCGGGGCGTCTCGGGCGCGAACAGCATGAGGGCGGCGAAGCCCACCCCGATCGCGCCGAGGACGTAGAAGCAGTGGCGCCAGCCGATCGCGGGCCCGAGGTAGCCGGCGACCAGTGCGCTCAGCGCGACGCCGATCGGCACGCCCATGTAGTAGATGCCCGAGGCGAGGCCCAGCCGCGAAGCCGGGAAGCGGTCCGACAGCATCGACATGGCGGTCGGCGTCAGCACCGACTCGCCGATCCCGATCAGCATGCGCGGGACGGCGATCCCGACGAAGCTCGTCGCCGCGCCGGTCGCCGCGGTGAGCACGCTCCACGTGCCGAGGCCCGCGGCGATCAGGCGCGGGCGGTGCAGCAGGTCGGCGAGCACGCCCGTGAACAAGCCCATCGTCGCGTAGAAGAACGTGAAGAAGATGCCCGTGAGGTAGGAGAACTGCGTCGCGCTGAGGCTCAGCTCCGGGACGATGAAGTTCGCGAAGCTGGGGAGCGCCTGGCGGTCGACGAAGTTCAGAACGTTGAGCAACGTGAGCAGCCCGAGGAACGCGAAGTGACGGAGCTCGACGCGATCGCTGCTCGGCTCGGCGGGCGCGGCCATGCTGTCTCCTCGCCGCGCGAGGAGGCGGCTCGCGCATTCTATGCGCGAAGGCTGTCGCGGCGCGCATTGTTAGGCGGAATGCTGGGCGCCGCGACCGCCGGCCTCGGAGCGCGATCGCGCGCACAGACCGGAGACGAGATGGCCGCGCGCATCGCGGAGGTGATCGCCGAGTACGACGCCCAGGGCGAGCACCGCACCGGCACGCTCGTCGACGAGGCGAGCGCGCGCTGGGCGGCGCGAGAGCTCGCCGGCGCCGGCCTCGCCGCGCGTCTCGAGCGCTTCGACTTTCAGCGCTTCGTGCAGCAGCGCGCGGACGTCGTCGCCGGCAGCGAGCGGCGCCACGGCTTCGCGGCGCACGACGGCGGCATCACCGGGCCCGACGGCGTGAGCGGCCGGCTGGGCAGGCTCGGATCGAGCGCCGAGATCGCGGTGGTGCTCGCCGCGCCGAGCCCGCGCCCGGCGCTGCTCGAACAGCTCGAGCGCCTGCGCATCGCCGGGCATCACCGCGCGATCGTCGTCCTGCCGGAGCGCGGCGCCCAGCACGGAGACCTCGCGCTGATCAACGCCGAGCGCGCCGCCACCCCGGATGCGACGCCTCTCGTACAGCTCGCGGGCACGCACGCGTGGCCGCTCCAAAACGGGGCCGAGCGCGGTGAGACCGCGCGGGTGATCGTCGAAGCCGAGAGGGTCGCGGCTGCGGGCCTCAACGTGGTCGCGCGCCTGCGCGGGACGCAGCCGGAGCTCGATCCTTTGGTGGTCACGACGCCGCGCAGCGGCTGGTTCGCGTGCGCATCCGAGCGCGCGGGCGGGCTCGCGGCCTTCTTCGAGATCGCGCGCAGCCTGTACGACGCGCCGCCCGCGCGCGACGTGCACTTCGTCGCGACCACCGGCCACGAGCTCGGGCATCTCGGCCTGCGCGCGTGGCTCGGGGCGCATCCTGCGATTGCGCAGCGCGCGCGCGCCTGGCTTCACCTCGGAGCGAACCTCGCGGCGTCGGGCGGGCAGCTCTTCGTTCAGGCCTCGAGCGCGGAGCACGGGGAGCTGGCGCGCGCGGCCCTAGCTGCCGCGGGACGCGCCCCGGACGCGATCGCGGCCGCGGGGGCGCCTCCGCTCGGGGAGGTACGCGAGGTCGCCTCACGTCCGTACGTCTCGCTGCTGGGCACGAACCCGCTCTTCCACACGCCCGACGATCGCTGGCCGTACGCGGTCGACGTCGCGAAGACGGGCGCGATCTGCCGGGCGATCGTCGCGATTGCGCGCCAGCTCGCCGCGTGACTCCCACACGCAGCTTCGGCGTCTCCGCCCACACAGGAGAGTTTCGGCCCATAAAACATGTTTAAACGCGGACCGAATCGCGATAGGGTCCGGTCGTCCGGTGGGGGACCTCCGCGGATCGCGGAGCGCTCCGGGAACCGCGCCCGGGCCGGGGAGGCCGGGCGCACCGGACCCATCAACTCTGGAGGACTCCGTGGTACGACGAACGTTCCGAGGACTCGCGGTGCTGGCCCTGACCGGGGCAATCGGCGCGACCTCTGCGATGGCACAAGAAGCTGCGCCGGCTCCCGAACCCGCACCGGGTCCCGCTCAGGAGGAGATCGGCGGAATCGAAGAGATCATCGTGACCTCGCGCTTCCGCGAGGAGTCGATCCAAGACGTCCCGCTGGCGGTGCAGCAGTTCGGCCTGGAGGCCATCGAGTCGATCTCGCCGACGACGCTACGCGACTTCGACGGCCTGACGCCGAACGTCTTCATCGGCATGAACACCGCGGGCCCCGGCGCCAGCGCGATCTACATCCGCGGCTTGGGCTACGCCGACATCGAGAAGACCCAGACGCCGAACGTGGGCGTCGTGGTGGATGGCGTGTTCGTGCCCTCGAGCACGGGGCAGTTGATCGACACGTTCGACATCGAGGCGATCGAGATCAATCGCGGGCCTCAGGCGATCCTCTGGGGACGCAACACCTCTGGCGGCACCATCGTCGTCCGCCGCGGCCAGCCGCAGCTCGGGCAATGGGACGCGAGGCTCCTGACGACCTATGGCGACTACAAGGGCCTCGGCGACGGCGGAGCGTTCAAGGTTCAGGCGGTCGCGAACGTGCCTGTCATCGAGGAGACGGTGGCCCTGAGGCTCGGGTACACGTACAAGGACGAGCAGGGCTACTCGAAGAACGTCGTGAACGGCGATAACCGCGGGGCCGTCGACTACAACGCGCTCAACGCGAAGCTGCTGTTCCAGCCGACGGAAGAGCTCTCGCTGCTGCTCAACTGGGATTGGATCGAAGATCGCGGCGACATCCCGGCTCAGGACGCGCGTTGGGATGGAAACGACCCGTACCGCAACAAGTCCGACCGAGTGCCGAAGGAGTTAGCGCCCTACAACCTGAGCGTCACGAGTCTCGAGGTGAACTACGACCTGCCGTTCGGCGCCAAGTTCACGTCGATCTCCGCGTACTGGGACAGCCACGACCTCGTGTATCAGGACTTCGACGCGGGCGTCAGCAACCCAGCGGATCCGACTCAGAACGATCCGCAGGCGGTGTTTGCGCGACTCCACACGCGGCGCGAGCAGGAGTTCGACGTGTTCTCGCAGGAGCTCCGGATCGTCGGCTCGGCCTTCGACGAATCGCTGAACTACGTCGCCGGCTTCTACTACGCGCGCGACGACCACGACCACAGCCAGCGCACGGAGCAGCAGCTCCAGCTTCCGGCTCCGGCCTTCGGCGGCGCATGTGTTCCGGGCATCCCGGGGTTCAGCGGGCCGACCGATCCCTCCGGTCTCTTCATCTACTGCGTGCTTCCCACGTCGTTCTCCTGGCAGCGGACGTACCTCACCAACAAGTCGTGGGCGCTGTTCGGCTCCCTCGAGTACGAGCTGCCCTGGGTCGAGGGGCTGAGGTTCAACTTCGGTGTCCGCTACATCGACGAGACCAAGGATTTCTCGACCCGCTTCGACAACATCAACAGCACGGGCACGATCGTTGGAACCCCGGTGACGAGCGAAACGCTCTGCTCGGCGAACGGCAACGTCTCGCCCTGCAAGCAGCTCGAGCTCTCCGGCGAGAACGACAGCTGGGACGACGTCGTGTTCGAGGCGGGTGCGAGCTACCAGGTGCTCGAGAACCTGCTCGGGTACTATCGCTTCGCGCAGGGGTTCCGGTCGGGCGGGTTCAGCCTGCGCGGTTCGGATCCTGTCAACTGGCCGATCACGTTCGATCCCGAGAACGTCGACTCTCACGAAGTCGGCGTGAAGACGACCTGGTTCGACGGTCGACTCGTCGCCAACGTCGCCGGCTTCTACAGCCGCATCGAGGGGGCGCAGTTCTCGTCGATCATCTCCGGGGTTACGCCGGTCGGCACGAATACGCTGATCTTGAACGGGGATTCGGCCAAGGTCTACGGATTCGAACTCCAGACGAATCTCGAGGTGATCGAGGGTCTCGACTTCAACTTCAACCTGGGCTGGCAGGATTACAGCGACGTGACGTCGACACAGAACACACACAACCTGCCGGCTGCGGTGGGCAACACAGTGTGCTTCGTTGCCGTCGGCGGGACGTCTGAGTCGACGTGCCCCTCGATCACGTTCGAGGATCAGGATCTCTCGCGCGTGCCGAGCCTCACCTGGAGCCTCGGGCTCGACTACCGCGTGACGTTGGGGCCGGGCGAGCTGTACCTCGCGAGCCGCGTCCGCAGGAACGACACGTTCTTCATCATCGCGCCGGCTAGGCCGTCTCCAGGGGACCAAGTGACGTTTGGTTTGCCTCCGGTCACGAACACACCGGTGGAGCAAGGCGGATACACGCTGGTCGAGGCGAACCTCGGCTACGAGTTCCAAGTCGCCGAGCGCTCGGTGCGGATCGGGTTCGTGGGCAAGAACCTCACGGACAAGCAGTACAAGGAGCAGGAGCTGCCGCTCGGTCCGGGTGGCTTCCGCACCTGGGGACCGCCCCGCTACCTCGGTGGCGAGCTGCAGATCGAGCTGTGAGCTTCGGTCGTCTCGGCTGAGCGGAGGCGGGAGCCCGCAAGGACTCCCGCCTCTCGCTCTATCGGGATCCCATCGGGCTCAGCCGGGCGGGGCGGGGTCGGGCGCGAAGAGCCGAGCGCGTCTTCGCGGTGCTCACAGCCTCCGCGCGCTCGAGAGCGTCGCCACGCCCAGCAGCACCACCGCCATGCCCGCCGCTGCGAGGCGCATCGCGACGAGCGGCCCGAACGCCTCCGACAGCTGGCCTGCGAGCTGCGCGCCGAGCGGGAAGCTGCCGACGAAGCCGAGCTGGTAGGCGGCGAGGATGCGCCCGCGCTGGTCGGGCGGCGCGCTCTCCTGCACGAGCGCGCGGCTCGAGTTGATGAACACCGCGCCTCCCGTGCCCCAGGCGAGCGCGCCGAGCATGAACAGCCAGAAGGGCGGCGCGAGCGAGAGCAGCGCGAGCATGGTCGCGCCGTTCGTCATCGCGAGCAGCATCGCGCGGCCCTTGCGCGCGATGCCGCCGCGCGCGCGGATGGCGAGCGAGCCGGCGATCGTGCCGAGCGGGAAGATCGCCTGCACGAGGCCGAACTCGAAGGCGCCGCCCTGGTAGACGTCGCGCACGACGAGCGGGAACGCGACCGCGAAGGAGCCCATGAAGAAGACGCCGATCGCAGTGACGAGGCCCACCGGCACGCGCAGCGCGGGCGTGCGCGCGACGGTCGCCAGCCCGGCGAGCAGCGCGACGAAGGCGCTCGCGTGCGGCGGCGCGGGCGCAGGCCGCGGCAGGCGGCGCGGCGCGTAGGCGCCGAACGCCAGCAGCAGCGCAGGCACCGCGAGCGCGGCCAGCACGCTCGACCCGGCGAGCCAACCGCCGGCGAGCGTGCCCAGGAACTGTCCGCCGAACTGGAAGATGGTGAGCGCGGTGACGGCGCGCATGAGATCTGCGCCGGCCAGCGCGGAGAGCATGCCGTCGCGCGCGGG
This sequence comes from uncultured Spirochaetales bacterium, assembly GCA_964460485.1. Lineage (GTDB taxonomy): Bacteria > Myxococcota_A > UBA9160 > UBA9160 > UBA6930 > VGRF01. The sequence continues at coordinate 11,967 of CAYWRY010000080.1, forward strand.
CGCGGCGAACGCCGACGCCGTGCCGAGCGCGAGGCAGAACGCGATCAGCTCGCCGCTGCCGACGCGCTCGCGCGCTAGGCCGAACGCCAGGAGCGCGAGCGGGAGCAGGGCGAGTCCGTTCGCGAGCGAGAGGACGCGGCGCGCGTCGATGCGATCCGCGACCACGCCGCCCAGGAGTAGGAAGAAGAGCGACGGGAGCTGCAGCGCGGACTGTGCGTTGCCCATCGCCGCGCCGCCCGCGCCCATCACGCCGGCGAGCAGCCACGTGACGGAGACCTGCACCACGCCCCAGGCCGTGAACCAGGCGCCGGCGCCGCTCGCGTACCAGGGGAACGCGGCGTGTGCGCCGCCCGGGGCCGCCGCGCTCACGCGCGTCCGTCGTCGCGCGCGGCGATGCGGCGCTCGAGCTCGGCGCGCAGGCGGCGGCGGTCGAGCTTCCCGCTCGCGGTCATCGGCAGCTCGTCCCCGCTCAGCAACAGCACGTGGCGCGGCAGCTTGTAGGCGGCGAGCTCGCCGCGCAATCGCTCGCGCAGCGCCTCGGCGTCCGCGCTCGCGCCGTCGCGCAGCACCACCGCCGCGGCGACGACCTCGCCGCGCTCCGCGTGCGGCACGCCCACCACGTGCGCCGCAGACACTTCGGGCTGCGCTTCCAGCGCGGCCTCCACCTCGCGCGGCGTCACGTTCGCGCCGCCGGTCTTGATCAGCTCGCCGAGACGCCCGAGGAAGAACAGCTGGCCCTCGGCGTCGAAGAAGCCGCGGTCGCCGGTGTGATAGAAGCCGTCGGCGTCGAAGGTCTCGGCGCGCGTTCGCTTCATCAGGCCCTGCATCAGAAACGGGCCGCGCACGCAGATCTCTCCGGGCGCGCCGGGCGGCAACACGGCGCCCGTCTCCGGGTCGACGACCTTGTGCTCCGCACCCGGCACCGCGCGCCCGAAGCAGCCGCGCAGCCGCTCGGGCAGATCCTCGTCGGCGTCGCCGAGCGTGTGGGGCCCGAGCGTCTCGGTCATGCCGAGGCCGGCGGCGCGCAGCGCGGGGTCCTTCGGACGCCGGTCGGGCGGCAACACCGCGTAGAGATTCCCGCTGCGCACCGAGCGCAGATCCCGCTTCTCGAAGTCGGGATGCTGCGCGAGCGCGGCGCCGTAGTGCGGCCAGCCGGCGACGATCGTGGCGCGCTCGCGCTCGAGCATGGCGAGCGTGCGGCCCGGCTCGAAGGCCTCCTCCGTGAGCAGGCACGAGCCCGCCTGGAGCGTGCACAGCAGCGAGTAGACGAAGCCGCCCACCCAGAAGAACGGCATCGGCGAGTACATGCGCTCTCCGGGCCCGAGCTGGCGGTAGGCGTTGAGCCGCGCGGCGTGCTCGAAAGCGGCGCCGTGTCCGTGGATGGCGCCCTTCGGATCGCCGGTGCTGCCGGAGGTGTAGATGCAGACGAGCGGGTCGGCGGGCGAGACCTCGGCCTCGGCGGAGAGGAGCAACGCGTCGTCGACGTCGCGGCCGAGCGCTTCGAGCGCGCCCGCGCCGGGCGACGTCCACGGGCGCTCGCCGCCTGCGCCCTCCCAGACGCGCACCTCGCGCAGGAACGGCAGCGACGCGACGCGCAGCGGTGCCCCGCGCTGCGCGGCGAGCTCGGGCGCGGCGCGCTCGAGGCGCTCCAGGTAGTCGTTGCCCAGGAAGCGCGCGGTGGTGAGCAGCAGCGACACGTCGGCGTGTCGCAGCGCGAAGGCGAGCTCGCGCGCCTGCAGGAAGGTGTTGATGGGCACGACGAGCGCGCCGATCCGCGCCGCTGCCAGCCATGCGATCGCCCAGTCCGGGCCGTTCGGCAACAGCACGCCCACGCGCGCGCCCTTGCCGAGCCCGCTGGCGAGGAGCCCGCGCGCGAGCGCGCGCGACCGCTCGTCCAGCGCTCGGTAGCTGAGCGTCTGCTGCTCGTGCACGAGCGCCGGCGCGTCGCCGAGGCGCTGCGCGCGCTCGCGGGCGAAGGCGCCGGCGGTGCGTTCGGCGGACGCCCAGCTCTCCCGCGCGGCAGGCATCGCGTTCTCCTCGCGCATTCTGCCACGGGCGGTCGCGCGGCCGGCGCGCGATTCGCCGTGATAGGGTGCCCGCGCCAAGCGGATCAGCGGCGGCGCGAAGCGCCGACCGCTGCATCCGCCAAGCACCGCGACCGCACAGGCCCTCGGAGGAGGCGAACGCCGCGATGAGCACAGTGGACCTCGACACCTCCGACGTCGACCGCTGGATCGGCGTCCCGCTCGGCGGCGGCGAGCTCAAGGATCCCGTCAGCGCCAACGACATCCGGCGCTGGACGCAGGCGATGCAGAACCCGAACCCGCTCTACTTCGACGAGGGCTTCGCCGCGCAGAGCCGCTTCGGACGGCTCGTCGCGCCGGTCTCCTTCGCCGTCTGCACCGACGACTCCCACGGCGCCGCACCCGCCATCCAGGGCACGATCCCGGGCACGCACATGCTGTTCGGCGGCGACGAGTGGTGGTTCTACGGTCCGCGCATCTTCCCCGGCGACACCTTCCGCCACGAGCGCATGCTGTTCGACTACAAGCTCGCGCAGACCAAGTTCGCCGGGCCCACGATGTTCTCGCGCGGCGACACGACCTACGTGAACGGCCGCGGCGAGATCGTCTGCAAGCAGCGCTCGACCTCGATCCGCTATCGCCCGAGCGACGCGCGCGAGCGCGGTCAGTTCGCGGAGAATCGCGAGAAGACGTGGAGCGACGACGAGCTGCGCGCGCTGGAGCGCGAGAAGTTCGAGTACTACCGCTCGTTCCTCGAGCTCGGTCACGAGCGGCGCGCGATCGTGAAGAAGGGCGAGAAGCTGCCGCGGCGCGTGATCGGCCCGCACAGCGTGCAGAGCTTCGCGACCGAGTGGCGCGGCTTCCTGATGAGCGTGTGGGGCGCCTTCGCCGAGGGCGGCGGGCCGACGAGCCTCTGGCGCGCGGGCTGGCTGCCCGAGATGAGCCGCGATCTCGAGGGCGCGAAGATCGATCCCGCCTACGCCGACGGCCTCTACTACGGCCCCTCGCGCGGCCACGTGCAGGACCGCTACGCGCAGGTGATCGGCATGCCGCGCAGCTACGGCTACGGCGCCTCGATGGGCGCGTGGGTGCTCGACTACCTCGCCAACTGGGTCGGCGAGTGGGGCGACGTCCTGCACAGCAAGATGTCCTACCGCTCGCCCGCGCTCACCGGCGACGTGACCTATCTGGACGGCGAGGTGACGGAGCTGATCGAAGAGCGCCGCCGCAGCCACAAGATCGCGACCGTCCGCGTGGTGATGACGAACCAGCGCGGCGAGGCGATGGCGAGCGGGGACGCGGAGCTGCGCCTGCCGGAGCCTGCGTGAGCGGAGCGCTCGCCGGCAGAGTCGCGCTCGTGACCGGCGGCGCGCGCGGCATCGGCCGCGGCATCGCGCTGGCGCTCGCGGAGGCGGGCGCGGACGTCGCGATCGCCGACGCGCATCCCGCGCCTTTCCGCGGCGAGCGTTACTACCGCCTGCGCGAGCGCGTCTCCGGCGCCGACGAGGACACGCCCACCGCCGAGGCGGTGCGGGCGCTCGGCCGGCGCGCGCACACCGTGCAGCTCGACGTCGCCGACGCCTCAGCCGTCGAGCGCGGCGCAGCGGAGGTCGCGGCCGCCCTCGGCCCCGTCGACGTGCTCGTCAACAACGCCGGCATCGTGAACAACATCGCGCGCATCGCGGACATGAAGCCCGAGGCGTGGGAGCACGAGCTGCGCGTGAACCTGACCGGCGCGTTCCACACCACGCGCCTGCTCGCGCCGGCGATGGCGGCGCGCGGCTGGGGGCGTGTGATCAACATCGCGTCGGTGGCGGCGGAGGCCCCCGGGCTCGGCCAGCCGGCGTACACCGCGTCGAAGGCCGGCCTCGTGGCGTTCACGCGCTCGACCGCCCAAGAGTTCGGCGGCGGCGGCGTCACCGCCAACGCGATCCTGCCCGGCCTGATCGCGACACCGCTCGTGCTCTCGATGCCCGAGGCGCTGCGCGCGCGCGGCATCGCGCAGATGCCGGTCGCCCGGCTCGGCACGCCCGCCGACATCGGCGCGCTCGCGGCGTTCCTCGCGTCGCCCGCCGCAAGCTTCATCACCGGCGCCGCGATTCCCTGCGACGGCGGGCTGCTGGGCGCCGCGCTCGGTGGTCTCGACGGCTGAGCGTCCCCGTGCGACGCGCGGCGCCCGACGCGCCGTCATGCGCCGCGCTTGCGCACCGGGTAGACGGCGCTCACGCCGCCGTCCACGCGCAGGCACACCCCGGTGACGAACGCGCTCGCGTCGCTGGCGAGGAAGAGCGCCGCGCCCTTCACGTCGTCGGTGCCGCCGCGGCGGCCGAGGGGCACCTGCGCGTCGTGGTGGGCGAGGGCGCCCGGATCGCGGCGCAGGTGGTTCAACATGTCCGTGTCGAAGGGCCCGGGGGCGAGCGCGTTCACGCGGATGCGGTGCGGGGCGAGCTTCAGCGCGAGATCGCGCGTCAGCGCCTCGAGCGCGCCCTTCGACGCCATGTAGGCGGCGATCGGCTGCTCGGCGTCGCTCGCGCCGAAGAAGGCGTTCAGCGACGTGACGTTCACGATGCTGCCGCCGCCGTGGTCGCGCATGTGGCGCGCCGCCTGGCGCGCGAGCCAGAACGGGCCGCGCACGTTCGTGGCGAAGCTGCGGTCCCAAGCCTCGAGCGGGAAGTCGAGCGTGGGCGCGGCCCAGGCGATCGCCGCGTTGTTCACGAGCACGTGCAGGCGCGGCGTCTCCGCGAGGATGCGCGCGAGGAGCGCGTCGATCGAGGCGGCGTCCGCGACGTCCACGGCGCAGGCCGTCGCGCCGCCGCCCGCAGCGCGGATGCCCGCGGCGACCTCCTCGCACGCCGCGAGCTTGCGCGACGCGACGAACACGTGCGCGCCGGCCTCGGCGAGCCCCTCCGCGATCCAGCGGCCGATGCCGCGGCTCGCGCCGGTGACGAGCGCCGCGCGGCCCCCGAGGTCGAACAGCTCGCGCACGTGCACGGCGTTCACTCCGCCCGACGCCCGCTCACGCGCCGCCGAGGTTCCGGCGCGTCTCCGCCGCGACCCAGCGGATCGTGTTCTCGACGAGGCGGCGGAAGCCGGGATTGGCGTAGGCGACCGGACCGTCGCCGCCGAGGATCGTCGCGAGTTGGCTGGCGCCGACGCGCTGCGTCCAGGCGGCGAGGTTGCTCCCGCGCGGATGCGTCCAGCCGTCGTTGCTGAACATTTTCCCCGCGATCGCTTGCGCCGCCGAGTAGAAGCCCTTTGCCACGAAGTCGTGGGAGCTGCGCGCGAGCGGCGTGACGCGCGCCTCGAACACCGGGCAGAGGTAGAGCTCGTCCTCGATCTCGTAGCCGTCCTCGATGCCCGCGAAAACCGGGTGCTTCGCGTCGACGGGCGTCACGCGATGCTTCACGTCGTGGCGGTAGCCGGAGTCCGGGTAGCGCTGGCCGCCCGCTTCGCCGGGCGCATAGAAGAAGCGCGCGCCCGTCCACTCGCCGTACTCGGGCCACGCGGGCCAGCCCGCAATCGCGTGATGCAGGAAGACGATGCCCTTTCCCGATGCGAGCAGCGCCCGCCAGCCGCGCTTCAGCGCCTCGCTCGGCGCCACCAGGCGCAGGGGCGAGCGCTGCGCGAAGTCGATGCCTGGCATGTCGTAGAGCACGATCGCGTCGTAGGGCGCGGCGAGCGCCGGGCTGAAGAAGACCTCGGCGGCGGGATGCTCGACGGCCGTGACCGCGCAATCCGGCATCGCCTCGAACAGCGCGTGGAAGGCGTCCCGGGCGAACGGATGGCCCTTCGTGACGAGCAGGACGTTCAGCTTCGCGCCGTAGCGGATCGTCGACATCGCGGCGCATCCTACGCCAGGCGGCGCGCTCAGCCTCGCGCGAGCGCCGCCTTCGCCAGCCACAGCCAGCCGGCGACGAAGGCGAGGCCGCCGAGCGGCGTCACGGGTCCGAGCGCGCGGGGGCCGCCGAGGGCGAGCGCGTAGAGCGAGCCCGAGAAGAGCGCGATGCCCGCCACGAAAAGCGAACCGGGCCCGCGCAGGGCCGGAGCCTGGGGTGAGAGCGCGAGCGCGAGTAGCGCGACGGCGTGGAGCAGGTGGTACCGCACCGCGGTCTCCCAGATCTCGAGCGAGCGGGCGTCGAGCCGCGCGCGCAACCCGTGGGCGCCGAAGGCGCCGAGCGCGACGCCCGCCGCGCCGAGCAGGGCCGCCGCCAGGAGCAAGCCGCGCGCGCGAGTGTCGATCATCGAATCCCCCGCCGAGCCCATCGCGCGTGACCCGATCGGCTCACTCGCCGCTCGCCGCGGCCACGAGCGCGACGTCGCGGTCGCGCACCGAGGCGAGGTCGAACTTCTTCGCGGACGCCAGCATCTTCGTGAGCGCCGCCGCGATCGGCGTCTTCGAGCGCTCGCCCGGCTTCACGCGCTCGAAGCGCACCGGGTTGATGCGCGC
>CAYWRY010000081.1:0-18381 GCA_964460485.1 uncultured Spirochaetales bacterium
TCGGTGGAGAAGGGCTTCCGCTCGATGATCCACAAGGGGCGCCTGATCGGCTTCCCGGTGATCGGCCTGCGCGTCGTGCTGAACGACGGCGCGGCTCACTCGGTCGACTCGTCGGACAACGCCTTCCAGGCGGCGGCGCGCGGCGCGTTCCGCACCGTCTACCCGCAGGCGAGGCCGATCGTGCTCGAGCCGATCATGAAGCTGGGAGTCGAGGGCCCGACCGAGTTCCAGGGCTCGATCATCAAGACGATCATGCAGCGCCGCGGCGTCGTGATCGGCACCACCGAGCAGGAAGGCTTCACGCAGATCGAGGCCGAGGTGCCGATGGCGGAGATGTTCGGCTACGCGACCGACCTGCGCTCGAACACGCAGGGCAAGGCGGAGTTCACCATGGAGTTCGCCAAGTACTCGCCGGCACCGAACGAGGTGAAGGAAAAGCTGGTCGAGAAGTTCAGCGGCCGAGTGAAGGGCGAGGACGACGAGTAAACGGCGCTCGCGATCGGAGTACGATCGCAGCATCCACTCGAGACGCGGGAGACGAGACGATGTACCGCAAGTTCTTGACGGCACGGAGCCCGCTGCGGGTTCTCGAGAAGGGGCTCCACGGGGGCCTCGGCAAGGGGAACCTGGGGCTCGTGCTCGCGGGCCCGGGCGTGGGCAAGAGCTCGTTCCTGGTCGGCGTCGCCCTCGACGATCTCTTGCGCGGCGACCGCGTGCTGCACGTCGTGCTCGACCAGACCGTCGCGCACACGCGCGCCTACTACGACACGGTGTTCGCCGAGCTGCGCGCTTCGACGCAGCTCGCCGACGGAGCCGTGGTGCAGGGTGAGCTCGAGCACCTGCGCGCGATCCGCGCGGTGCCGGCCGCGGGCTTCGGCCCGGCGAAGCTGCGCGAGGCGGTCCAGCTCTGCGAGGCGACCGGGGGCAAGCCGAGCGCAGTGATCGTCGAAGGCTGGGACGTCGCGCGTGCGAGCGAAGCGGACCTCGATGGCCTGCGCGCCCTGGCGACGGAGATCCCCGCCGAGATCTGGGTCTCCGCGGCGGCACCCGGCGAGCGCACCGCGAGCTTGCCGCGCGAGCTCGCCGCCGCGCGGGACAAGTTCGCGGTGATCCTCGCGCTCGAACCCGAGAACGGCGCGGTGGCGCTGCGCGCGCTCAAAGACCACGAGAACCCGAATCCCGAGGCGCTGCGGGTCGCCCTCGACCCGAAGTCGCTGCTGCTGAAGCGCTCGTAGGGTGGCGGCAGCGCTCTACTTCTGGCTCGCGCTCGCAGGCTTTCTTGCCGCGCTCAGCACCAACGTGCAGGCGCGCAAGCTCGGGCCCCTCATTGCGCCGTATTTCTTGATCGCGTGGCTCACGGGCGAGCTGGCGCCCCACGCCATCGTCGCCCACGCGGGCCTGACCGGACTGTTCGCAGCCAGCGGCGCGCTGTTCTTCCCGATGGGCGTCGCCGGCGCGCTGCTCAGCGCAGCGAGCATCGCGCTGCTCGCGCGCGCCCACTGGCTCGGCGTGCGCGGCGGCTCGGAGGCGGAGCGCGCGCTCGCGCCCCTCGGCCTGCGCCCGCGCGGCGCCGTCTCGCCGCTGCACGGCTTCCCGCGCGCCTTCGCGTTCGCGGACCCGCGCGTCGAGAAGGTCGCGGACATCTCCTACGGCGAGCCGCTGCCCGGCGACAAGGGCCGCCGCAATCTGCTCGACGTGGTCCGCCCGCGCGGCGCGCAAGCCGGCGAGCGGCGCCCGGTGCTGCTCCAGATCCACGGCGGTGGCTGGATCATCGGCGACAAGCGCGAGCAGGCGCAGCCGCTGATGGCGCACATGGCGGGCGAGTACGGCTGGGTCTGCGTCGCGGCGAACTACCGGCTCTCGCCACAGGCGACCTTCCCGGACCACATCGTCGACGTGAAGCGGGCGCTGCGCTGGATCCGCGAGCACGTCGCCGAGTACGGGGGCGACCCGAGTTTCGTGTGCGTCACGGGAGGATCGGCGGGCGGACACTTGACCGCGCTGACCGCGCTGTCCGCGAACGATCCGCGCTTCCAGCCCGGCTTCGAGCACGTGGACACGCGCGTCGCCGCCGCCGTGCCGTTCTATGGCGTCTACGACTTCCTCGACCGCGCGCAGATCCGCGGCTCGCAGTCGATGGTTCCGCTGCTGGCGAAGCGCGTGTTCAAGAAGACGCCCGCGCAGGATCCCGAGCTGTGGGATGCGATGTGTCCGATCACGCGCGTCTCCGCCGACGCGCCGCCCTTCCTCGTGATCCAGGGCACCCACGACACGCTGGTGTTCGTGGAGGAGGCGCGCGAGTTCGTGCGCGCGCTGCGCGAGAAGTCGCGCGCCCCGGTCGCCTACCTCGAGATGCGCGGCGCGCAGCACGCCTTCGACGTGTTCCACTCGCCGCGCTGCCGGCACGCCGTGCTCGCGTCGGCGGCGTTCCTCGAGAATGTGCGAGCGGAGCGCGCGCCGGCCTGAGCCCGCCGCTCAGCGCTTGCTCTGGAACTCGCTCAGCCGGTCGCGGTACTTCGCGCGCACGGCGTTCGCCTCGGCGCGCGTGAAGCCGAGCTCCTCGGCGATCGCCACGATCTCCGCCGACTCCGCGGGCGCCACGGTGCCGTCCGCCGCTGCGACCGCAAACAGACACTCGAGCAGCTGCGCGCGCTGCACGCGCGTCGCCAGGTTCTTGAACTCGCGCGTCACCACGTAGTTCTCGGTCCCGCCCAGCAGGCGCACCTGCGAGCGCGCGATCTCCACCACGAGGTCGGCTTCGTCGGGGGCGAGGTTCGCGAGGTCGGAGACGATGCGGCGCATCTCGGCGGCCTCGGCGTCGGCCACCGAGAGATCGGCTCCCGCACCGCGCGCGAGGACATAGGCGAAGGCGGCGAGGTAGCGCGCGAGCTGCGGATCGAGCCGCTCGAGCCGCGCGGAGATCTCCCGCACGGAGGTCGTCTGGGCAGCGCTCGCGGCGGGGGCGCGCTCCGCTCGCTCGATTCCGATCCAGCGCAAGAACGACACGAGGTCCCCCGAGAGCGCGTGCAACCTAGTCGACGGGCCGGGCGGGGTCGAGACGCGGCGACGCGCGAGCGCGAGCGGCTACTTTGCCGCCATGTTGCCGGCGCGAAGCGATTTGCTGCTGCTCCTCCACAACCCGCGCTGCTCGAAAAGCCGCGCGGCGAAGGCGCTGCTCGAGGCGCGCGCGGTCTCCTTCTCGGAGCGCGACTACCTCGCGGAGCCGCTGACGCGCGCCGAGCTCACCGAGCTCGCCCGGCGATTAGGGCGCCCAGTCCGCGAGTGGACGCGCACGCAGGAGCCCGCCTTCGCCGCGCTCGGTCTCGGCGCGGACGCCGCCGACGCGGCGCTGCTCGATGCGATCGCGCGCCGCCCGGAGCTGCTGGAGCGCCCCGTGCTCGTGCGTGGCGACCGCGCGCGCGTGGGTCGGCCGCCCGAGGCGATCCTCGAGCTGCTGGCGTGAGCGCGCCCTTCGAGATGCCGCCCGAGGAGGCGACGCTGCTGGCGCAGCTGCGCGCTGGCGACGCCGCGGCCTGCGAGCGCTGGGTGCGCGCAAGCGCGCCGCGCGTGCTGCGCGTGGTGCGCCGGCTGCTGCGCAACGAGCAGGACGCCCAGGACGTGACCCAGGAGGCGTTCTTCTCCGCGTTCCGCCACCTGGACACGTTCGACGGCGGCGCGCGGCTCTCCACCTGGTTGCACCGGATCGCGGTGAATGCGGCGCTGATGAAGCTGCGCAGCAAGCGCCGGCATCCGGAGGAGTCGCTCGAGGAGCGGCTACCGCGCTTCGACGCACACGGTGAGCACACCCACGCCCCTTCTTCCTGGGCGCTGCGCGGCGACGCCGCGCTCGAGAGCCGGGAGCTCCGCAAGGCGGTGCGGGCCGCCATCGACGAGTTGCCCGACCTCTACCGCGACGTTCTCTTGCTGCGAGACATCGAAGAGTTCAGCACCGAAGAGGCCGCACAGGCCCTGGGCATCACGATCGCCGCACTGAAGACGCGCCTGCACCGGGCGCGGCTCGCGCTGCGCGAGCGTCTCGACGATCTGATGCGCGAGCTCGGAGGAGCGCCCGGATGAATTGCCGCGAGTTCACCGAGTTCTTGATGGCCTACCTCGACGGCGAGCTGCCCGACGAGCAGCGCAGCGCCTTCGACTACCACCTGCACGGCTGTCAGTCCTGCGTGAACTACATGGACAGCTACCGCGCGACCGTGGCGCTGGGGCGGGCGGCGTGCGCGGAGGACGTGCCGATGCCCGAAGACGTTCCCGAGGCGCTGGTGCAGGCGATCCTGGCGGCTCGCGCCAAGTAGACGCCGCGGCGGACGCTCGCGCTCAGGGATTCTCGCAGCGGAAGTTCGCCGCGTTCGTCGCGCTGCCGCTCGGGTCGATGCGCCGGGCGCGCTGCGGGTAGGGACAGAGCGGCCGCGTGATGCCGCTGCCGGAGGCGACGATCGCGTCCGGCCGCTGGCCGCGCTCGACCCAGCCCTCGAGCGCGCCGAGCGCGTCGAAGCTGCTCGGCCCGGGACCGCCGCCGCAGTGGAACACGCCGGGCGCCATGTAGAGGCGCGCGAAGTCGTCGCGCGTGGTGGGGCCGACGCTGGCGGCGATGGCGTCGAAGCTCGCGATCGTGCCCAGCGGCGGGATCGCGGCGTCGGCCCAGCCGTGCCAGAGCAGCAGCTTGCCGCCGCGCTGCTGGTACGGCCGCAGGTCGCCCGCTGCCGCGAAACCCGCGGGCTCGCGCAGGTCGAAGCTGCCGTTCGCCGCGTCGAAGCTGCGGAAGTCGCGGCCCGGCGCGGGGAAGTTGCGGAAGAACGCGTCGACGAGGACGTGCTGCAGCGACGGTCGGTCGGCGGCGAGCTGGCTCCACACCATCCACGTCTTCCAGTTGCGCGGGTCGCCTTCGCCGCCCTTCGCGTAGCCCGGCGCGCGGTGCACGCCGCCCGGGCCGCGGTAGATCGCGTCGACGATGCCGCGCTGCGCTGCGGTGAAGCAATTGGGATCCGAGGCGTTGCCCGGCGCGCAGAGCGGCAGATCGCGGATCGCATCGAAGGCGCACTCGCGCGGGTCGTCGAGGATGCCGTCGGTGATGCCGTCCAGCGCGTCGCAGGCGGCCAGGACGGCCCGCTCGAGCGCGGGCAGCTTGTCGAAGGGCAGGGCGGGCGCGCCGAGCTGCGCGGGGTTCGGGTACACGTGCTGCTGATTCCACGCGAAGCTCGCCATCACGATCTCGAGATCCGCGGGTGCGCCGGCGATCACGCCGTCGAAGTCGGCCGGGTAACGGATCGCCTGCCAGAGCCCCTGGCGTCCGCCCGTGGAGCAGCCCTCGAAGTACGAGCGCCACGGGGGCGCGCGGTAGTAGCGCGCGATCACCTGCTTCACCCCCTGCGCGGCGGCGTGCACGCCGCGGTCGAGGAAGTCGACGCGCTTTGCCGCGCTCGCCGCCGCCCAGCTCGCGTCCTCGTTCGTGCCCTGATGGCCCGTGTCGGTGCCGGCGACGGCGTAGCCGCGCTGGAACGGCCCGCTCGCGAGGCCGGGCACGCTGCCCGCGAACCCGCCGTTGCCGCGGAAATGCAGTTTCTCGTTCCACGTCGTCGGCAGCAGCAGCTCGAAGCCCACGCGGTTCTGGCCGCTCGCGATGTCGCCGGTTTCGACGTGACCCGTGACGCGGCAGTGCTCGGGAGCGCCGCCGGCTGCGGGCACCCACAGCGCGCCGACGACGCTCGGCTTGCCCTTGCGCGCGAGCTTCTGCGCCTTCTTCGGTGTCGTCGCGACCTTGAAGCGCTTCGCGAGCTTCGCGCACGCGGTCGGCGACGGCCCCGGCGCGGCGCTCGCGCTCGGCGAGGCGAGCGAGAGCACGGCGGCCGTGAAGATCGACGAGGCGAGGGCGAGGCGGCGCATCGCTGAAGCGTATCCCGGCGAAGCGCGCTGGCGACGTGCCTCAGATCACGCGCCGGAGCCGCACGATCGCGCCGAGCACGCGTTTCGCGAGCGGGGTGAGCCGCGTGCGCGTGTAGGCGCCGGCGGCCGCCTTCAGCGCCTCGCCCTGCGTCGGATACGGGTAGATCACGCCCGAGAACTTCCCGAGGCCGATGCCCTGGGTGATCGCCAGCGTGAACTGAGTGATCAGGTCGCCGGCGTGCGCGGCGACGATCGTGGCGCCGACGATCGCGTCGCTGCCCTTGCGCACGTGCACCTTCACGAAGCCCTGCTCCTGCCCGTCCGTGACGGCGCGGTTCGCCCGCGAGATCGGCACCTGATAGGTGTCGATCTCGACGCCGCGCGCGCGAGCTTCGCGCTCGTAGAGGCCGACGTGCGCGACCTCCGGGTCCGTGTACGTGCACCACGGCATGACGAGCTTCGAGAGGCGCTGCTTGCCGAACGGGCCGAACGAGAAGAGCGCGTTCTGCACCGCGATCTTCGCCGCTGCGTCGGCGGCGTGCGTGAACTTCCACGCCATGCAGACGTCGCCGGCCGCGTAGATGCACGGGTTCGAGGTGCGCAGGAAGTCGTCGACGCGCACGCCCAGCTTCCCGTCGTAGGCCACGCCGGCCGTGTCGAGGCCGAGCCCCTGCACGTTCGGCGCGCGCCCCGCGCCCACCAGGATCGCGTCGCAGGCGAGCGAGCGCGCGCGTCCGGCCTTGTCGACCACGTGCACGAGCTTCTCGCCGCCGCGCGCCTCCACGCGCTGAATCGCCACGTCGAGCCAGAGCTCGACGCCGTCGCGCACGAAGACCTCCTGCACGATCGCGGCGGCGTCGGCGTCCTCGCGCGCGAGGATCTGCGAGCCCATCTCGAGCAGCGTGACCTCGCTGCCCAGCCGGCGGAACGCCTGCGCCAGCTCGCAGCCGATCGGCCCGGCGCCGATCACGGCCAGGCGGCGCGGCCGTTCAGTCAGCGTGAAGACCGTCTCGTTGTCCAGGTAGCCGACCTCTGCGAGGCCGGGGATCGGCGGGGCGACCGCGCGCGCTCCGCTCGCGATCACCGCGCGCCGAAACCGCAGGCGCTGCCCCGCGACCTCGAGCGCATCGGGAGCGACGAACCGCGCGTCCCCGAGATGCACGTCGACGCCGAATTCTTCGGAGTAACGCTTCGCGCCGTCCTCGTGGCTGATGCGCGCGCGGATCTCGCGCATGCGCTCCATCGCGCGCGCGAAATCGGGCAGCCCGGCGAGCTCGCCCGCGAGGCCGAGCTTCGCCGCCTCGCGCGCCTCGTGCGCGAGGTGCGCCGCGCGGATCACCGCCTTCGACGGCACACAGCCGACGTTCAAGCAGTCGCCGCCCATCAGGTGGCGCTCGATCAGGGCGACTCTCGCGCCGAGGCTCGACGCGATCAGCGAAGTGATCAGGCCCGCGGTGCCCGCGCCGATCACGGCCAGGTCGTACGCGCCCCCGGAACGCGGGTTCTGCCAGTCCGGCGGATGGACGTTGGCGACGAGCTGCTGGTTGTGGCGATCGGGCGGGGCGACGACGACGGACACTTCGCTCACTCCTCGACCGCGAGGCTCTGCCCGCTGGCATCGGCGAGGGCGCGGCGCGCGATGCGCGTGATGAACACGGTCACCGCCGCGGTGGCGACGAGGCCGACGGCGGTGAGGACGGTGCGGCCGGTCTCGGTGCCGCCGCTGGCCACCGACGCGGCGACGTCGCCCGCGAGGCTGCCGATGTACACGTAGAGCAGCGTTCCGGGCAGCATGCCGGCTGCGGCGATCACGTAGTCCGGCAGGCTCACGCGCGTGAGGCCGAGCGCGTAGTTGCCGAGCGAGAACGGGAACACGGGCGAGAGGCGCAGCAGGAAGACGATCTTGCGGCCCTGCTGTCCGATCGCGCGGTCGATGGCGGCGAACTGGGCATTGCCGGCGATGCGCGCTTCGACGAAGCCTCGCGCCAGGTAGCGCGCGATCAGGAACGCGAGGGTCGAGCCGAGCACGGCCGCCGCGAACACGATCGCCGTGCCCTTCGCCACGCCGAAGATCGCGCCGCCCGCGAGCGTGAGCGCCGCACCGGGCAGGAAGGCGACGACACCGAGCGCATAGGCTGCCACGAACGCGATCGGACCGATTGCGCCGAGTCCGTCGATCCAGTCGCGCAGCTCGTCGACGCGGCCGCCGGCGAAGCGGCCGAACGCGAAGAGGGCGCCCAGCGCCGCGAGCGCGAGCGCGAGCCTCAGCCAGGGCATGCCTCCGGTGCTGGGTTTTCCGTCCCCAGGCGACGTCTGCTCGCTCACGCACACCTCCTCGAGAGTCGGGGCTCGGATGCTCGCGCGCGCTCGGCCGTCACGCGCCGACCAGCGCGCCGCCGCAGCTCGAGCCGGCGCCGGCGGTGCAGCCGAAGCAATGTGGCGCGGTGGCGATCGGGAGACGCATGAGCGCGCGCACGTCGTCTAGCTCGAACAGCGTGCGCGGCCCGCGCAGCGGCAGCGCGAGGGCCTGGTTGAAGTCGCAGTCGTAGAGCGAGCCGTCCCACGCGACGGACAGCGTGCCGCGGCACATCAGCGCCGGCACCGTGGCCGCGTTGAAGTGGCGTACGAGCAGGGCCATGTACTCGGCGTGCTTGCCGCTGCGCGCGAGGTCGCGGGCGAAGCGCTTGATCGGCATGTTCGTGATCGTCAGCAGGCGGTCGAAGGCGACGCCCAGCGCGGAGAGCTCGCGCCGGTAGTCGCTCTCGAGCTGCTGCTGCGGCGCGGGCAGGAACGCGCCGAGCGGGTTGTAGACGAGCGCGAGCGCGAGCCCGCTGCCCGGCTGCGCGTAGCCGAGCGCGTTCAGCTCGCGCAGCGCTGCAATGCTGCGCTCGTAGACGCGCTTGCCGCGCTGGGCGTCCACGTTGCCGGCCGTATAACAAGGCAGCGACGCGATGATCTCGACGCGCTGCGCCGCGAGGAAGGCCGCAGTGTCCTCCTGACCGGGCTCGAACAGCACGGTCAGGTTGCAGCGGTCGATCACGCGCCGGCCGAGCGCGCGGGCGCCGCGCACGAGCTCGCGGAAGTACGGGTTCAGCTCCGGCGCGCCGCCGGTGAGGTCGAGCGTCACGAGCTGCGGATTTCTCGCGAGCACTTCGACGACGCGCGCCGCGAGCTCCGGGCCGAGCGCTTCGCCGCGCTTCGGGCCGGCCTCGACGTGGCAGTGGTGGCAGGCGAGGTCGCAGCGCAGGCCGACGTTGACCTGGAGCGTCGTCGTCTCGGCGCGGGCGAGCGCGGGAAGGCCGCGCGAGGCGAGCGCGGCGTCGAAGGAGGCGGCGGCCATTGGGCTCCCGAGGTCGTACGGAAGGTAAGGCGAGGTGGGCGGGGCAGAAGGGGCCGCGGACCGAGACGCCCAGGCTGCGCGCGAGGTTACGAAGCACTTCGGTCGGGCATTGGCGCGCGCGCGAGTGCGTCGCGCTCGCGGCGTGCGCTGGGCCGCCCGGCCCGGCGACCTGGCGCCGTCGAGCCGAGGGGGGGCGAGCCGCGGAAGGTCCTAGGCGCGGGCCGCGGCGGGGAACGTCACTTCCCCACCCGCGGAACGGCGGTTCCCATCCCGTACCGGCACAGCGCGCATCCAGCGTCCGACAGCGACGTAAGCCCGCGATTTCGCAGCCGCCTTCGCGTGCGAGGGGTTTCGCGTGCGAGCCGTCACAGATCTTGCCGGCGCTCGCGCGACGGGGCTGTCAGGGCTGCGGCAGGAGGACGGAACGATGTTGCGAGAGCTGGGCCGGGCCGCGGCGTGCCTCGCGGTGATCGGCGTTGCTAGCGCCAGCCTCGCCGCGCCCGTCACCTACCAAGTCGTCTCCGGGTCGATCACCACGATCCAGCTGTTTGAGCTGTCCGGCACCGTGCAGCCCTGCCAATTTGGCGGCTCCACGAACTGTCTCGCGGAACGCGCCGCTGTCCATCGACCTCGGCTCGATCACGCTCGACAAGAGCGCATTGCTGCTGGCGAATGCGACGCCCACGGCGAGCGGTACCGGCTCGATCTCGCTCGGCGGGTTGTTCGGCAACACGAGCGTGAGCTTCTCCAGCACCACATTCCAGAGCGCGGGACCGTCGGTTCTGGAGGGCGGCGGGGGCAGCTACACCTTCGACGCGCCGGGCGCGATCACCACGAACCTGGTCGTGAACACGCTCGGCGGCCCGGTGGCCCTGCCGGGCACCGTGTTCCCCAGCGCACCGACGGGAGCCATCAACGTTTCCGGCAACCGGCTGGTGTTGAACCTGCAGGGCGTGAACCTGGGCATGCTCTGCGATCCGCTGGACCCGACGAGCTGCGCGGTGGTGAAGGCGGATTTCCACCTGCAGGCGACGAACCCGATCCCCGAGCCGACGGCGGCGCTGGTGTTCGGACTCAGCGTCCTGCTCCTCGCGGCCAGCGCGAGGCGGCTCCGCAAAGCTTGAGCTCCGGAGAACCTGCGACATGCGAATGCTCGTCCGCCTCGCTTCGGCTGCTGCGCTGCTGCTGTCCCTGTCCTCGAGCGGAGCAAGCGCCGCCACCTTCACCGTCACGCTGGCCTCGCTGGGCGACGCCAGCATCTGCGCCGACCTCGCCTGCACCGGGGGAGCGCTCTACACGCTCACACCCACGCCCCAGGGCTCCCTCGGCTCGGGAGTCGTGGACGTGGTCGGCACGAGCGTCACGGCCCTCACGATCAACCTGAACGGACCGCTCGTCTTCCAGCCCACCGGGGGCGGAAGCCCGCTCACGTTCACTGCAGCGAGCTTCGGAACCGCCAGCGTGGCCTCGAGCTCGTGCCTCGTCGTCTCCACGACTGCGTTTTGCGGCGTGAGCCTGCAGGGGCCGACGGTCGCGGGTGCGCTCTTCGCCACGCTCAACCTGACCGCGGTCCCCGAGCCCGCGAGCGCGCTGCTCGTCGCGCTCGGCCTGCTCGTCGCGCGCCGGACGGCGCGAGGCCGATAGCGCCGGCCCGCAGCTTCGGCGCCTTCAGGCGCCGTCCGGCGACGCCTCGAGCGATCTCTCGGAGGTTCTGTCGGGAAGGCCACTTTCAGAGCGATCTCGCGCGGCTATCGTACTGAACTGAAATTCATGTCAGTCACAGTCCCCCGGCCGAGCTCGCCCCCTCGCTCGCCGCGCGCGCAGCGCCGCGGTCCCACCATCACCCGCGCCCGTCTCGTTGCCGCCGCGACGGAGCTGTTCGCCGAGCGCGGACTCCACGCCGCGACCAGCGCACAGATCGCGCGCCACGCCGGGGTCGCGACGGGCACCTTCTACCTCTACTTCGCGGACAAGCTCGAGCTGTTCCGCGCCATCGTGTTCGACGCGCTCGCTGAGCTGCGCGCGCGCCAGGACGCGGCAGCCAGCGCTCATCCCTCGGGCTCCGCGGCGGAGCTCCGCGCGCGCATCGAGCAGTTCCTCGACTTCGCCGAGGAGAAGCGCGCGCTGATGCGCGTGCTGTTCGCGCGCAGCGCCGAGGCGGCGGGCATCGCCGACGAGATCGCCGGCGTGATCGCGCCCGCCATCGAGCGCCGCTACCGCGTGCTCCAGGCGCGCGGCGCGATGGACGTCGAGATCCACGCGGGCCTCGCAGCCCAGACTCGCGCCGCCGCCCTGGTGCGCACCGCCGCCTGGTGGACCGAGGATCCCACGCGCGCCACGCGCGCGGAAGTCGCCACCACGCTCTTGCGTCTCGACCCGGGCGCGATCGCACCCGCGCCGCCTTCCTGATCCCTCGAGCGCCCGAAGGAACCCGAGCCGATGTCGCACATCACCCACGACTCCGCCTACAACACCGTCGATCGCGACGACTTCCTCGCGATGATTGACCCGTCCCGTTACGGGGCGCGCTGCGACGCCTTCGACGAGATCATCTCGGCGACGCGCGACCACCACTGGGATCCGACAGATCCCGCCTACATCGACTTCGACGCCGAGCCCTTCGACACGGCGACGCAGCTGATCATGCCGCGCGAGTTCATCGTGGAGCTGAACTGCGCGGTGAAGGACAAGCTCGACGAGGGCCAGCAGATCCGCCTCGCCAACGAGTCCACGCGCTTCTCGCTCTCGTCGATCCTGCACGGCGAGCAGGGCGCGCTCTCGCTCTCGGCGAGCCTCACGCACATCCTGCGCGACCCGGGCGCGCAGGAGTACGCGGCCAACCAGGCGCGCGAGGAGGCGCGCCACGTCGCGGGCTTCTCGAAGTACGTGGCGAAGCGCTGGGGCACGCCAATCGCGTGCGGCACGACGCTCGCGAGCCTGATGAACGAGCTGGTGCTCGCGCCCGAGGTCTACAAGAAGCTGGTCGGCATGCAGATGCTGATCGAGGGCCTCGCGATGGGCGCGTTCGCGACGTTCCACTCGATGACGAACGACGCGACGCTGCGCCGGCTGATCCAGCTCACCATGAGCGACGAGGCCTTCCATCACAAGTTCGGGAGGATCTGGGCCGACCGAACGATCTCGAAGCTCGGCGAAGGGGAGCACGTCGTCGTCGAGGACTGGGCGGCGAAGTGTTTCCAGACGCTGCTCTTCAACCTGATCAACGCCGAGCAGAAGCAGGCGATCTACCCGCAGTTCGGCCTCGAATGGCAGTGGGTGCGCGGAGCAGTGCTCGAGGCATTCACGGACAAGGACCGACGCCAGGCGATGACGCAGAGCACGAACATCTTCCGCGTGCTGATCAAGACGCTGCTGAAGGCCGGCATCATCACCGAGCGCACGCGCGCCACGTACGCGGGCTGGGTGGATATGAACGAGCTGCAGCGCGAGGGCGACGAAGTGGTCGGGCACGAGCTCGCGATGCAGACGGTGGCGGAGCTGCGGGAGATCAACGCCCAGCATGGGCGCGTGATCAGTCGGGCGCTCAAGCCGAGGCGGGCCGTCGGAGCGTGAGCGCCGGCGCCGGGGGCTGATCGCTCACCCGGGTCAGTTGCCGAGGCCCACGCTGCGTTCGCTCCAGCGGGCGCTACCGGCGCGAAACGCGAGCAGACGCGTGCGGGTGCGCAGCGTCGCGAGGTCGCCGCTCGCGGTCAGGGAGATGGGCGCGTCCTGGAGTGCGAGCGGCGCCTCGAAGAAGCCGCCGCGCAGCGGCGAGAGTGCGAGCGCGCGCCGATCGGTGGCGAGCGCCGCCACGTGGTTCGCGACCGCCGTGGCGACCACGCGCTCGCGCGGCCCGAGGCTCGCCTCGAGCCAGTTGCCGCTGCCGCCGTCGAAGCCGAGCGCGCGGCGCGTCGTCACCACCAGCGCGACGCGATCGCCCAGCAGCGGGCCCGCGACGACGCGCTCGCCCGAGAAGAAGCGCACCTCGTGCACGCCGCCCGTGTTGGCCGTGACGGCCACCAGCCTCCGCTCGGTCTGCGCGACGCCGATCTCGCCGTCCGCCCAGGTTTGGAGCACGCGCTCCCCGACCGCCAGCGGCGCGCGGTGCTCGCCGCCGGCCTTGGCGTCCAGCGCGACGAGCTCCCGCTCGAGCGGCACCCACTGCACGCGATCCTCGAGCGCGGCCAGGCGTTCCTGCGCCGTGGCAGCGTCCTCGAGCAGCGCGCCCGCGAGCGCGATGACGGCCACCCAGCCGACCCGCCATGTCTTCGGCATCGCGACTCTCCCCGGCTCCACCCATCGACGTGCGCACGCGGCTCCCACATTCGCGCTGCGCGCGAGGCTACCTGCCGATTGCAGGGTGGATGCGGGCACGAGAGACGTCTGAGCGCCGCAAGTCGCAGCTCGCGCGCTCGAGCCCGCGCGACTCCGGCGCCGGTGCGAGGCTCCCCGGCTGCACCTCCGGGTCCGCGCCGGCCCGGGCTGCGGGACCATTGGAATTGCGCCTACGCTGACCCGCCGAGGCGACCGCGTGGTGCGAGCAAGAACAGCGCCCGTCCCGGCTCTTCTCTGGCTGTGGGCCGGTCCGACCATCGTCTTCGGGCAGCTGGCTCTCCGGGCCTGGGACGAGAGCATCTACGCCCGCTGGATGGACGGCGAGCTCGGCCTGATCGAGAACCTGACGGTCGCCTTCCTCGCGGTCGCGCTGGTCCTCTGCCTGGCGTGTTACCGCGAGCGCCGTCGCGTGGCCTGGCGCTCGTTCGGGCCGACGGCGCTCGCTGTCGCCGCCGGACTGGGCTTCTTCGCGGGCGAGGAGACGAGCTGGGGCCAGCACTGGTTCGGGTTCGACCCGCCGCCCGGCATTGCCTCGCGCAACGACCAGGGCGAGCTCAACCTGCACAACGACCCATGGCTCGGTCCCCTCTTCGACCAGCTTCCGCGCTTCGGGTTGACGGTGGGCGTCCTCGTCGGAGGGATCGTCGGGCCGTTCGTCCGGCGCGCGCGCGGGCTGTCGGGTCGCGACTTCGCCAGCCCGGTTCCGTCGGGCTGGATGTGGCCCGGCTTCGAGTGTCTCCCGGCGGCGCTGCTGACCTCGACGGTGACGCTGCCCGCGAAGGTCTACGAGGCTCTCGACCGCACGCTGCCCCCGCTGCTCGACTTCGGTCCGGGCGAGACCAAGGAGTGCTGCTTGGCGCTGTTCCTCTTGGTCTACGTGTACTCGCTCCGCAGTGCGCTGGTCGCCGCGCCCGGCACGACGCCGGCGCGACCGTTGCCTCGTGGGGAAGCGTGAGCGCCGCTCTCTCGCCGGCCCGGCCGACGGCGCTCACGCTGCCGCCGCGGTCTCCCCTTCCTTCAGCGCCGTCGCGATCTCTGCGATCACGCCCTTCGCATCTCCGAACACCATCACCGTGTTCTCGGCATAGAAGAGCGCGTTGTCGATGCCTGCGAAGCCGGGGTTCTTCGAGCGCTTGATGGCGATCACCACGCGCGACTTGTCGGCGTCGATGATCGGCATGCCGAAGATCGGGCTCGCCTTGTCGGTGCGCGCGGCGGGGTTCACCACGTCGTTCGCGCCGACCACCACGCACACGTCGCACTGCGGCATGTCGGGGTTGATCTCGTCCATCTCCAGCAACGCCGAGTACGGAATGTCCGCCTCTGCGAGCAGCACGTTCATGTGCCCAGGCATGCGGCCCGCCACCGGGTGGATCGCGAACTTGACGTCGATCCCGCGCTTGGTCAGCGCGTCGAACACCTCGCGCACCCGGTGCTGCGCCTGTGCGACCGCCATGCCGTAGCCCGGCACGATCACCACGCGCTGTGCGTTCGCGAGATAGTCCGCCGCGTCGTGGGCGCTCGCGCTCTTCATCACGCGCTCTTCCGCCGCGCCCGCCGCCGCCTGCACCTGCCCGAAGGCGCCGAACAGCACGTTCGTGAAGGAGCGGTTCATCGCCTTGCACATGATCACGCTGAGGATGAAGCCGGACGCCCCGTCGAGGGCGCCCGCGATGATCAGAAGCTGGTTCTCCAGCACGAAGCCCATCGCGACCGCGGCGAGCCCGGCGTAGGAGTTCAGCAGCGAGATCACCGTCGGCATGTCGGCGCCGCCGATCGGGATGATCAGCAGCACGCCGAAGGCGAGCGAGAGCGCGACGACGACGGGATAGAGATAGGACCGCGTGGGATCGAGGATCAGCACGATGCCGGCGACGATCGCGATGCCGAGCAGGACGAAGTTCACGGCGTTCTGCCCGCGGTAGGTGATCGGCCGCGTCGGGATGACCTCCTGCAGCTTGCCGGCCGCCATCAGCGAGCCCGTGAAGGTGAGGAAGCCGAGCAACACCTCGACCACGATCGCGCCGGTGCGAAACGAGGTGAGCGCGCCTTCGTCCAGCCAGATCAGGTACTTCGCGGTGCCGACGAGGCCGGCCGCCAGGCCGCCGAAGGCGTGGGAGATCGCGGTTCGCTGCGGCACCGCCGTGAGCGGCACGCGCGAGAGCGGGATGCCAATCGCGATGCCGACGACCGCTGCGACGCCGATCCACAGGTAATGCTCGACGTGCGGGTCGAGCAGCGTGCCGAAGATCGCGAGCGACATGCCGACCACGCCGGCCAAGACGCCGCGGCGCGCCGTGTTCGGACGGTTGAGCCAGCGCAGCGAGAAGATGAAGAGCGTCGCCGCCGCGAGATAGCTGACGTGGGTGACGATCTCGATCACGACTTCGGCCCCTTCTCCTTGAACATCTTCAGCATGCGGTCGGTGATCAGGAAGCCGCTGACGATGTTCGTGATCGAGGCCGCGACGGCGACGGTGCCGAGCACCGTGGTGAGCGTTTCCTTCTGCTCGCCCGCGATCAGGATCGAGCCCACCACGGCGATCGCCGAGATCGCGTTGGTGAGCGACATGAGCGGTGTGTGCAGCAGCCGCGACACGTTCTGGATCACCGCGAAGCCGACGAACGTCGCCAGCATCAGGGCGAACAGCATCGAGAAGACGAGGTCTTGATCCACGCAGCCTCCCGCGCGGGCCGTCGGAGCAGGCGGGGCCCGGGCGCGCGTCAGTTACCAGCGGCACCCGGGCGGTGCAAGGCGAAGCCGTCGCAGCTCCGTTGAAACGTGCGGCGCCCGCTGGCAGAGTTCGCGTCTTCGGAAGAGCGGCGACCACTGCGGCGGATCAGCCGCCGCGCAACGCGTGGCCGGCTGCAACCGCCCTGCTCGGCGCCGCGTGACGACCGGGCCTTCGTGTGAAGCAAAGGAGATTCTCGTGAACAGGATCGGCTTCGACGGCCGCGTCGCGGTCGTCACCGGCGCGGGCGGCGGGCTCGGCCGCACCTACGCCCTAGAGCTCGCGCGCCGCGGCAGCCGCGTGGTCGTGAACGACCTCGGCGGCAGGCCCGACGGATCCGGCGCGAGCCACGGCATGGCCGACCAGGTGGTGAAGGAGATCATCGAGGCTGGCGGCCAGGCGGTCGCCAACTACGACTCCGTGTCCACGCCCGAAGGCGGCGCCGCGATCGTGCAGACCGCCCTCGACCATTTCGGCCGCGTCGACATCGTGATCAACAACGCCGGCATCCTGCGCGACAAGACCTTCGTGAAGCTCACGCCCGAAGAGCTCGAGATCGTGCTCGACGTGCACCTGAAGGGCGCGTTCTACGTGACGCAGCCCGCCTTCAAGGTGATGAAGGACAACGGCTACGGGCGCATCGTGTTCACCGCCTCGGCTGCGGGCGTGCTCGGCAACTTCGGGCAGACCAACTATGGCGCCGCGAAGATGGGCCTGGTCGGTCTTTCGAACGTGCTCGCGATCGAGGGCGCCAAGTACGACATCAAGTGCAACGTGATCACGCCGATCGCGAACACGCGCCTCACGCAGGACCTGCTCGGCCCGATCGCGTCGAAGCTGGCGCCCGAGTTCGTCACACCGCTCGCGCTCTACCTGGTGTCCGAGGGCTGCGAGCTCACCCACGAGATCTTCACCGTGGGCGGCGGCCGCTACGCGCGCTTCTTCGTCGGGATGAACGACGGCTGGGTGAAGCCCGGCGGCGCCCCCGCAACGGTGGAGGAGATCGCCGAGCATCTCGGCGAGATCCGCGACACCACGCACTTCACCGTGCCATACGGCGTCGGCGACGAGCTGCGCGTCACCGCGAAGCTCTTCAAGTAGCGGAGTGGCCCTTTCGGGTCAGACTCCGAAGGGCCATTTCGCTCGCACCCGAACCTCAGGAGCCTCCACCGTGCCCATCAATCCGCAGGAAGCGCTCGCCGCGAAGTTCCCAGCCACCGAGACGAGCTACGAAGCCGACGACGTGATCCTCTATCACCTCGGCATCGGCGCCGGCGTCCCGCAGACCGACCCGAACGAGCTCGAGTACACCTACGAGAAGAACCTGAAGGTGCTGCCGAGCTTCGGCGTGATCCCGGTGTTCGGCGCCATGGGCGGCTCCCTCTTCAACACGCCGGGCCTGAAGTTCAACCCGGCCATGCTGCTGCACGGCGAGCAGGACATCGAGCTGCACCGGCCGCTGCCGACCAGCGCGAAGCTCGTCAGCGAGTCGCGCATCGCCGGCCTGTACGACAAGGGGAAGGCCGCGCTCGCGGTGTTCGAGGTGAAGACGAGCGAGAAGGGCGGCGCGCCGCTCTTCACGAACCGCTTCTCGCTGTTCCTGCGCGGCGAGGGCGGCTTCGGCGGCGACTCGGGCCCGAAAGTCGGCAACGAGGCGCCCCAGCGTGCGCCGGATCTCGTCGTGGAGTCGAAGACGCTCCCGCAGCAGGCGCTGCTGTACCGGCTGTCCGGCGACAAGAACCCGCTCCACGCCGACCCGGGCTTCGCGAAAATGGGCGGCTTCGACGTGCCAATCCTGCACGGGCTCTGCTCGTTCGGCATCGTGTGCAAGGCGGCGGTGGACCGCGCGCTCGGCGGAGACGTCGCGAGAGTGGCGCGCTACCAGGCGCGCTTCGCGGGCGTCTTCTTCCCGGGCGAGACGATGGTCACGTCGATCTGGCGGGAGCCCAGCAAGCTGCTCGTCGCGTCGACGAGCAAGGAGCGCGGCACCGCCGTCATCTCGAACGCGGCTCTCACGCTGCACGGCTGAGAGGCTGAGAAGAAATCTCGCGTTTCCATTCCCCGGTGGCCATAATAG
>CAYWRY010000082.1:0-18185 GCA_964460485.1 uncultured Spirochaetales bacterium
TGCACTTCCGCATGCACAAAGCCGAGGGCGAGCTGTTCCGCGACGCGCTCGTCGCCGCGACGCGCGCCTGCGGGCTCGCGCTCGTCACGCTGCCGGACAAGTCCGCGATCGAGGCGGCGGCGAAGGCGCTGGCCTGCGGGCGCGGCGTGCTGGACGACGCGCTCGCCGCCCTCGGCGAGGCGGCCGGCGCGCCGTGGGGCAAGGACCAGAAGGAAGCCGCCGCGGCTGCGCTGGTCGCCCTCGCCCAGGGCGCGCCGCCCCCACGCGACGCCGCGCGGTCGCGGACTTAGGCGGAGCCGCGCGCGTGCTCGAATACGCCTTCATGCAACGCGCGCTCGCCGCGGCGGTGGCCGTCGGCGCGGTGTGCGGCGTGCTCGGCTTCTTCGTGGTGCTGCGCCGCCTCGCCTTCATCGGCGTCGGCATCTCCCACAGCGCCCTCGGCGGCGTCGCGCTGGGACTCCTGCTCGGCGTCTCGCCGCTGCTCACCGGCGGCGGCTTCGCACTGGCGGTCGCGCTCGGGATCGCCTTCACCAGCCAGCGCAGCGGCCTCGGCCGCGACACCGTGATCGGCGTCTTCTTCTCCGGCGCGATGGCGCTCGGCGTCGTGCTGGCGAGCCTCGGCCACGGCGCGCAGCAGGAGCTGTTCGGGTACCTGTTCGGCAACGTGCTCGCGGTGACCCGCGGCGAGCTGCTGGCGCTCGCCGGCGGCGGCGCACTCGTGGTCGCTGCGCTGCTGGCGCTCTTGCGCCCGCAGCTCTTCCTCGCCTTCGACGAGGAGATCGCGCGCGCCTACGGACAGCGCGTGCAGCGGCTCGACGTCGCGCTGCTGGCGCTGCTCGCCGCCACCATCGTGATCGGCGTGCGCCTCGTGGGCGTGCTGCTGATCGAGGCGCTGCTCGTCGTGCCCGCCGCCACCGCCGCGCTGTTCGCGCGCGGCTACCGCGCGCAGCTCGCGCTCAGCACCGGACTCGCCGTCGCGTGCGCGCTCGGCGGTCTCGCGCTGTCGTGGCAGCTCGACGTCGCGCCCGGCGGCATGGTGGCGCTCACGGCGGTCGCGCTGTTCTTCGCGGCCTGGGCGGGGCGGCGGGCGTAGCCCGAGCGCCCTACGTCTCACCCAGCATCGCCTCGCGCACGCTCGCGTCGAGGTGGCGCAGGCGCGGCGAGCCGAGGTAGAAGGCTGCGGCGATCGCCGCCGAGAGCGCGGCGGCGCCCGCGAAGGTGGCGCGCAGGCCGAAGTGATCGGCGGCGATGCCGAGCGGCGCGCCCCCCAGCATCGGCAGCGACATCGACATGAGCAGGAAGCTCGAAACGCGGCCGCGCATGCGATCCGGGATCAGCATGTGGATCGCGGTGTTGTTGAGGGTTTGGAACACACTCGCGGCAGCCATCGCGAGCAGCAGCAGCGCTGCCCCGAGCCAGAAGCCGGGCGCGAGCGCGAAGCCGGCGAGCGCGGCGGCGAACACCGCCATCGCGAACATCTGGCGGCGCGCGCCGCCGTGGGCGTCGCGCAACCACACGACGAGGCCGGAGCCGAGGATGCCGCCGACGCCGAGCGCTGCGCTGAGGATCGAGAGGCCCACCTCCCCCCGCTGCCAGATCTCCTCGGCGAAGGCGACGAAGAAGCTCTGCACCGGCATCGCGAGCAGCAGCGGGACGAGGCCGAACGCGATCAGGGTGAGCACGAGCGGCTGACCCGCGAGGTAGCGCGCGCCCTCGACCACCGACTCGCTCATCGTGGAGGTGACCGGTGCCGCCGGGCGCGAGGCGCGGATGCGGAACGTGCAGGCGAACGCCACGAAGTAGAGCGAGGTGCCGGTCGCGTAGGCCCAGCTCCGCCCCAGCGAGTCGGCCAGCACGCCGCCGAGCAGCGGGCCCGCGACGCGCGCGGTGTTGATGCCGGCGATGGTGAGCGCCATGGCGTGGGGGAGACGGTCGCGGCCCACCAGGTTCGCGACGATCGCCTGGCGCGCCGGCATCACGAACGGGAACACGCCGCCCATCACACAGGAGAACGCGAGCAGGTGCGAGAAGCGCAGCGCGCCGAAGAGCAGCAGCGCGAGCACCGCGAGCTCGGCGAGGCCCACGGCGAGCTGGCCAGCGAGGATCACGCGCCTGCGGTCCGAGCGATCCGCGAGCCCACCGCCGAGGGGGCTGAGGAGCGCCATCGGCAGCGCCGAGAGCGTGCCGAGCAGGCCGAGGCCGAGCTTGCTGTCGGTCAGGTCGTGCGCGAGCGCCTGCCGCACGAGACCCTGGGCGCCCATCGCCAGGAAGAAGGCGACGTTCCCCGCGTAGAGCCAGCGGAACTCGGGGCTGTCCCACACCCCGGACGGCGAGCCGGCTGCGGGTGCGGGGCGGTCCATGCCGGGCACGGTACGTCAGAGCGCGGAACGCGAACCCGATCGGGGGCGCGCCGGCGAGGCGAGCAGACATCGGGTTCGGACCCGATCGGCTCAGGCTCGCGCGCGCAGCGCCTCCAGCACCGGCTTCATGCGCGCGAGCCCCTCCTCGATCGCCTGCTCGCTCGCCGCGTAGCAGAAGCGCAGGAAGCCCTCGCCCGCAGCGCCGAAGTCGACGCCCGGCGTGCACGCGACGTGGGCGCGCTCGAGCAGCGCGCCCGCGAGCGCGACCGAGTCGCTGCCGAAGGCGCGCGCGTCGGCGAACACGTAGAAGGCGCCCTCGGGCTCGCGCGCGACGCGGAAGCCGAGCTCGCGCAGGCCGGCGACGAGCTTCCCGCGGCGCCGCGCGTAGGCCGCGCGCGCAGCTGCCACGGTCGCGGCGCCCTCGCGCAGCGCGGCGACGCCGGCGAGCTGCGCGAACTCGCTCGCCGAGATGAACAGGTTCTGCTGGAGCGTCTGGAGCGTGCGAATCGCTTCCGTGGGCGCGATCGCGTAGCCGAGCCGGAAGCCGGTCATCGCGTAGCGCTTCGAGAAGCCGTCGAGCACGTACGCCCCGCCGGCGTCCACTTCGAGCGCGCTCGTCGCGTGCGCGCCGTCGTAGACCAGGCCGTCGTAGATCTCGTCGCTGACGAGCGGCACGCCGAGCTTCGCGAGCGCGGCCAGCACCGCGCGCGGCTGGACGGCGCCGGTGGGATTCGCCGGCGTGCCCACCACGATCCCCCGCGTGCGCGGCGAGAGCGCGCGCTTCACAGCGTCGGGGTCGATGGCCCAGCCGGCCGCGGGATCGCACGGCACCGCGATGGGCTCGGCGCCCACGAAGCGCGCGAAGTTCGGGTAGCAGGCGTAGTGCGGCGCGGGGACGATCAGCTCGCTGCCGCGCTCGCACAGCGCCGCGAACACCATCAGCAGCGCGGGCGAGGTGCCGCTCGTCACAACCACGCGCTCCGGGTCGACGGCGACGCCGGTGCGCGCCGTTTTGTCCGCTGCGATCGCCTCGCGTAGCTCCGGCAGCCCGACGCTCGCCGTGTAGCGCGTGCGCCCAGCCGCGAGGCCCGCGCGGGCCGCCTCGATCGCCGCGGGCGGCGGCGCGAAGTCGGGCTCGCCGATCTCGAGATGGACGACGCGCGCGCCCGCGCGCTCCATCGCCATCGCGCGCTCCATCACCTCCATCGCGAGGAAGGCCGAGAGGTCGGCGAGATGCGCGGGGGCTCGGCTCATGCCGCGAGGGTGACGCCACTCGCGGCGATCGCACGCGCGGCGGCGCTCCCGCGCGACCCGCACTCGGTGACCCCGCCCACGTCTTCGCTTTGACTCGCCCGGACCCAACTCCTAGGTTGCGCCGCCATGTCGAAGGGCCTCCAGATCGCGCTCGGCGCGCTCGCGATCGCGGGCCTCGTGGCCTGGCTCGGCGCATCCCGGAGCGGCGACGCGGCCTTCACCTACTTTCAGACGCTGGGCGAGTTCCGCGCGAGCGGCGCGGTCGGCGAGCCGGTGCGCGTGCACGGCTTCGTGGCGCTCGGCACGATCGAGCGCGACGTCGCGGCGAAGCGCGTGACCTTTGCGGTGCAGGAGCAGGCGCCCCACGCGGGCGGCTCGCCGGAGGGCGCGCTGCGCGTGGAGTACGCGAGCCTCGAGACGCCCGATCTGTTCAAGGACGGCGCCGAGGTGGTGGTAGAAGGCCGGCTCGAGCCGAGCGGCACGTTTCGCGCGACGAACCTGCTGGCGAAGTGCCCTTCCAAGTTCGAGGCGAAGTCCGAGGGCGGCGGGCCCGCGAGGATTTGATCGCGCCGGCGGCCGCCGCGCGCTGCGGCGCTGCGGGCGACGCGCGAAGCTCCGCGCCCGATCCCACTCAACCCGCGGAGCGAACGAAGCGTGATCAGCGACCTCGGCTTCTTTGCGGCGCAGCTCGCGCTGGTGGCGGCGGCCGCCGCCGCGCTCGCGGGCGGCATCGGCGCTGCGACGAGATCGGATGCGTGGACGGAGGTCGCCTGCCGCGCGGTCTACGCGCTGTTCGCGCTCACAACGGTCGCCCTGCTCTCGCTCTTCCACGCCTTCGCGACGCTCGACTTCCAGCTCGCCTACGTGGCGCAGAACGCGGCGCGCACCATGGCCACGCCCTACCGCATCGCCGCGGTGTGGGGCGCGCAGGCGGGCTCGCTGCTGCTCTGGACCTGGATGACGGTCGCGTTCGCGGCGGCCGCGATCACCGTGCAGCGTCGCGAGCGCGCGCTCGTGCCCTGGGTGTGCATGGTGCTCGCGGTCGACGCGGCGTTCTTCCTGAGCCTGCTGAACTTCGTGTCGAACCCGTTCGAGAAGCTGCCGCCGCAGCACGTGATGTCGGACGGCAACGGCATGAACCCGCTGCTCCAGCACCCGGTGATGATGATCCACCCGCTTGTCCTCTACACCGGCATGACGGGCTTCTCGGTGCCGTTCGCCTTCGCCCTCGCCGCGCTCTTCTCGGGCCAGCTCGGCACCACCTGGATGCGCGTCACGCGGCGCTGGACGCTGCTCGCCTGGGGCTTCCTCTCGATCGGCATCCTGCTCGGCGGTCGCTGGGCCTACGAGGTGCTCGGCTGGGGCGGCTACTGGGCCTGGGATCCGGTCGAGAACGCGTCGTTCATGCCGTGGCTCGCAGCCACCGCCTACCTGCACTCGGTGATGGTGCAGGAGAAGCGCGACATGCTGAAGATCTGGAACTTCGTGCTGATCGGGCTCACCTACGGCCTCTGCCTGTTCGGCACGATGATCACGCGCGCGGGCCTGGTGCGTTCCGTGCACGCCTTCGCCCAGACCGAGATCTTCGGCGTGCTGTTCGCCTGTTACGTGGGGCTCGTGCTCGCGGCCTTCACCGCGGCGCTGGTCTGGCGGGTCGGCGCGCTGCGCTCGCCCAATCGACTCGAGTCGGTGGTCTCGCGCGAAGCGAGCTTCGTCATCAACAACTGGCTGTTCATGGCAATCCTCGCCGTCGTCTTCTTCGGGACGCTCTACCCGAAGTTCTCCACCTGGGTGCAGGGCCGCGAGGTGCTGTTCGGGCCGCAGTGGTTCGACGGCTACCTGGTGTGGATCGCGCTGCCCCTGCTGCTGCTCACCGGCATCGGGCCGCTGCTCGCCTGGCGCCGCGCGACGCCGGCGAACCTGCGCCGCCAGCTCGCGGCGCCGATCGGCGCGGGCCTCGCGACCTTCGCGGCGCTGCTCGCGATCGTGGGATTCGGGGAGTGGCTCGCGGCGCTCAACTGGGGCATCGCTGCGCTCGTCACCACCACGATCGGCGAGGAGTTCCGGCGCGCGGTGCGCGCGAAGATGCGCGGCGGCGTCTCCGCGCCGGCCGCGCTCGCGAGGCTGTTCCGCACGAACCAGCAGCGCTACGGCGGCTACGTCGTGCACCTCGGCGTCGTGTTCTTCTTCGTCGGATTCGCCGGGCAGGCGCTCGACGTGGAGAAGCTCGAGAACGTCCCGATCGGGCACTCGATCCGGATCCGCGGCTACGAGCTCGAGTACGTGACCGCACACGCGCTGCCCGAGCAACACTACGGCGGCGCCGAGGCGCGCATCCGCGTCTCGAAGGACGGCGAGCCGCTCGCCACGCTCACGCCCGAGAAGCGCATGTATTGGCTCGAGCAGCAGCCGAGCTCGATCCCGGCGATCTACTCGACCTTCGGCGAGGACCTCTACGTGATCCTCACGGCGATCGAGCCGAACGGGACCGCCACGCTGAAGGTGTTCGTGAACCCGCTGGTGAGCTGGATCTGGCTCGGCGGCGTGACCTTCGTGATCGGCACGGCGCTCGTGATGTGGCCGCACCCGCAGCGGGCGGCGGCGTGAAGCTCGCCCCTCCCGTCCTGCTCGTCGCCGCGCTGTCCGGCTTCGCGACCGCGCTCGCCGTGCGCGCGCAGGAGGCGGCGCCCGCCGCGCGCGAGCAGGCGCCACCGGACGTCCCCGCCGGCGACGCGCGCATCGAGGGACGCGTGCTGCAGGGCGCGCAGGACCGGCCGGTGCCCGGCGTGGAGGTCGTGCTCTACGCGCTCTCCGCCGACGGGACGCCGGGCCTGCGGCGCGTGCGCAGCGACGCGAACGGCGCGTTCACCTTCGACGGAGTGTCGAGCATGGCGAACGTCGCGTACCTGATCGGCGCCCGGCATCGCGACATCCCGGTGCCGGGCGGACGCGTGGCCTTCGCGCCCGGACAGAGGCGCGCGACCGCGGACATCCGCGTCGCCGACCTGACCAGCGACACCAGCGGCGTGCGGCTGCGCACGCAGACGCTGCGCCTGTTCCGCGAAGCGCAGGGCCTGCGCATCGAGGAGACCTTCGAGCTCGAGCTGCCGGGCGACGAGATCGCCTACGTGCCACCGAGAGAGCGGCGGCGCAGGGCGCCCGGGCTCGCCGCCACGCTGCCGGCCGGCGCCAGCGACTTCCAGATGCCGCTCGGTGTAATCCCGGAGGGCCTCGTGCGCGCCGGCGCCGCCCAGCGCTATTTCGGCCCCTTCTATCCGGGCGGGCAGGAGCTCACCTGGAGCTATCGGGTCGCGAGCGAGGAGGCGACCGAGCAAGGCCAGCGCTTCCGCTTCGAGTTCACCCCAGCCGTCGGCGTCGAGACGTTCAGCGTGCTCGTGCCCGAGAGCGCCGGCGCATTCGACGCACCGGGCCTCGCGAACGCGGGCCGCGTCGAAGACGGTGGCCGCACGGTGACGCGCTTCACGGCCGCGCACCCAAAGCTCCCGCTCACGTTCTCGCTGCTCGCCCCGCCGGCCCGCGTCGACCCGAGCGCGATCTCCGTGCGCGAGGTGCAGATCGTGCTGCACGCGGACGACGCGGCGATCAGCGTGAGCGAGACGCACCTCGTCGCCGCGAGCGGCGACGGGCTGCTGCTCGGCACGCCCGCGACGCCGCTCCTTCGCGTGCCGATCCCGCCGGGCGCGAGCGACGTGCGCTTCGGGAGCGAGGCGCCCGGGCTCGCGTTCGCTCCGGGTCCAGACGGCGCCGTCGCGGTGACGGGCTCGCTCTCCCCCGGCGAGGTGCCCGTCCAGATCGCCTACCGCGTGCCGGTCTCACCGGCGGGCGCGCGGCTGGCGCGCAGCTTCGGCGCGCCCGTCGCGCTGCTGCGGATCTTCGTAGCGGACACCGGCCGGCTGCTGCCCGCCTCGCCGCGCCTCCACCGCACCAAGCCCGTGCGCACCGAAGACCTCAACTACCTCGGCCTGGAGGCCTTCGACGTGGAGGCGGGCGAAGAGGTGAACGTGGCGCTCGACCCGCTGCCGCCGCGCGGCGGCGCGAGCCCTGCGCTGGCTCGCGGGCTCGCGGCCCTGGGCGGCCTCGCGCTGCTGGCGTGGGTGGCGCTGCCCTTCCGCGCGCGCGCCGGCTCGACGGCCTCCGCCGACGCGGGCGAGCCCAGGCAAGCCGAGCGCGAGGCGATCTACCAGGCGATCCGCGACCTCGACCACGACTTCGAGACCGGGAAGGTCTCCGCCGACGACCACGCGCGGCTGCGCGAGAGCCTGCGCCTGAGAGCGGCGGCGCTGATCCGCGCGGAGGCCTCCGCGGCGGCGAGGGCCGTGTCGGGCGAGATGGCGGGCGCGTCGCACGCGCCCCCCGCAACGCCCGCGCCGGCGGACCTGGTGCGCGCCTGCGGCCAGTGCGGCGCCGCGACTGCGCCCGAGCACCGCTTCTGCCCGAGCTGCGGGGCGCCGCTGGGAGCCCCGGCGGCATGAGCGGCGCGGTGGTGCGCGCGGCCGGGCTCGCGAAGCGCTTCGGCCCGCTCGTCGCGCTCCAGCCCCTCGACCTCGCGCTCGCGGCCGGCGAGACGATCGCCCTGCTCGGCCCAAACGGCGCCGGCAAGTCGACCCTGCTGCGCCTGCTCGCCGGCCTCGCGCGGCCGAGCGCCGGCAGCGTCGAGGTCGCGGCTCCCGCCGGCTTCCAGCCCAGCCAGAGCCCAAGGGATACGACCTCGCGCACCGCCCGGCGCGCGGCAGTCGGGCTCGTCGCGCACGCGACGTTCCTCTATGCGCAGCTGACCGCGCGCGAGAACCTAGCGCTCGCCGCGCGCCTGTACGGCGTTCCAGAGCCCGCTGCGCGGGCCGCGGCGCTCGTCGCCGCCCACGAGCTCACGCCAGTCGCCGACCGCCCGGCGGGGGAGCTCTCGCGCGGCTGGGCGCAGCGCGTCGCGATCGCCCGGGCGCTCGTGCACGAACCGGCGCTGCTCCTGCTCGACGAGCCCTTCACGGGCCTCGACCCGCGGGCAGCCGAGCGCCTCGCCGAACGCCTGGCGGCGCAGCGCGGGAGCGCGCGCGCCGCCGTGCTCGTCACCCACGAGCTGCCGCGCGCCGTGCAGCTCGCGACGCGCGCGATCGTGCTGGTGCGCGGCCGGGCGCAGGCGCTCGCGCCAGGTGCGCTGGCGGACGCCGCCGCGCTCGAGCGCGCGTACCGCGACGCCGTGGCCGCCCTCGAGGCCGCGCCGTGAACGCGCTGCTCGCGGTCCTGTGGAAGGACCTCGCCGTCGAGTGGCGCAGTCGCGACCGCTTCGCGGCGATGCTGGTGTTCTCGCTGCTCGTCGTGATGGTGCTTTACTTCGCCGCGCCGCCCTCCCTCGACGCCAGCCAGAACGGCTACGTGCCGGGCCTGCTGTGGGTGGCCTACGTGTTCGCGGGCGTGCTCGGCTTGAACCGCGCCTTCGCTGCGGAGCTCGAGAACGACGCGCTGAGCGCGCTCGCGCTCGCGCCCGTCGACCGGGGCTTCCTGTTCGCGGGCAAGGCGGCCGCCAGCTTCCTCGTGCTGGCGGCGGTGCAGGCGCTCACCGCCCTCGCCTTTGCGCTCGCCTTCGGCCTCGACCTCTGGCCCGTCGCGCCGCAGCTCGCCGCGGTCGCCGCGCTCGGGGGCCTCGGGATCGCCTGCGCGGGCACGCTGCTCTCGGCGATCAGCGTCCGCACGCGTTACCGAGAAGTGATGCTGCCGCTGCTGCTGCTGCCGCTGCTCGTGCCCGTGCTGCTGGGCGCGGTGCGCGCCACCAGCGCGCTGCTGACCACCGGGTCGCTACCGTGGCCGTCCGTTCAGCTGCTGATCGTCGCGGACGCGGTGTACGCGATCGTCTCCTTCCTCTGCTTCGAGTACGTGCTGGATGAGTGAGCGCGGAGCGCGGTCGTCGTGAGAGCCTGGAAACGGGGAACCGCCGTCGCGCTCGCCGCGCTCGGTCTGGCGTGGATCTGGGCGGTGTGGATCGCCCCAGTCGACGCGCGCCAGGGCGAAATCGCGCGGATCGTGTTCGTGCACCCGCCGCTCGCGTTCGCGGCCTATCTCGGCTTCGGCCTCACGGCGCTCGGCGGGGCCGTCTACCTCGCGCGGCGGCGGGAGGCCTGGGACCGCTTCGCGCTGGCCTCGGCCGAGGTGGGCGTCGTCTTCT
The DNA here is from genome assembly GCA_964460485.1 of uncultured Spirochaetales bacterium. Classification (GTDB taxonomy): domain Bacteria; phylum Myxococcota_A; class UBA9160; order UBA9160; family UBA6930; genus VGRF01. Next base: position 9,793 of record CAYWRY010000082.1, read on the forward strand.
GCACGCTGATGCTGCTGACCGCGGTGATCTGGGCGAAGGCCGCGTGGGGCAAGTGGTGGTCCTGGGATCCGCGCACGACGGTCACGCTGCTGCTCTACCTCGTTTACGTGGCCTATCTGCTGTTGCGCGGCTACGCGGAGGGGAGCGAGCGGGCCGCGCGGTTCGGCGCGGTCTATGCGATCGCCGGCCTCGCGGTGGTGCCGCTCAACTACTTCGCGATCGACCTCGCCGGAGGGCGAGCGATCCATCCGGACAACGTGTCCCGCGGCTCGTTCGGCCCCGGGATGCTCGCGCCCTTCCTGCTGGGCATTGCGGCCTGCCTCGCCGCCTTCGCATTCCTGCTCGTGCGGCGCTTCGAGGTCGGCGAGCTGCGCGCGCAGCGGGCCGAGCAGCTCGCGCTGGCGGCGCAGCGGGAGGGCGCGTGAGCTCCGTGGTCGCCGCCTATGGGGTGACGATTCTCACTCTGCTCGCCTACGGCCTGCGACTCGCGCGCGAGGCGCGCGCGCTGCGCGAAGAAATCTCGCGCGCGCGGCCAAATGCCGGTTGACACTCTCGCGCGCAGCGAAGTAAAAACCGATCGCTTCACTGGCCCAGCTGATTCGACTCTCCCCTGGTCCGCAGCGCAAGTTGCCCTCTCCCGACGCCGCCCTCCTGCGACTCGATTGCAGGCCGGACGCCGCCCCGAGCTGTGACGAAAGCTGCGGTGCAGCGAGCCGAGCGGCGGGCAGTGAGCGACCGGTTTCCCAACCTCGGGCCCCAGCTACTCCGCGCACGCTCGCACGGCGCAGCTCCGAGGCGGCAACAGAAGCGCAACCCAACCCCGAACTGCTCTCCCCAACAACTCAACCCGCCACGGCGTACCCCCAACTTCTCGCGTGGCATGGTGCTCGCATTCTTCGGCGCCCGTCGGGACCGCGGAGGCGAGAGGGACGCCGCGGCATCCGGACTCGGAGGCCTCTTCCCCCCATGGCCAGCATGAAGCGCGGCGTCGGCTACTGCGAGAACACGGACTGCGAGGACTACGCCAAAGGCGTCTTCCTCCTGAACCATGGCGACACCTTCTACTGCCCGCGCTGTCGCCAGCTCGGCAAGGTGGAGAAAGAGCGCGGCTTCTACACCGGCAACTCGGACATCTTCAAAGAGGTGCGCGTCGAGTACAACTTCGACCCGATCAACGGCGTGTACCGGGAGATCGCGATCGTGCGCGACGAGAGTCTCTGGGGCCGCAACAACGTCTACACGCTGCAGTCGCCGCTGATCAAGACGGAGAAGCGCGCGCTGAAGGTCGCCGAGGCGATCCTCGCGAACCTGAACCGCTACCGGGGGCTGCTCAACGGCGACGAGATCCCGCGCACCACGGAGATCATCCTCTCCTTCGACGAGCCGCTCGACGAGTTCCGGCGAAAGGTCGCCCAGCTCGGCCGCGAGCTCGAGGCCAGCGGGCTGCGCGACTCGCGCGTCTAGCCGCCTTCGTGCGCGGCGCCGAGTGAAGCCGGCGCCGCGGACCCTCGGCCGCCCACCTGCGCTTGGCGTCGCAGGTGGGCGGCTGCATTTCGGGCGCCCCCCAGGGCGCCGCGCGAGCCCGAGGCGCAGCGCCGGGGCGCGCCGCGCCCGGCCCCGACGGCGCGCGCGCAGAACGCTTTGGCGCAAAGAACGTCCGCACCTCCGCCGGCGGTAGGCTGGCCGGAACGCGGGACGCATGCCGCGCCCCGCCCGACGGGGGGACCCATCCGTGCCGTTCGCTCACCAGTTCGTGTTCTTCCAGAAGCCGCGCAGCGACCGCGAGTTCAAGATCAGCCTGCACGTCGACTCCACCGCGCTGCTGAACGTCGCCGCCGCGCTCCAGCCGCTCGGCTACTCGATCGGCGGAATCCACCTGAACTACCCGCGCGCCAAGCAGCCCGACGCGTTCCAGGTGTCGCTCGACTCCTTCGCGCCGAGCGACCTGATCGTGTCGGGCACGCGCCTCGAGCTCGATCCCCGCCTCGAGTGCCGCAAGGTGGTGACGATGGCCGGCACGCCGATCGAGCGCTTCATCGAGCGCTCCTGGAGCGACGTGCTGCTGAGCTCGCAGCGGCTGCTGGTGGTGCTGCAGGAGACGGCCGCGCGCCACCTCGCGCCGGGCTTCGAGGACCGTAACAACATCGAGTTCAACGAGCGCACCGGCGCGTTCTACACCGCGCTGAACCGCGGCCGTCCCGGCGTGCGCGCCACCGCCGCCTACCTGCTGCGGCGCCGCGAGCTGTGGCCGGGCGGACCCGGCTATCTCGGCTTCTTCGGCATGGACTCGACCGTGGGCCTCGCCTGGTCGCACCTCCTGCGCCACCGCCACGCGGACTTGCTGGAGTTCGAGGGCTTCGTCGTCGCCGAGCTCTCCGGCGAGCTGCCTGGGCGCGTCGCCACGCTCGACTGGGCGCTCGACTGGCGCAGTCAGATCATCCTGCGCGCCCCGTTCGCGCCGAACTCTCCATCGGCGCAAAACCGGGACGCCCGCACCGCCGCATAGCCTCGCCCGCGAACTTCCCACGAGGAGAGCGGCGATGACCGAGAAGGAGAAGGGCAAGGCGAGCGGCAGGCGCAGCGACGAGCGCAGCGCGCAGGTGGACTGGGCGCTGGTGGAGCGCGCGCTCGCCTGCGAGCTGCTCGGGCGGATCTATCTCTACGGGCCGCCCGGCATCGGCAAGACGTTCGTCGCCTACCACTCGGGGCGCATTCAGCGCGACGTCTACGCCGTGACGCTCACTCCGGAGACACCCGCAGCCGAGCTGCGCGGCACCTACCTGCCGCGCGGCGACGAGCTCGCGTGGCACGACGGCCCGGCGATCCGCGCGCTGAAGGTGGGCGCGCGGCTCGTGCTGAACGAGCTCTCCCACGCCTCCGACGACGCGCTCGCGTTCCTGCATCCGCTGCTCGAGTCGCCCGAGACCGCCCGCCTCACACTGCCCACCGGCGAGACGCTGACGCCCGCGCCCGGCTTCCACGTGGTCGTCACCGACAACTGCGCCCCGGACGGGCTGCCGGCCGCGCTCCAGGACCGCTTCGACGCGCTGCTCGGAGTGAGCGAGCCGCACCCCGACGCGTTCGCGCGCCTCTCGCCCGCGCTGCGCGAGCCGGCGCGGCGCAGCTTCAGTCTGGGTGAGGACCGCCGCGTCTCGGTGCGCGCATGGCTCACCCTCGACGCGGTGCGCGGTGAGCTCGGGCTCCGCGACGCCTGCACCGTGGTGTTCGGGGCGGAGCGCGGCTCGCAGATCTTCGACGCCCTCTCGCTGGCGGGCGTGCGCTGATGGCGCCGATCGAGCGCCCCGCGCGCTTCCTCCCCTACCCCGAGCTGGTCGAGCCCGCGGCCCCGTCCGGCGATGCCGCGCCCTTCCGCATCCGCGACTCGCGCGAGGGCGACGGCCGCTTGACCGGCGCGGTCGACCTCGTGGCGCGGCGCATGCTGGTTCCCCTCGACGCCTGGTCGCGCGCGACGATGCGCCACGAGCTGGGCCACGTGCGCTGGTCGCCACGGCAGCCCGCGCGCGTGCGCTTCGACCGGCGCGTGCTTGCCTCCGTCGAGGACGCGCGCGTGAACCTGGCGCTCGCGGCGAGCGGCGTGCCCGTCGCGCTGGGCGCCGAGGGCGAGCTGTACGTGGCGTGGCTGCTCGCCGCCGATCGCCAGCGTGGCGACGCGCTGGCGTTCTGGCTGCGGGCGATCGCGGCGATCGGCACGAGCGTCGAGCCGACCCTGCGCGCGCTGCTGGAGAGCGAGCACGACGACGGCTGCACGGGAGCGCGCGTGGCACAGCGCATGCGCTGCATCCGCGAGGCGCTGGAGGATGCGCGCCGGGCGAGCGGCGGCGAGGTGGCTCCCGAGCGACGCGCGCGCGCGCTCGCGCGCCAGCTCGCCCGGGCACTGCGCGGCGAGGGCGTGCTCGACGCGCGCGGCCAGGCGCAGCACAGCGCGTACGTCATCGACTGCTGCGCGGCCCACGCGGACGAGACGGAGGGTTCGCCGGACGTCCGCCGCGGACGCGCCGACGTCGAGGACGAGGCGGAGGACGTGCAGCCAGGCCGGCTGCGCATCACCCGCGCGGCGCTGTCGCACGGGCGCAGGGCGAGCGGTGGGCTGCGCGGCTGGCGGGCGGCGCGCGAGGGCGCGGTGGTGCGCTACGCGGCGCGCTGGTACGTGGACCGCGCGATCTTCCGGCGGCGCGCGCGCTCGGCGCGCGGCACGCTGCTGGTCGACGTGAGCGGCAGCATGCGCCTGCGGCCAGGCGATCTCGACGCGACGCTCGCCGCCACGCGCGCGGGCCTCGTGGTCGCGATCTACTCCGGGACGGGCGAGGAGGGCGAGCTGCGCGTGGTGGCCGCCGGCTCGCTGCGCGCCGCGGATGCCCAGCTCGCGCCACCGGGCAACGGCAACGTCGTCGACCTGCCGGCGCTCGCCTGGCTCGCCCGCCAGCCCGAGCCGCGCGTGTGGGTCTCCGACGGCCACGTGACGGGCATCGGCGACCGTCCATCGAAGCGCCTGCGCGAGGAGTGCGAGGCGCTCGCGCGGCGCGCGCGCATCCGGCGTGTGGCGAAGCTCGACGAGGCGCGGGCGCTGCTCGGCTCCTGAGCGGCGAGGCGCACGGTCGCGTTTCAGGCTCCGCCGCCCGCGCGCGGGCGCAGCATGCGGGGCCGTCGGCAGCCGACGACTCATCAGGATCTCCTGGAGGCGCAGAAGAAGCCAGGTCTCGTCGTCGCCTATGCGGTCCACGCCGCGCAGGCGCGCTCGCCGAGGGAGGCCGATCTGATCTTGTCCATCCCGTACGAGAGCTGGGCGGCGCTCGACGGACGAGAGGACGAGCTCGAGCCCATCACGAGCCAGGCATTCGGATCGGAGCACGCTGCCAATGCGGCGTCGATCGACTGCGAGAAGATGCGCGAGGGGCTGGGGAGCGAGCGCATCCAGGAGCTGGTGCTGAAGTAGACCGGCGCTAGCGAGGCCTTGGGGCGGCGGGCGCGAACGCGCTCGCGCCGCCGCGCAGGCGCACGCGCAGGTCGATGGCGAAGCCCGCGGCGATGGCGCCCACACCGAGGCGCTCCTCGCGCGCCGCGGGAGATCCGCCGCGCAGCGCATCGGCGAGGGGTGTGCGGAACCAGGGGAACAGCTCCGGCGGCAGCGCATCCGCTGCGAACCAGGCGAGCGCGGGCGCTTCCGCGCTCGGCGCGAGCGCGCCGCCGACCGCGTGTGCGCGAAACACGAGCGCGCGATGCGCGAAGAATCCCCGCCGCACGTACTCGCCGACGGGCGCGTCGATCGCGACCTCGAGGCCCGTCTCCTCGCGCAGCTCCCGCACGAGCGCCGCCTCGTCCGCCTCCCCGGGCGCCACGTTCCCGCCCGGCAGCTCCCAGCCCATCAGATCGCCGCGCAGCGACAGCAACACGCCGCGCTCGCCCGTCACGACCGCCTGCACGACGCGCCGCTCGCCGATCACCGCCGGCCCGATCACGCCCTTCACCGCGTTGCGCGCGTGATCGATCGGCAAGCGCGCGAGGGCAGCCAGCACCGCGAGCGCGCGACCGCGCCTCATCGCCACGCCCACTCCTCGAGCTCCGCTCGAGCTCGAGAGCCTGCAACGAAGCGAGCGCGCCTCGAAGGCGCGCGAGCTTCGCCCTTCCCACCCAGTGCGCGCGCGCCCGCCCAGATTCCACCGCGGCCCGCCGGCGCAGGGGCGGGCGGGGTGGGGGGCGCAGCGCAGGGCCCGACAGGGGCACGACCTCCGCGGCCCTCGCCGCAACGATCCAAGGTGTGAGCGCTGAAGCGCGCCCACGGGCCGCGCGCTCGCCTCCACCCAACTCCGCAGGCCAAGCCGCGAGGGCCCGGAGTCGCGCCCCCCACTCCGCCCGCCCCTGCGCCGCCTCGGCGCCCCTTCGAACCGCCCGAAGCCCCGCCGCTCACCCGACGATCTTGCTGAGCGGATACTCGACGATCCCGCGCGCCCCGCGATCCACGAGCTCCGGCAACAGCTCTCGCACCAGCTTCTCCTCGACGACGGTGTTCAGCGCCACCCAGCTCTCGTCGGCGAGCGTGGAGACCGTCGGTGTCGCGAGGGCCGGCAGCACGTCCAGCACCTTCTGCAGGTGCACGCGCGGCACGTTCATCATCAGGCCGACACGTCCGGCTGCGGCGATCGCGCCGCTCAACAGGAGCAGCAGCCGCTCCATCTTGCGGCGCTTCCACGGGTCGAGGACTGCTTCTTTGTTGGCGACGAAGCGCGGCGTGCTCTCGAGGACCGTGTCGATCACGCGCAATCGGTTGGCGCGGATCGAGGAGCCCGTCTCCGAGACGTCGACGATCGCGTCGGCGAGCAGCGGCGGCTTCACCTCCGTCGCGCCGTAGGAGAACTCGACCTCGGCGCGCACGCCGTGCTGCTTCAGGTACCGCTTCGTGAGCGCGACCGTCTCGGTCGCGATGCGTCCGCCCTCCAGGTCCTTCACGGACTGGATGTGCGAATCCTCCTTCACCGCGAGCAGCCAGCGCACCGGGCGGTAGTTCGGCCAGGGCGCGCGCAGGTCGGCGAGCTCCTTCACCTTCGCGCCGTTCTCGAGCACCCAGTCGATGCCGGTGATGCCCGCGTCGAGCACGCCCTGCTCCACGTAGCGCGCCACTTCCTGCGCGCGGATCAGCACGCACGACAGCTCGGGGTCGTCGATCTCCGGGTAGTAGGAGCGCTCGGGGATGCGCAGGTTGAAGCCGGCCAGCGCAAAGAGCTTCGCCGTCGTGTCCTGCAGGCTGCCCTTCGGCAGGCCGAGCACGAGCTGGCTCTTGCCCGGCGCGCGCTTCATCTCTTGTAGACCTGCTCGGGGTCGAACAGCGGCTCGCTCGTGACGCGCCAGTCGTCGCCCTCGCGCAGGCGGTAGAAACAGCTGCGCCTCCCGGTGTGGCAGGCGGCGCCGCCGCGCTGCTCGACCTGGAGCACGACGGCGTCGCCGTCGCAGTCGACGCGCAGGGCCACGAGCCGCTGCGTGTTGCCGCTCGACTCGCCCTTGCGCCAGAGCTCGTTTCGCGACGTGCTCCAGTAGACGACCTCTCCGCGCGAGAGCGTCTCGCGGAACGACTGCTCGTTCATGTAGGCGACCATCAGGACCTCGCCGCTCGCGTGATCCTGCGCGACGGCAGTGATTAGGCCGCCACGCTTCGAGAAATCCGGGAGTGCTTCTGCCGTCGCCATGAGGGGCGGCACCTTACAAAGGGGCCAACTCCGCTGCCAGACGAGCGCGCAGTCCCGCGAGCTCCGCGAACGCCGGGCCGCGCGCGTAGCGCGTCTCGCGCGGGGCGTCGGGCACGGCCGCGAGCACGCCGCGCCGCGCCATCAGCTCGAGCGCGTTCTTGAACGTGACCGGGTTCCAGCCCTCGGGCCGGCGCACCTCGCCGAGCAGCTGCGCGCGGCGGTGGTAGGTCTCGCTGTCCTTCTCGATCGCGGCTGCGGTCGCGGGCTCGACCAGGCTCTCGACGGTGCAGCAGGCGACGTAGTAGGCCTCCAGCACGCTGCGCGTCTGCTCCGCCAGGAAGGCGAGCGAGGCGCGGCCCGCCTCGGTCGCGCGCAGCCGCTCGCCGCTGCGCTCGACCAGGCCGGCGCCCTCGAAGGCCGCCAGGCAAGCGGAGATCTGCGCGGCCTGCCGCTCGCCGAGCGGCGCGAACCACTCGACGTCGAGCAGCTCGAGCCAGAGCGACACGTGCTCGCGCAACGCGCGCTCCTCGCTCGCGCCCGCCAGCAGGCGGCGCGCGATGAAGCTCGGCGTGGCGAGCGCGTGGTAGATGCCGTTGCGGTAGACGTCGAGCGCGCGCCGATTGGGCTCGTCGAAGTAGATCAGCTCGCCCCGCGTGTCGCTCTCCGCGCGGATCAGCCCCAGGCGGATCAGGAAGTCGATGGACTCGGCGAAGCGCTGCGGCGCATCGGCGTCGAGGGCGGGCGAGAGGCGCACGCCCTGGAGCCGCAGCAGCTCGACCAGCTGTGCCATGCGCGTCGCGAGCTCGGCGCGGAACATGCCGCGGTGCGGCTCGCCGAGCAGCGCGGCGGCGGCCACGCTGGTGGCGGTCGCCACCATCGACCAGTTGATGCGCTCGACCAACTCGCGCCCGAGCGCCTCCACGATCGCGCGGCGCGCGGCCTCGGACTCGTCGCCGCGCCGCCACAGCTCCTCGCGGCCCGCGAGCGTGGCGGCGAGCGAGACGGGCTCGCCGAAGTTCAGGTAGACGCTGCCGAAGTTGCGCGACAGCACCTTCCTTGCGCGCACCAGGCCGCGCACGCTCTCGGCTTCCTTCGCGCCGCCCTCGAGCTCGTGGACCATCGCGCCCTCTTCCACGAGCCGCTCGTAGCTGATCGCGACGGGCACGTAGAAGAGATCGCGGCGTCCGCTGTCGA
>CAYWRY010000083.1:0-18046 GCA_964460485.1 uncultured Spirochaetales bacterium
GCGACCTGGGCAAGCGCGAGCAGTACCTCGACCGCCAGATCCACCGCTGGCGCACCCAGTGGGAGAAGTCGAAGACGCGCGAGCTGCCGGCGATGGAGGAGGTGGGCGACGCGCTCGAGAAGCTGAAGCCCGCGCAGCTGCGCACCGGCATCGTCCACGGCGACTACCGCATCGGGAACATGCTCTCGAAGAATGGGCGCATCCAGGCCGTGCTCGACTGGGAGCTGTGCGCGCTCGGCGACCCGCTGGCCGATGTCGGGTTCCTGATGAACAACTGGGCGGAGCCCGGCGAGGAGAGCTCGCCCACCGCGCGCGGCGCCGCGCAGTCGCCGACCGTGACGGGCGGCTTCCCGACGCGGGTGCAGCTGCTGCGGCGCTACGAGGAGCTGACCGGCGCCAGCACCGCGAACGTCGACTACTTCCGCGCCTTCCAGTACTGGCGCCTCGCCGCGATCGTCGAGGGCGTGATGGCGCGGTACCTGAAGAACGTGATGGGCAAGCAGGCCGACGTGGGCGCGTTCAAGGCGCAGATCGACGCCCTCGCCGCGTCGGCGCAAGCCGCCGTGCGCCGCCTCTAGGGGACGTTCATACCAGGATGTGACTTCGGGGACAGTCCTCGAGGCGAGGAGAAGCGATGACCGCCAAACGCGAAGCCAAACGCGGGCCGAAGCCCGCGACGCGAACACGACCGGCGCGCGCGAAGGCGAAGGCGGCGCACAAGGGTGCCGCGCGCGCGAAGCCGAAGCGCCCTTCGCCGGAGGAGGCGAACAAGGCGCTCGCGCGAGGTTTCATCGACGCGATCTCGCGCGCCGACGTGGACGCGATCGTCGCCGCCTACGCCCCGGACGGCACCTGCTGGACCGCCGGCACGATACCCATCTCGGGCACCTACAGCGTCGACCAGGTCGCCGGTGCGGCGCGCGGCGTGCTCACGGTCTTCCCGGAAGGCCTGCGCTTCACGATCCACGCCATGACGGCCGAGGGCGATCGCGTCGCGATCGAGGCCGAGAGCCACGGCCGGCACGTCTCCGGCAAGCTCTACAACAACAAGTACCACTTCGTGCTGCGCGCCCGCGGCGGCAAGATCGTCGAGTGGCGCGAGTACATGGACACGATGCACGCAAACGACGTGCTGTGCGGCGGCGGCTGAGGGAGCTCGGGCCGCGGTCGTCGCGCCCGGCGTGCCTCCGCCCGACGCACGATCTTCGCGGTGATCGATGCGTTCTCGCCTCGCGCGCCGCGCTCGCCCGCCGGCCCTCTCCGGGCGTCTCCGTGCTGGGCCGACCCGGTCACTCGCGGTGGTTCACGACGCTGCCGGGCCGGAACTGCGCGAGGAACTCGTGCGGGAAGCCGAGCTCGATCTTGCTGGCCTCGTCGAGGCGCTGCTTCGACTCGCCGGGCAGCTCGAACTCGAGGCAGCCGAGGTTGTCGTCGAGCTGCGCCTTGGTACGCGCGCCGACCAGCGGCACGATCACGCCGGGACCCTGACGGACCCAATTCAGCGCGACCTGAGCCGGCGTGCGGCCGAGCTCCTGCGCGACCTTGATGACCTCGCCCGCGATGCCAAGCGCGCGCTCGCTCACGGCGCCGCGCAGCTTCGCGCGGCCCGCCTCGGCCGGGTTCGCGTTGTACTTGCCCGCGAGGATGCCCGAGCCGAGCGTGTCCCAGGGCGTGACGGTGAGGTCGAGCGCCTTCGCCATCGGCAGCAGCTCGCGCTCGACGGCGCGGTCGAGCAGCGAGTAGCGGATCTGGAGGCCGACGAACGCGCTCCAGCCGCGCAGCTCGGCGAGCGTGTTGGCGCGCGCCACCTCCCAGGCGGGCGTGTCGGACACGCCGACGTAGAGCACCTTGCCCTGCCGCACGACGTCGTCGAGCGCGCGCATCACCTCCTCGATCGGCGTGGTGAAGTCGCGGGCGTGCACCCAGTAGAGGTCGACGTAGTCGGTGCGCAGGCGCCGCAGGCTCGCGTGCAGCGACTCCATCAGGTTCTTGCGGCTGTTGCCCGCGGCGTTGACGTCGCGCGAGCGCGTCTGGCCCGTGTACTTCGTCGCGAGCACGATGCGCTCGCGCTCGCCCAAAATGAACTCGCCCAGGAAGCTCTCGCTCGTGCCGGCGCTGTAGACGTTCGCGGTGTCGATGAAGTTGCCGCCGGCCTCGCGGAAGCCGTCATAGACGCGCCGGCTCTCGTCCTTGTCCGCGCCCCAGCCTTGCGTGCCGAACGTCATCGCGCCGAGCGCCAGCTCCGAGACGCGCAGACCGCTGTTCCCCATCAGGCGGTACTTCATCTCGGGCCTCCTAGTCGCGCTCCACGCGCGGGTTGCGGATTCGCTCGCGCGCCAGCTCGAGCGCTTGCAGCAGCTTGTTGCGCAGCTCGCGCGGGTCGATCACGTCGTCGGTGCCGAGGCTCGACGCCATGCGCCAGGCGCCGGCGCGCTGCTCGGCCTCGACGCGCGCCTGGGTCGCCCCGTCGAGCTTCGCGCTCTGGCCCCCGGGGCCGGCGGGCATGGAGCTCATCGTGAGGTTGGGGAACGAGAGCTGGAGCGTCTGATGGTCGAACGGGTTGTGGCCCATCGTGGTGGAGCCGAACCCGAACGCCTTGCGAAAAGTCACGTGGATCTTCGGCACGCGCAGGCGCCGCTCGGCGCGGAACATCTTGCCCGCCCACTTGAGGATGCCCTCGCGCTCCGCCTTCGTTCCCGCCATCACGCCCGGATTGTCAGCGAGGAAGATCACCGGGAGGTTGAAGTGGCCGGCGGTCTCGAGAAAGTCCATGGCCTTGATCGCGGCGGCGCTGTCCACCGAGCCGGATCGCACCCAGGGGTTGTTGGCGACGATTGCGCACGACTGGCCGCCGACGAAGGCGAACGCGGTAATCAGCGACGCGCCGTAGGCGGGCTGCATCTCGAGTAGGCTGCCGCGGTCGACGAGTCGCTCGAGCACCTTGTGCATCTTGTATGGCTTGCGGTCGCTGGGCGGGATCAGGTCGAGCAGATCGTCGAGCAGCCGAGGGCCGGCATCCGGGCCCTCGCGACGCGGCGCCGCGCCGTAACAGCTCGACGGCAGATACGACAGAATCCGGCGCGCCAGCGCGATCGCCTCAGCGTCGGTCTTCGCCACGTTGTGCACGGTGCCGGCGATCTCGGCGCAGATCCGGGGGCCGCCCAGCTCCTCCTTCGTCACGTCCTCACCGAGCGCGGCCTTCACGAGCGGCGGGCCACCGGTGAACATCGCGCCGGCCTCGCTCATGATCGTGAAGTCGCTGAGCGGCGAGGTGAGCGCACCGTGTCCCGCCGAGGCGCCGAGCACGAGGCACAGCATGGGCACGCGGCCCGAGAGGTCGGCGAGCGCGAGCAGATCGTTGGGAGCGCGGCCGTAGGCGCCGGTCTCCGTGAGGCGGTGGCCGGCGCCGTCGAGCATGAAGACGAGCGGCACGCGCTCCTGATGCGCCAGCTCGACGGCGCGGTAGCGCTTCGCTGCGGAGCCGTGGCCGATCGAGCCGCCGAGCACGGTGAAATCCTCGGCCGCCGCGACCACGGTGCGGCCGTCCACCTTACCGAAGCCCGCGACGAGCGCGTCGCCCGGCGCCTCGGTGCCGCCCACCAGACCGCCGAACTCGACGAAGCTTCCCGGATCGAAGAGCGCCGTGAGCCGGGCGCGGGCGTCGAGCTTGCCGCGCGCGGTCATCAGCCGTGCGACACGCTCAGTTCCGCCCATCGCGCGCGAGATCGCGCGGCGTCGCTCCAGCTCGTCGAGGATCGGCTTCCAGTCGTCGCGGTTCGCCATGGAGCGCGCAGGCTGCCGCACTTCGGGTGCGCTCGGCTACGGCGAGCGGCCGCCGTCGGAGGCTGCGGGCGCCCGCGCTAACCGGCCGGCTGCGCCTCGAGCAAGCTGCCCAACACGACGCGCTCGCCCTGCGCCCCGCTGGTGCGCTCCACCTCGGCCGCGGTGTCGAGCATCGCTTGTACGACGTCTCGCGCCGCGCCCGCGAGCGACGTGAAGCGCAGCACGAGCCCCCGCTCCCCGTCGTCGCGCGCGACCTGGGCGCGCACCGTGACCGGCGGGCCGCCGCCGGGCGGCTGGAGCGCCAGCAGCAGCTGCGCGCCGCGCGTCAGCCGCGGGTGCGGCTCGACGCGCATGCCGCCCATCGACAGATCGGTGCCGAACAACACGTCGCGCGCGACGCGCGTGACCGGATCGAGCGCGAGCGCCTGCTGCGCCAGCCGGACGCGGGCCCCACTTCGCCGCTCGCCTTGCTCGGCGCGGTCGCCGCCGAGGGAGCGAGGAACCGGCAGCGGACCGCTCGCCTCGAGCTCGCGGATCACCGCCGCCAAGCGCTTCTGCTTGCGCGCGGGCAGCGGCGCAAAGCGCAGGCCGACGATCGCGCCGTGCGCGCTCGGCGCCGCGCGCACCGCCTCGCAGGGCAACGCCAGCGTGCGACCGCCCGCGTGCTTCGCAGGCAACCGAACGGTGAGTCGCGTTCGCTCGGGCAACGCACGCGCGAGCAGCAGGCTCGCGCCTCCCGGCGAGAGATCGAGCAGCGTGCCGCGCAGGCGGCGGAACCCGCGCCAGAAGCTCACGCGTGCGCCGAACGCGCGCCGCCGCTGCTTGCGGCGCTCGTGGTGCTGCCAGAGCAGTGACGCGAAGAGCAGGCGCAACGTCTCAGGATGCGCGCCGCGGTGCACGACCAGCTCGTAGCCCTGGCGTCGCAGCTGCGCGCGCAGCGTGCTCGCCTCGGAGTCGCACACCGCGACGCCCAGCGCGCCGCTGCAGAGCGCTGCGTCGCCGAGCGGAACTGCCAGCGCGACGCGCGCCGAGACTACGACCAGGCGCGGAGGCGCCTCCCAGACGACCGGCTCGGCCTGCGCTCCCCAGCGCATGCGCAGCGTGCGAGCCCCGAGCCTGCGCGCGAGCTGCTCGATCTCGCCCAAATCGCCCTCGTCGATCAGGGCGACCTCGGCACTCACGGCGGTCGGCCCGAGCTCGACCGTCTGCTCGAGCACCGAGCCGGGCTCGACGGGGACGATCTCGCCTGCAACGACGGGCTCGATGGCGGGGATCGGCGCGGGCGGAGCGGCGTTCGTCGCTGCGCCGCTCGCTGGCTTCTCGGCGGGCGCTGCATTCGCCGCGTCACCGGCGGCCGCCGGCATCTCTGCCGGTGCCGCCTTCTCGGCAGGGGCTTGGCTCCCGGGAGGCAGCGCGTTGGCTTCGCCGTCAGCCGAGGCGTCGATCACCACCTCGATGCCGCAGTCGTCCAGCTCGCGCACAAACTGCGGCGCGTGAATCCACTCGACGGCGATGCCTGCGCGCGCCACCGAGGACGCGGACGGCGGCGCGCTGCGCCGCCGCACCACGCGCGCGCGCGCCACCTGCGGAGCGAGCTGGTCGTCGGCGAACCACAGCTCGATCTCGCTGCCCGGCTCGATCGCGCGCGGCGTCTGAACGAACGCTCCGGTGCGCGACACGTCGACCACGAAGCCGTGCTGGCGCGTGCCCGCGCACACGATCTCCGTCGGGAGCCGGTAGCGGAAGCGAGAGCTGTCGCGGCGCTCCATGGGAGCGCACTTCGACCACTCGGACTGCGCGCTTGATCCGCTTGCCCGCCTGGCGATGCGTTGCGATAAACGCCTCGCGACGAGGGGTGGGAGGGATCCGTTGCCGGCCGTGCGGCGTCGATTTTTCGTGTGCGTGAGCGCATGCGCCGTGCTGGCGTGGATCGCTGCGAGCGGAGCGCGCGCGCAGCCGGACGCTGCGGCGCCTCCCGCAGACGACCCGCAGCGCCTGGAGCGCATCGACGAGGAGCTGCGCCGCGAGACCGAGCGCCAGCATCAGCTCTTCGGGCTCGCCCGGGCGCGCGTCTCCTACCCGATGCTCGCGTCGGTCGGCCTGGGCGTGCTGATCGGGGAGCGGTCGAAGGCCTACGACTGCACGATCCAGTGCGAGGTCGACGGCTGGCTCGCCGGCGTGGAGGCAGGCGCCGGGGGCGTGGTGTTCAACCTCGGCCCCGCCTATCTGATCGGGGAGCTGGGAGACAACAAATACTTCCTCTCCCGGCGCTACATGGGCTATTCGGTACGTGGATCGGTGATGCGCACCTGGGGGGAGACCGCGTTTCGCCCCGACCGTGAATGGCACGCCGGCGTCGAGGGAGAGTTCACCGTGGTGAGCCTGAATCTCACCCTGGGTGTTTACCGTCGCATCGGCAGCCACGGACGCGGCGAGCCGTGGCTGGTGTCGGGAGGGATCGGATGGGGGTTCTGAGGCAGACCGCGAGCGCAGTCGCGCTGGCGTGCCTCGCTCTCGCCGAGCCCGTGCGCGCCCTCGAGACGGACCAGTACTACGCGTGGCGCCGCTCGCTCGCCGACTCGAGTGATGCCCTGAACGCGAAGATCAACTTCGAAGTGGAGGCGGCGCTGGCCGAGATCAACGCGCGCAACCGCGGCCGCGACGCTTCGTGCCGCGATGCGCTCGAGGCCATCCACGACCGCTTCACGCTCTTCATCTTCCAGAAGATCGAGCTGTGGGCGCAGCGAACCTCGGTGCTGAGCCGGATTCCCGCCGACGAGCGAGAGGAGCTCCTGTACAGGAAGAACTGGATCTACGGGCAGGTGGCTTGGTACGACCTCAGCCGGACGGTTCCCCCGAGCCCGACGATCGAGATCGCAGGCGTGCGGCTCGGCACCGACAAGATCTCGCACTTCTTCTCCGAGGGGCACTACTACCTCGAGTGGTACGAGGGCGCGCGCGAGCGCGGCATGTCCCACGGCGAGGCCGTCGAGTTCGCCGCGCGGCGCGGCATCGCGATCGAGACGACCGTGCTCGGCGGCGTAATCTCCGGCGTCATCTCGCCGGCGGACCTCGAGGCGAACCATCAGGGTCTGCTCTGGTACATCGACCTGTGCGAGGGCGAGCCGCCGCTGCTCCAGCGCACGGACGCCGGCTGGCGGATGCGCGAGCCCTTCGACCTGAGGCCGTACGTGTCGCCCGAGTGGGACGAGTCCTATCTACCCAACGTCGTGCTGAAGGGTCGCTGGGTGCACGTGAAGCCGGAGATCGAGCGCCACTGTTCGGAGCTGGGCGACCCGGTCGTACAGGCGCGGCGCGAGGCCTACGCAGCGCGCGACACGTACACCTACACGGAGCGAGTGCTGGACGAGATGGTGGGCAAGGGCACGCTCGAGGATCCGCGCGACTACGGGATCGACCGGCTGTGCGCGGCCGCGCCACCAAACGCCTCCCCAGTGGGGTCTGGCCCGCCCGAAACGGCCCAGTGAAGCCTCTCACTGAAGATTCTGGTGGCGTTCTGCCGATGAGCGGGCAAAGCTCCGCCCCGCCTCGAGGCCTGGGGAGGTTCATGGGTCGCGCGCTCGTCGCCATCGCATTGGTCGCAGGGCTCGGCTGTTCGCACTGGACGAACAGCGCGAAGAGCCGGCGCGACTGGTACGGCGACTTCCACGAGTGCGCGGCCGACGCCAGCGTCGTCGCCGACTACGCCAACGGCTACGTGCGCGGCGGGGTGGGGATCGAGTTCCGCATCTACCCCGAGGTGCGCCCTACCCTGTTCCGACCGTTCGGCAAGCGCATCCGCGAGAACTGCATGCAGGACCGCGGCTGGACGCGGCGCAGCGAGCCCACCGCCGCTCACTGATCCGGACCCCGCGCTCCCGAGACGCGCAACCGATCCTGCCGTGCTCGCCGCACCGAGCGTGCGCGACCTCGCTCCGCCCGCGGGGCGACCTTCTCGATCCGCGCTTCCGAGCGAGTGGATTCCGCTTCATCCGGCCGCCGTCTCGCGGGAGTATTGGGGCGCATCCATCAACCGTGCGCCGTCGGCTCGCAGCGAATTGAGCCAGGGCGGCGGGGCGGCAGCATCCGCCCCGCCACCGTCTCGCGAAGTGCGTGGTCGCGCGTGGCGGCGCAGTCGCCGAGAGGCGCGGGCTCAGCGCGCGCTCAGGTGCTCGCCGACGCGCACGATCTTCAGCGTGTTCGTGCCGCCGGGGGCGCCCATCGGCTCGCCCACCGTGAGTACGAGCAGGTCGTCTCGGCGCACGGCGCCTTTCTCCACCAGGATGCGCTCGGCCGCCCGCAGCGCGCCCTCGCGGTCGTTCGTGCGGCCGATGTAGACCGGGTGGACGTTGCGGTAGAGCGCCAGCCGGCGCTGGGTCGACTCGCTGGGGGTCAGCGCGTAGATCGGGATGTCGACGTCGTGGCGGCTCATCCACAGCGACGTCTGCCCCGACTCGGTCAGCGTGCAGATCGCCGCGCAGCGCAGGTGGTAGGCCGTGAAGAGGGCGCCGTACGCGATCGACTGGTTCACGCGTGAGAAGGTCTGGTTCAGGAACTGGAGGTCGAGCTCGACCTGCTCCGAGCGGTCCGCCTCCTCCACGATCGCGGCGGTCGCCTCGATCGTCTCCACCGGGTAGCGGCCCACGGCGGTCTCGGCCGAGAGCATCACGGCGTCCGTGCCGTCCAGCACCGCGTTCGCCACGTCGCTCACCTCGGCGCGCGTCGGCATCGGGCTCAGGACCATCGACTCCATCATCTGCGTGGCCGTGATCGCCAGCTTCTGCGCCTTGCGGGCCGCCCGGATCATGCGCTTCTGGAGCGCCGGCACGCGCGCGTTCCCCACTTCGACCGCGAGGTCGCCGCGCGCGACCATCACCCCGTCTGCGGCCGCCACGATCTGGTCGAGCGCCGAGATCGCCTCCGCGCGCTCGATCTTCGCGATGATCAGCGGCTCCCGGCCCTGGGCTGCCCCCGCGCGAGCCGCGAGCCGCCGCGCGAGCTCGACGTCGCCGCGGCTCTTCACGAACGAGACGGCGACGAAGTCCGCTCCGCACTTCATCGCGATCTCGATGTCGCGCGCGTCCTTCTCGGTGAGGGCGCTCGCCGAGAGCCCCCCGCCCTGCTTGTTGATGCCCTTCCTGTCGGCGAGCTCGCCGCCCGTGCGCACGACGGTGTGGATCTCCTGCCCGATTACGCGCTCCACGTCCACGACGATCATGCCGTCATTCAGCAGCAGCACGTCGCCCGCGCGCACGTCCCGCGGCAGATCCTGGTAGTCGATGCCCGCGCGCTGCGCGTTGCCCAGCGTGCAGCCGGGATCGAGGATGAAGCGCGCCCCGGCCTCGAGCTGTGCCTTGCCACCCGCAAAGCGTCCGACGCGGATCTTCGGGCCCTGGAGGTCGACCAGCAGGCCGACCTCGCGCCCAGCCTTCCGCGCGGCCTCGCGCACCAGGTGCGTGCGTGCGAGCCGGTCCGCCTCGTCGCCGCCGTGGGAGAAATTGAAGCGGATCACGTCGGCGCCTGCAGCGATCATGCGCTGAACCGTGTTTGGATCGCTCGAAGCGGGGCCCAGGGTCGCGACGATCTTCGTGCTGCGCGGCATGCTCGGACGGTAACGATCCGGCCCTCGCGATCGAGGCGCGCGCGGCGGGGACGGCGCGGGATCGCGACGCCGCGCGCAGTCGCTCGCCGCGCGCCGAGCTACCAAGCCGCGCGCGAGGAGGACGCGATGCCGACGAAGCTCGACGCCGAGCTGCTCTACGAGATCACCTGCGAGCTCGGGCCGCCGCAGCCGGTCGGCGCCGGGCCGTTCGGGAATCGCGCCGTCATTCCCGTGCTCGGCGGCACGTTCACGGGCCCGCGCCTGCGCGGCGTGATCGCGGCTCCGCCCGGCGGCGAGTGGGGACTCACGCGCGCCGACGGCGTCGGCCGCCTCGACGTGCGCATGACGCTGCGCACGGACGACGACGCCTACATCCTCGTGCAGTATACGGGCCTCATGCACGGCCCGGCGGAGGCGATGGCGCGCGCGATGACGCGTGGCGACAGCGACGGATCCGACTACTACCTGCGCACCACGCCCACCTTCGAGACGGGGCACGCGAAGTATCGGTGGCTCAACCGAGTCGTCGCCGTCGGCTACGGGCGCATGCTGCCGGGGTTCAACATCCAGTACCGCATCTACGAGATCCTCTGACGCACCGACCCCCACACCCTCCGGAGGTCCGCGATGCGCGCCCTCGTCCTCGGCGGCAACCGTTACATCGGGCTCCATCTCGTGTTCGAGCTCGCGCGCCGCGGCCACGACGTGACCGTGATGAACAGCCACGAGGCGGCGTTGCCTGCGGGCGTGCGCCGTCTGCACGGAGACCGCCAGCAGCCGGGCGTGCTCGAAGCCGTGCTGGGCCCGCACCGCGACGCCTTCGACGCCGTGTTCGACAACACCTCGTACGTTCCGCGGGACGTGCAGCCGCTGGTCGAGCTGTTCCGCGGCCGCGTGCGCCACTTCGTCTTCACCAGCTCGACCGCCGTCTACCGCCGCAGCTTCGTGATGCCCGTGCTCGAGTCGTTTCGCCGCCACGACCCGAGCGACGCGGATCCGCGCAAGGCGTACGGCGTCGGCAAGGTGCAGATCGAGGATCTGCTCGCGGCGGAGCACGCGCGCAGCGGCTTTCCGTTCACGACGTTGCGGGTCGGGCACACGCTCGGGCCGATGTCTCCGCTCGCCTCGCGCGACCCGGTGTTCTTCGCACGCCTCGAGCAGAAGCGGCCGATTCCGATCCCCGGCGAGGGGCTCGCGCTGGTGCAGCTGATCCACGTCGCCGACGTCGCGCGCTGCATGGCGGCGGTGATCGAGACGCCGCGCTCCGTGGGCGAGACCTACACCGTCACCGGCCGCGAAGCGGCGACCGTCACCGGCATGATCCACCTGATGGCGCGAGCCGTCGGCGTCGAGCCGCGCATCCTGCACGTTCCGATGGAGGCGGCCCGGCGCGCGCAGCCGCCGCTCGTTCACTGGGGCGAGGCGATCACCGGAAGCGCGTACTTCTCGATCGACAAGGCGCTGAGAGAGCTGCCATGGAGCCCCCAGCTCGGGCTCGCGGACGGGTATCGCGACTCGTACGAATGGTTCGTGCGCGAGGGGCGCTCGCGATACACCTTCGACTTCGCGCGCGACGACGCGCTGATCGCGCGGTATGGCGGCCACTCGATCGGACACCGAGGAGACGGATGATGGGAGCTCTCGACCAGCGCGTGGCGCTCGTCACCGGCGCGGGCGCCGGGATCGGCCGCGGTATCGCGCGTCGCTACGCGGCGGAGGGCGCGGCGCTGATCGTCGCAGAGCGCGACGCGCAGAGCGGCGCGCGCTGCGCCGAGGAGCTGCGCGCGCAGGGCGCGCGTGCCGAGTTCGTCGCCACCGACGTCGGCGTGAAGGAGCAGGTGCTCGCCGCCGTCGACCTCGCGATCTCCCGCTTCGGCCGCCTCGACGTGCTCGTGAACAACGCCTGGGGCGGCGGCCAGATCGGCCGCCTGGAAAAGAAGCCCGACGCGCTGATGGAGCACGGCTTTCGCGTCGGCCTGATGAGCGCGTTCTGGGCGATGCAGGCCGCCTTCCCGCACATGCGCAAGAACGGCTGGGGTCGCATCGTGAACGTCTGCTCGCTGAACGGCGTGAACGCCCACGTCGGCACCGCCGAGTACAACTTCGCGAAGGAAGGCCTGCGCGCGCTCTCGCGCACGGCCGCGCGCGAATGGGCCCGCTACGGGATCTGCGCCAACGTGATTTGCCCGGCAGCCGCGACCACGGCTTATCAGGCCTTCTACGAGGCGAACCCGGAGACCGCGAAGGCGATGGCGGCGGCGAACCCGATGGGGCGAATGGGAGACCCCGAGCGGGACATCGCGGGTGTGGCGTTGTTCCTGGCGTCGGAGGACTGCCGGTACGTGACGGGGAATACGCTGTTCGTGGACGGTGGGGCGCACATCAACGGGGTGGCTTGGGCGCCGGAGCTGCCCGAGTAGCGGGGTAGGACTGGGATCGCGCGCGTCGGGAACTCGCGCGCGAGGAGCTGGAGCGTCGAGGCGGCGCGAGGGGCGGGCGGGCCGGGGCTGCGACTCCGGGCGCTCACACGGTGAAGTGCGGCGTTGGGTGGAGGAGAGCGCGGGGCCGATGGGCGTGCTTGCGCGCTCACACCGTGGATCGAGGCGACGGGGCGTGCCCGCGCCGTGCTCCAGTCGCGCCGTGCGCTGCACCCCGGCCCGCCCGCCCCTCGCGCCGGTATCGTCGGGTGGATCCTGGTCGCGATGCCCTGTCTTTGGAGGGAGAGCGAAGCGAGAGCGCCATCGAGGCGCTCTCGCTTCGCCGGCTCAGAGGTTGCGGCGGGGCTGGCGCGCGACGTGGCGGCCGGCGCGGTAGGCGAAGGTCATGGCGTTGCCGAGCGTGCTGCCGCCGCTGGGGTAGGCCCAGCCGAACGCGTTCGCGGCGGTGTTGCCCGCGGCGTAGAGGCCGGGGACGCAGCCGCCGCTCGGGCGCGCGACGCGGCCGTCCGCGTCGATGCGCGGCCCGCCGTTCGTGCCGAGCGCGCCGGGCCAGATCGCGATCGCGTAGTAGGGCGGCGCGTCGAGGGGCCGCGGCTTCGCGACGCGCTGGAAGCCGACCTCGTGGCGCCGGAAGTCCGGATCCTCGCCGCGCGCCGCGTGCGCGTTGAAGCGCGCGACGGTCGCGTCGAGGGTGTCCGCGTCGACGCCGATGCGCAGCGCGAGCGCGCGGATCGTCGGCGCGCTCGCGACCCATTCGGGCGGAGACTCGCCGGGCCGCATCGAGAGCATGGGCATCAGCTCCTTCAGCTTGTGATCGAAGACCTGCCACGCCGGCGCCCGATTCGCGAAGTCCACCTGCGCGGCGTCGAAGGCCCCGAACGCGCGCGGGAACTCGTTGTACGGCACAGCCTCGTTCACGAAGCGCCGGCCCGCCTGATTGACCACGATCGAGCCGGGCATGCCGCGCGCCACGTCGAACTGCGGGGCGGGCTTGCCATCCTCTCCCAGCACGCTCGGGTCGTACATCACGCCCGATCCCCAATAGCTCCCCATGTTCGCCAGCGCGGCGCCCGCCTGCTGCGCGAGCAGGAGGCCGTCGCCGACGTTGTTGGGCGGCGAGAGCGGGTGCAGCGCGTAGCCGATGTGCGCCTTCACGAGGTCGGGCGCGTGCTCGAAGCCGCCGCAGGCGAGCACGACGCCCTGGCGCGCCCCGATGCGCTCCCGCCGGCCGGCGCGCTCGCAGACGACGCCGACGGCCGCGCCGTCTGCGAGCACGAGCTCGCGCACGCGCGCGCCGAGCTCGACTGCGATGCCGCGCTCGAGCAAGCCCTTGAACAGCGCGCCGACCAGCGCCGCGCCCTTCGGCCGCACGTCCTCGCGCTTGCGCCGCTCGATCTCGTGCGGGTCCACGGGCTTGCCGGAGAGGTCCTCCTCGAGCGTGGTGTGCGCGCCGAGCGTCGCCATCGTGATGCGGCTCGCGAGCTTGTCGCGCCAGGCGGCGAGCTGCGCGCCCACCGGGAACGGAACGGGCTCGAGCGAGCGGCCCTGCGGCTTGGCGCCGGGCACGCCATAGGGAAGGTAGTAGTCGGTGAAGCCGGCCGTCGCGAACATCCGGAGCGGGGTGCGCGCTTCGAGGTAGGCGATCATCTCTGCGGCGGTGTCGACGTAGACGTCGATCAGCGCCGCGTCGGGCTCGCTGCCCTTCGTCAGCGCGCGGACGTAGGCGATCGCCTCGTCGCGCGAGTCCGCGACACCGAGCTTCGCCATGTGCGCGTTGCACGGGACCCAGACGCCGCCGCCCGACACCGCAGTGGTGCCGCCCAGCTGCCCGGCCTTCTCGAGCACGAGCACGTCGGCGCCGCCGTCGCGCGCGAGCGTCGCCGCCACGAGCGCAGCGCCGCCCGACCCGACGACGACCACGTCGACCGCGCGCTCCCACCCCGCCACGAGCCCTCCTCCCACCGACTACCCGCGCGGCGCGAGCAGCGCGCGCGTGCCGTCGTTGAGCGCTGGCGTCGCGAGCGCCGCCAGGTAATCCGCGCGCTGCTTGGCCATGCCGGCCGTCATCTCCGGATGCGTCGACACCCAGAACTCGCCGCGCGCGATGCCGGCGAGGATGCGCTCGCCCGCCTCGAACCCGCTGATCCCCGCGCCCACCATCTGCTGCATCAGCTGCTGGTGGTGCGCGGCGCCTTCTCCCGAAACGGCCGCGTCGCGGAAGATGCGCGTCGCCACCGGCCCCGGCGTCGCGACCGACACCGAGATCGGCGCCCTCACCAGCTCCATCTCCATGCGCAGCCCCTCGGTGAACGAGAGCACCGCGTGCTTGCTCATCACGTAGGGGTTCTGCACGGGCATCATCCCGAATGCGCCCACCGAGGCGACGTTCGCGATGAAGGCGGGCTGCTTCGCCGCGAGCATGCGCGGCGCGAACGCGCGCACGCCGTGGATCGGCCCGAGCACGTTGATGCGCACGATGCGCTCCCAGGCCGCCGCCGACAGCTCCCAGGCGAGGCCCATCGTCTCGATGCCCGCGTTGTTCACGAGTAGCCGCACGTCGCCGAAGCGTGCGTGCACGTCGGCGGCGAGGCGCTCGATCGAGGCGGCGTCGCCGGTGTCCACCGGCAGCGCGTGCGCGGCGGCGCCTGCCTCGCGGATCTCGCGTGCGACGGCCTCCGCGCGCTCTAGCGCCACGTCCGCGAGCACGACGGTCGCGCCCGCGCGCGCCGCTGTGCGCGCGAGTCCCTCGCCGATGCCGCTGCCCGCACCCGTGATGACGGCGACGCCGCCGCGAAACGCTTCCAGAGACATGCGCACTCCCGCCGCGGCGCCGCTCGCGGCTGCCGCTCGTCGCGTTGGTAGCCCGCACGCGACGGACTCGCCGCGTGTGCGTCCGCTCAGCCGAGCTGCTGGACGACCTCGATCCAATGGCCTTCGGGATCCGCCGCGAAGCCCACCTTGATTTTCAGCGCCGGCATCTCGTGGATCGCTTCGATCAGCGTGCCCCCCGCGGCGATCGCGCGCGCGAAGAAGGAGTCGATGTCGGTCGTGATCGCGCCGAGAATCACCTCGCCTGCCGCCGGCTTCGGCGCGTCGTGGAACGCGAGCAGGACGGGCGTCGCGCCGCCCGCCGCCGTCGGCGCGAACAGCACCTCGGAGATCCTGCGGCCGGCGATCTCCGCGTCGACGCGGCCGGTCTCCTCGACGCCGCACACCGCGCGATAGAAGGCCGCGCATTTCTCGAGATCGCCGACGACCAGCTTGGTGAAGCCGAAGTGCGCGCCGAGCGCGTTCGCCCCGGGCGGTGCGCCGCTGGGCGGCCTCTGATCCTCTGCGCCCGCTCCCCCCGCCACGGCCAGCGCGCCGGCACCGGCCATCACGGTGAGCGCCTCGCGGCGCGTGGCTCGCAGATTTTGCATGGAGTCCTCCGGATCGGTTCGGGGTGGCGTCGCGACCGCTCAGAGCAGCGGATCGCCCATCTTGCGGAAGGCGTCCGCGATCGCGCCGCCGAGGAAGCGCTCCCGCCGCTGCGGAGTGAGTGCGGCGAGGGCGTCCGCGTAGTGCTTTGCCGGATTCGCGAAGCCCTCGAAGTGCGGAAAGTCCGACGAGAACACGATCATGTCCTCCGGCAGCTCTTCGAGGATCTTCAGCAGCGGAGAGTCGTTGCCGCCTGAGAGGGGCGTCGCCTTCACGTTGCGCGCGACGTACTCGCTCGGCTTCAGCGGCAGCTTCCACTTCCCGACGAACAGCTCCGCAACCGCCGAGATGCGGTCGTCCACCTCGCGCATCAGGAACGGCAGCCAGCCGGTGCCCACCTCGGCGAGCAGCAGCGTCAGCCTCGGGAAGCGCTCGAAGACGCCGGAGTAGGTGAGCGCGTAGAGCAGCGTCATGGGCGCGACGTGCCGATGCGCGCCGCCCAGCTGGCGCAGCAGCGTCACGTCGCCGCCCTGGTTCGCCCAGCCCGGATCGAAGCTCATGCGCTCGAAGCCCGTGTGCAGCATCGGCGCCATCGCGAGGTCCTGTGCGGCGGCCCACACGCGGTCCCAGCTCGGGTGACTCGGCGGCACGCCGTTCACCGGATACGCGGGGATCAGGAAGATGCGGCTGCCGAGCGCGCGCATCGCGGTGAGCTCGTCGACGACGAAGTCGAGCTCGCCGTACTCGAGCGCGGTGACGGGCAGGAGGCGCCCGCCGCCCTGCGCACACGTCTCCGCGAGCCAGCGGTTGCAGGTGCGGATCACCTCCTGCCGCAGCGGGCGCCCGGTCAACGAGAGGTTGTAGGCGATGCCCGAGAGGCAGATCACGTGCTGCTGGGCGATGCCCTGCCCGTCGAGCCACTTCACGCGCGCTGCCGCGTTCGCGGTCTGGAACTGGCTCTTGCCCTCGAACTCGGCGCGGCGTGCCTTCTCGCCGGCCTTCTCCGCGCTGAACAGCGTTAGCAGGCCCGGCGGCAGCAGCTCGGCCAGCGGCGGACGCTGCTCGGCGGGTACGCCGCGCAGCAGGTCGCCGACAATGGCGTCGACGGCGAGCAGGCCGGGGTTCAGCTTCGGCAGCTTCTTCGCGAGCGCCGGGTACGGCGCGAGCCAGTCGTCGCCGGGCTCGAAGTGCGAGTCGATGTCGATGACGGGCACCATGGCTCCTCCGGGGTGCGCGGTCGAGGCGTACCGCGCCCCGAGCGCGAGCGCCCGCCGCCCGCGCGCGTCGGATCCGGAGATGCCCGGCGTCTGCTCCCGCATTCGCCAGCTGCTGGAGCGGCTCGATCACCTGGCCCTCGACTCCTGCACGAACGCGACTCTCAGCTGCAGCTCGGGAAGAGGATGCGCCGCCCAGGGCGCCCGTCCGAGGTGGGGTGACTGCAATGGCGCGCACAGTCGCGGCGAGCGCGCGCCCCGAACTAGCGTCGCAGGTGCGAGGAAGGAGCCCGCATGGCTGTCGACGCGACGCCCGGCTACCGCATGAACGTGCTGATCCGCCGCCGCGCCGGCGTGACGCGCGACGAGCTGGTCGCCAACTGGTTCGCGAACCACATGCCCGGCGTGGTGAAGGCGATGGCGAACGCCGCGCTCGCCGGCCAGCCGCACGCGCACCGCTACATCGCGACGCTCTTCGATGCGAGCGCGGAAGCGGCGCCCGCCTGGGACGGCATCGCGCAGCTGTGGTGGAACCAGAACCTGGGCAAGCCCGCGCAGCCGCACGGGGCGAAGCCGGTGGACACCTTCCAGCAGAAGGCGGAGCCCTATCTGCCGTGGTGGGTGCGCGAGTTCGTGGTGCTGGACGGCTCCCTGCCGCTCGCGCCCAACACGCTGAACGAGCCCTATCCGTGCACGCGCTCGGGCTTCTTCAAGGTGAGTTTCCTGATGAAGACGCAGCCCGGCGCCGATCACGACGCGTTCTTCGCGCATTGGCTCGGCGTGCACGCGGCGAACGTCGCCGGCGCGATGAAAGCCGTGGGCGGCTTCCGCTACGTGGTCGCGCAGACGCTCGATCTCGCGGCCGAGGAGTTCGCCGGCCACGCAGAGCTGTGGTTCCCGAACGCAGAGGGGTGGGCGCGCTTCCGCGAGCAGATTCGCCCCGATGGCATGGAGCGCTGGGTCGACGGCGGCAGCACGCTCGCCTTCACCAGCACGACCGAGCTGGTCGGCATTCCCGGCTGAGCGCCTCGCGCGCCACCGCGACACACCCGAGGGAGGCCCCATGGCGCAGACGCACGACCACGAGGTCGTCTCGATCTACCCCTTCCGCGACGCCGAGCCGTCGTCGCTGCCGCGCGCCGCGATCACCTTCGAGGGCGCCGCGTTCCAAGAGGACGACGCGACCGAGCACTGGTTCCATCGCGCGCTCTCCGACACCGAGCGCATGAATCAGGAGCGCGCGGCGCGGGCGCGCGCCGCGCTGAGACGCGCGGTTTGGAGGCGCGCTCTTCTGCGAGGGCCGCGCACCGTCCGCCGCATAGCCGCCGAGAGCGGCGCGCTCTAGCACCCTCGCCCCAGGAGATCACATGACGCCGCTCGAAGAACTGCTCGAGACCGAGGCGATACGCAAGCTGCGCGTGCGCTATTCGCACTGCTTCGACGGCAAGCGCGTGGCCGACCTCGTCGATCTCTTCACCGACGACGCCGTCTGCGAGTTCGGCCCCGCCTTCGGCGGCGATTGGGTGGGTAAGGCCCAATCTGCCTATTCACTTCCCTCAGCCGTCAGACGGAGCCAGGTGAGGGGCTCTCCG
>CAYWRY010000084.1:0-17805 GCA_964460485.1 uncultured Spirochaetales bacterium
CTGAGCTTCGAGCGGAGCGGGCCGCGGGGCCTCGCTGCGCTTGATTTCGGCTCCGCAGCCCCCGGCCCGCCGCAAGGCGCTCAGGGCGTGCGAAGCTCGTCGGTCCGGTGGTGGGAGGGCGCGGCCAGCGCGGCTTCGAGCCGCGCTGGCCGCGTTGCGATGCGTCGTGGACTTGCGGGGATCGAGCAGTGTTCGGGGCGGTTTTCGGAGCTTGCAGCGCAAGTCAGCTCGCCGTGTGGCCGGCGGCGGCAAACAGCGCGGCGGCTTTGGCTTCGGCCTCGTCCCACTCAGCGCGGGCGTCGCTGTCTGCCACGATGCCGCCGCCGGTGTGGACGGCGAGGCGGCCGTTCGCCAACAGCGCGGTGCGGATCACGACGGCGAGGTCGCAGCCGCCGCGCGCGTCGAAGTAGCCGAGCGCGCCCGCGTAGAGCCCGCGCTGGGC
This sequence comes from uncultured Spirochaetales bacterium, assembly GCA_964460485.1. Taxonomy (GTDB): domain Bacteria; phylum Myxococcota_A; class UBA9160; order UBA9160; family UBA6930; genus VGRF01. The sequence continues at coordinate 443 of CAYWRY010000084.1, forward strand.
GCGCTCGAGCCGTGCGAGCAGGCGCATCGCCGCGAGCTTCGGCGCGCCCGTCATCGAGCCGGGCGGAAAGGCGGCGCGCACCGCGTCGAACGCGTCGCGACCGGGCGCCAGCCGGCCGCGCACGGTGGAGACGAGCTGGTGCACGGTGGCGTAGGACTCGACGGCGAACAGCTCGGGCACGTGCACGCTGCCGAGCTCGCACACCTGGCCGAGATCGTTGCGCGCGAGGTCCACGATCATGAGGTTCTCGGCGCGGTCCTTCTCGCTCGTGCGCAGCGCTGCGGCCGCGGCGCGGTCCTCCGCGGCGTCGGCGCCGCGCCGGCGCGTGCCCTTGATCGGGCGCGTCTCCAGCCAACCGCTCGCGTCGCAGCGCAGGAAGCGCTCGGGCGAGCTGCAGGCGACGGCGCCATCCGGCAGCGCGAGCAGCGCGCCGAACGGCGCCGGATTCCCGGCTCGCAGCGCGGCGTAGTAGGCGAGCGCGTCGCCGGGTCCGGCGGCCTCGAGGCGATGGGTGAGGCACGCCTGGTAGAGGTCGCCCGCGGCGATGCGCTCGCGAATCTGGGCGACGGCCTTCGCGTGCTCCTGCGCGTCGAATCCGCGGCGCGCCGGATCGCCGCACCGCGCGGAGACCGGCTTCGCAGGCCAGCGGCCCTGAGGCGCGCCCGCCGCGAGCTCGCGCGCTGCGGCGCGGGCCGCTTCCGCGGCCGCCCGCGCGTCGCGGCCCGCGCACAGCGCGACCGCCCACGCGCGCGCCTCCCGGTGGTCGAGGGCAAACAGCCGGTCGACGCCGAGCGCGACGGCGTCGGCGAACGGCAGCGGTGCGTCGTCGCGGGCTGCCGGCACGCCGTGCCAGCGCGCGCCGAACTCGTAGCCGAGCGCGGCGACCAGCCCGCCCACGAAGGGAAGCGCCGTGGCATCCGCGTCGGCGCAGGCTGCGTCCGCCGGAAGCACGGCCCGCAGCGCCGCGAGCGCGTCGCCGGAGCCGTGCGCGGGCGCGAGCTGCCACGGCGTACGCCGGGTCTCGCGCACCCAGCTTGCGCCGCCCACGCGCAGCGCGCACCAGGGCTCGGCGCCGGCGAAGGAGAAGCGGCCGAGCGGAGGGCGAGCGAGCGCGCTGTCGAGCCACCAGAAGCCGGGCCGCGCGGCGAGGCCCGCGACGAGCGCGAGCCAGTCGGAGCCAGGGGCGAGCGGCTGCGCGCTGTAGGCGAAGGCGGGGGGCATGCGGGCGGGCAAGCTAGCGGCGGGCCAAGGGGCGCGATTGCGCGGATGATGCGCGCGGCTTCTCCTACCCTCGCTCGGCATGCGCCACGTCTGCATCTTCCACGCGGGCTGTCCCGACGGATTCGGCGCCGCGTGGTCGGCGTGGCTCGCGTGGGGCGAGCGCGGCGTGTACGTCGCGCGAGGGCACGAGGACCCGCTGCGCGCGAGGGAGTTCGCGGGCGACTACGTGCTGTTCGCGGACATCGCGCCCCCGCCGCACGCCTATCGCCCGCTCTCCGAGCAGGCGGGGCAGCTCGTCGTGCTGGACCACCACGTCTCCGCCCAGCGCGCGTTCGAGGCGGATCCGTTCCTCGCGCGCGAGCTCGCCGCGGCCGGCCACGTCGTGCGCTTCGACCTCGCGCGCGCGGGCAGCGCGCTCGCCTGGAGCGCGCTCCACCCGGACGAGCCGCTGCCCGACCTGCTCGCCTACGTCGAGGACCAGGACCTCTGGCGCTGGAAGCTGCCGCGCTCGCACGAGATCAACGCCGCGATCGCCTCGCACCCGCGCGACTTCGTGACCTGGAGCGCGCTGGCGGCGGCGCCGCTCGATGCGCTCGTCGAGCAGGGCACGCCGATCCTGCGCTCTCAGCGCATCGAGGTGGAGCGCGCGCTCTCCCAGGCGCATCCGATCTCGCTGCCCGGGCTGCGCGTCGAAGCGGTGAACGCGCGCGCGCTGCGCGCCGAGATCGGTCACGAGCTCGCGACGCGCGCGCGCTTCGGAGCGGCCTGCGGCGCCGTCTACCGCATCGAGGGCCGGCGCGTGGACGTGTCGCTCTACTCGATCGGCGAGCTCGACGTCGCCGACCTCGCCACGTCCCTCGGCGGAGGCGGCCATCGCAACGCGGCCGGCTTCTCGCTGGACCTCGCCGACTGGCTCGCGCGTTTCGTCTGAGCGGACCACCGCGCCGGCGCCGTCGCGACCCGCGCCCTCCGCGCCGCTCGCGCGCTCAGCTCGCGTGTCCGCCGCGCGCGGCGCAGCTCTCGCGCGTCATGAACTGAACGGAGCCGCCGAGCTTGCAGGACACGATGCCCTCGCTCACCTGGCCCGGCGTGAAGGTCTTGGTCTTGCCCTGCCGCTCTTGCTCCGTGAAGTAGGCGTCGAGGGTGCGGTTCTGCGGAGCGGTCGCGGGCTTCGCTTCCTCTTTCTCTTCCGCCTTCTTTCCGCTGTGCCTGTCGAGGACCTCCTGCCCCTTGTCGATCTCGTCGATCACCCAGCAACCGCCGAGCGGGACGGCGAGCATCAGCGTGCACGCGAGGTGGCGGAGGCGTCGCGACATGCGCCCTGCCTCGGATCGACGCGCGGCGGACTGAAGGCCGGCGCGCACGCGAGGCCTGTGACCGGCGCTGCGGGCGGCGTGGCTGCGCGTGCGGTAAGCAGGCGTTCTGCGAGGGGGATGGCCATGCGAATCCGCTTTTCCATTGCGCTGTTCGGCGCGCTGCTGCTGGCCCCGGCCTGCGTCGTCGTGGAGGGGCGCGGCGACCGGCCGCCGCGCGGCGGCGTGCAGGAGCCGGGTCCGCCGCCGCACGCGCCGGCGCACGGCTATCGCCACAAGCACCGCGAGCGCGACCTCGTCTACGACGCGAACATCGGCGTCTACGTGGTGGTCGGCCTGCCCGACGTGTGGTTCCTCGACGGCAGCTACTTCCGCTGGTACGGCGAGCGCTGGGAGATGGGCGTCTCGGTCGACGGTCCCTGGCGCGTGGCCCGCGAGAGCGCCGTTCCGCTCAAGCTGCGCGAGAAGCGTCACCCGCACGGCGGGCCGCCCGGCCAGCGCCAGCAGCGCAGCTAGCCGTTCCGCGGGGCGCGCGCCGAGACCGCGCAGGCGTGGATCGGGCCGCCGAGCCAGTCGGCGAGCGCCTCGTAGACGAGCCGCTGCGCGGCGAGCCGAGACAAACCGGCGAAGCGCTCCGAGACGATCTGCACGCGATAGTGCGCGCCTGGCGCACCGTGTCCCGCATGCAGGTGGCTCTCGTCGATCACCTCGAGCGCGAGGGGCGCGAGGCGCTCGCGCAGCCGCGACTCGACTTGCTCGCGGGTGACGCGCTCGCTCACGACGCGATTCGCAGCGCGAGCTGCAGCTTCACGCCGTGAGCGGGCTTCAGCGTGAGCTGCGGCCGCGCGACCACTGGGTGCGCGGCATCCGTCTCGATGCGGAAGTGCTGGAGCAGCCGCGCGAGCACCGTGCGCAGCTCGAGCAACGCGAAGTCCTCGCCCACGCAGCGCCGGCCGCCGAGCCCGAACGGCAGGTAGGCGAAGGCGTGCCGCGGCTCGCCGCGCCCGTCGAGCCAGCGCTCCGGATCGAAGCGCTCCGGATCGCTCCAGTACTCGCGATGCCGGTGCAGGTGGTAGACGGCGATCATCGCGGTCGCACCCTTCGGAATCAGCACGCCGTCGATCTCGTCGTCCGCCAGCGCCTCGCGCGGGAGCGCCCAGCCCGGGGGATGCAGGCGCAGCACCTCGCGGATCGTGCGACCGAGCAGCTCGAGCCGCGCGAGGCGCGCGAGCGTGGGCGCCTCGCCTTCTAGCCGCGCGTCCACCTCGGCCTCGAGGCGCGCGCGCAGCGCGGGGTCGCGGCCGATCTCGAAGAGCGCCCAGCTCAGGGTGACCGCCGTCGTCTCGTGTCCCGCGTTCACGAACGTCATCAGCTCGTCGAACAGCTCGCCGTCGGAGAGGGCGGCGCCCGTCTCCTCGTCGCGAACGCCGAGCAGGAGCCCGAGCAGGTCGTCGGGCGGCGGGTCGAGCCGCCGGTGCGCGTCGATCATGCCGTGCACGAAGCCGTCCACCCACGCGATCGCCTCCCGCATGCGGCGGTTGCGCTCGGTGGGGATCCAGAGCGGGATCGGGAAGACGTGCTCGAACAGGTATTGCGCGTAGGTCGCTGCGAAGGCGGCGTGGCGATGGAAGACGTCCGCCTGCTCGCGCACGTCGGTGCCGAACATCGCGCGGCACACGATGTCGAGGGCGACGCGCGAGAGGTCGGGGCTCGCGTCGAAGCTGGCGCCTGCGCCGTGCTCGCGCGTCCAGCGCAGCACGAGCTCGTCCGCGCCCGCGACCAGGTGCGGCACCATCGCCTCGATCTTCGCGCGCTGGAACGCGGGCACGATCATCTTGCGCTGGCGCCGCCACACCTCGCCGTCCACGAAGAAAACGCCGTCGCCGGCCACCTTGCGCAGCTTCGCGATCTGCGGGCCTTTGCCGTAGTTGCGCGCGTTGCGGATCAGCACGTGCCGCGCGTACTCGGGCCGCGCGAGCACGACTATCCGGATGGGGCCGCCCTGGATGCCCACCGCGTCGCCGTGCTCGGCGAGTGCACGGCCCACCGCCGCCAGCGGATCGGCGCGCAGCGAGCGCATGAAGGGGAACGGCGTGCGATGCCGAATGCCCGGCGGGAACACGGCCTCGCGGCGATCGGCGAGCGGTGCGGCGGTCACGGGAACCTCACGGGCGCTCGTCCCAGCGTAGTGCAGCAGCGCACCGCGACGTGCCGGTGCGGGGCGTCACACGCCGCGCTGCGAGGGACGCGCCCGCGACGCCCCGCGCCATCCTGCGAACGCTCCGGCCCGCTTCGAATGCGGCGGCGCGCGCCTCCGTCCGATCGCGCAGGAGGGCACACGATGCCTCGCATGCGAATTGCGCGACTCCGCGCGGCGACCGCCACCGCGCTTCTCTCGCTCTCACTCGCGGCGCCCGCGTTCGCGCACGGGGCCCGCTGGGACGACGACGGCCACCGCCGCCGCTACGAGGTGCATCGCCACGATCGCTCCTGCGATCGCGACCACCATCGCCATCGCGGCCGCGACTACTACCGCGGCGGCCACAGCGCCTGGCGGGGCGATCGCCACTGCGATTGGAATCGCGGCTACTGGGACGGCCGCCGGAACGACCACCGGCGCCGCGACCACTACGACTGCCGCCCGTGCCGCCGGCGCTGGAGCGACGCGCACAGCTTCCTCGGCCACCTCCGTCACGACCACCGCGTTCCCGACCTCGCATTCCCGCGCGTGATCGTGGCGATCGACGGCGGCTGGCTCTTCGGCGGCTGACCGCGCGACGCGCGCGCGGAGCGTCCGGCGGCGCTCCGCGCGCGATAGCCTGCGCGCATGCAGCGCCGCTCGCTCGCCCTCTTCTTCTTCGCGGCGTGCGCGCTCGGGGGGTGTGACGGAGAGCCGGAGTGGCGCAGCGCCGGGCCCGAGCGCTTCGCGGCGGCGCGCGCGAAGGCGGCGCCCGCGGCGCACGAGTGGCGGAGCTACCTGAACGACGGGCAGTACTCGCCGCTCGCGCAAATCGACCGGAGCAACGTGCGCGAGCTGCGCGTCGCCTGGGAGTACGCGACGGGTGGGCTCGAGCCCGGCGTGCCGACGCAGATCCAGTGCAACCCGCTCGTCGTCGATGGCGTGCTCTACGGCTCGTCGCCCTCTCTGCGCGCGTTCGCCCTCGACGCCGCCACCGGCGAGGAGCTGTGGAGCTTCGCGCCCGGAGTGCGCGAGCGGCCGGGCCTCTCGCCGAGCCGTGGGCTCGCCTACTTCCGCGACGGCGAGGACGAGCGCATCTTCTTCGGCGCCGGCGTCTTCCTCTGGGCTCTCCGCGCGCGCACGGGCGAGCCGATCGCGAGCTTCGGCGACGGCGGCCGCATCGACCTGCGCGAGGGACTCGGCCGCGATCCGCGCGAGCAGTGGGTCGCCGCGACGACGCCGCCCGCGCTGGCTCGCGACCTCCTGATCGTCGGGGGCCGCGTCTCCGAAGCCGGCGACGCATCGCCCGGCCACGTGCGGGCCTTCGACGCGAAGAGCGGCGCGCTGCGCTGGACCTTCCACACGATCCCGCAGCCGGGCGAAGTGGGGCACGAGAGCTGGCCCCCGGACGCGTGGCGCCGTGCTGGCGGCGCGAACGCGTGGGCGGGCATCCGCGTCGACGCGGCGCGCGGTCTCGCCTTCGTCCCCACCGGCTCGGCGACCTACGACTTCTACGGCGGCGACCGCAAGGGCGACGACCTGTTCGCGAACTCGCTGATCGCGCTCGATGCCGCCACGGGCGAGCGTCGCTGGCACTACCAGCTCGTCCGCCACGACGTTTGGGACCGCGACCTGCCCGCACCGCCGAACCTGATCGCGCTCGAGCGCGACGGCCGGCGCGTCGACGCGGTTGCGCAGGCGACGAAGAGCGGCCACGTCTTCGTGTTCGAGCGCGAGACGGGCGCATTGCTGTTTCCGATTCGCGAAGTGCCCGCGCAGCCGAGCGCGCTCCCGGGCGAGCAGCTCGCGCCCACGCAGCCGCTGCCCGAGCGGCCGCCGCCCTTCGCACGCCAGGGGCTGCGCGAGGCGGATCTCACGCGCCGCACTCCCGAAGCGCACGCCTTCGCGCTGGCGGCGTTCCGCGCGCTCTCCAGCGGCGAGCCCTTCGCGGCGCCCAGCGAGGCCGGCATCGCCCTGATGCCGGGCTTCGACGGCGGCGCCGAGTGGGGCGGGCTCGCCTGGGATCCGGCGGCGGCGCGCCTCTACGTGAACTCGCAGGAGGTGCCGTGGGTGATCCGCATGACGCGCGCGCCGCGCGTCGCCGGCCTCGGCAGCGGCGGGCGCGCCGCGTACCTCGCGCTGTGCGCGAGCTGCCACGGCATCGCGCGCGAGGGCGGCGGGACCGCGCCGGCGCTGCTCGGCGTCTCCGAGCGGCTCGGCCCGCTCGAAGTGCGGCGCATCGTGCGCGAGGGGCGCGGCACGATGCCGGCGCTGCCCGTGCTGAGCGAGACCGAGCTGGCCGCGCTGCTCTGGTACCTGTTCGAGCCGCTCGGCCCGAGCGAGATCGAGGACGCGCCCGCGAGCGACGCGCCGACGGGCGATCTCTTCCCACGCTTCATGATGGCCGGCTACCGCAAGTTCGTGGATCACGAGGGGCATCCCGCGATCGCGCCACCTTGGGGCACGCTGACGGCCATCGACCTCGCGCGCGGCGAGATCGCCTGGCAGGTGCCCCTCGGCGAGTACCCGGAGCTCGCGGCGCAAGGGCTGCGCGGCACCGGAGCCGAGAGCTACGGCGGTCCGGTGGTGACGGCGGGTGGCCTCGTCTTCATCGCGGGTACGCCCGACGCGAGGCTGCGCGCGTTCGACGCGGACACGGGCGCGCTGCTGTTCGAGTCGCCACTCCCCGCCGCCGGCTTCGCTACGCCCGCCGTCTACGAGGCGGACGGCCGCCAGTTCGTGGTGGTCGCCGCGGGCGGCGGCAAGCTCGGTCGCGCGAGCGGCGATCGCTACGTCGCGTTCGCGCTGCCGGAGCGCGCCGAGAGCAATTAGGCCGACCGGCAACGCGTGCGCAGCGCGACTCTGCGCGCCGCGCGAGCGCGGCCGCGCGTTCCGTTGCTACCCGTCCCGCCGCCATGAGCGATCGCCCGCTGCGCCTCTCGATCGTGATTCCCGCGCTGAACGAGGAGCGCACGCTGGCCGCCGTCGTCGCTGCGGTCGACACGGCGCTCGCCGGACGCGAGCTGGAGATCGTGATCGTCGACGACGGCTCGAGCGACGGCACGCCGCGCGTGATCGAGAAGCTCGCGGCCGCCGACCCGCGCGTCCGCTGCGCGCGCCACGAGCGGCCGCGCGGCAAGGGCAGCGCCGTGCGCAGCGGCTTCGCGCTCGCGACGGGCGACGTGCTGGTGATCCAGGACGCCGACCTCGAGTACGTGCCGCGCGACATCCCCGCCCTGCTCGCGCCCATCGAGGAAGGCTGGGCCGACGCCGTCTACGGCTCGCGCTTCCTCGGCGCCGAGCACACGGTGAACTACTTCTGGACGACGCTCGCCAACCAGGCGATCACGCTCGCGGCGAACGTCGTCTACAACACGAACTTCACGGACCTGTACACGGGCTACAAAGCCGTGCGCAGCGCGCTCGTGCGCCCGCTCCAGCTCACGTCCACGACCTTCGCGATCGAAGCGGAGCTGACCGCGAAGCTGCACCGCTCCGGGGCGCGCTTCGCCGAGGTGCCGATCCGCTATCGCGCGCGCAGCTACCGCGAGGGCAAGAAGATCCGCGCGAGCGACGCGCTGCGCGCGCTGGCCGCGATCGTCGCGCACCGCTTCACGCGCCTGACGAAGGCAAGCTGACGCGCGCGCGAATCGGACGAGACCGCGCGGGCCGCGTGGCATGATGCGCCGAATGGGAGCGACGAGGTGAGGCCGCGGGCCCGAGACGGCGCTGCGCTCGCCGCCGCGCTCGCGCTGCTGCTCGGCGCGCTCGCGCACTACCAGCTCGGGACGCGCGGGCTCCTCGACGGCGACAGCTACTTCCACGCGCGCGCCGCGCAGCAGCTCCGAGAGCACGGCGTGCGCCGCGCCTTCCCCCAGACCGCCTTCAGCACTTGGCGCGATCGCTACAGCGACAAGGACTTCCTGTTCCACGTCGTGGCGATCCCGTTCGTCGGCGAGCGCGCCTCGATTCCGGGTGCGAAGCGCGCCGTGATCTTCCTCGACGCGCTCTCGCTGCTCGCCTTTGGCGTCGCTCTGGCGCGGCTGCGCGTGCGCTTCGCCTGGCTCGCGGTGGTGCTGCTCGCGGCCAGCAGCCCGTGGATCTGGCTGCACCTGCTCAAGCTGCGGCCGCACCTGCTCGGCCTCGCGCTGCTGCTCGTCGAGGTCGTGCTGCTGCTCGAAGGCCGCTGGAAGACGCTCGCGCTCGCCGCGGCCGCACACGTGCTCGCGCACACCTCGTTCCTCGCGCTGCCCGCGCTGCCGGTCGCACACGCGATCGCGTGCCGGCTGCGGGGCCAGCCCGTGCCGTGGCGGCCTGCCGCCGGCGTGGCGCTCGGCATCGCTGCGGCTTCGCTCTCGCATCCCTACTTCCCCAACAACCTGTCGATCGCCTTCGACCAAGCCATCGAAGTGGCGCGCAGCGTCTCGGGAGAACGGCCCGAGGTGCCGCCGGACGTCTTCGGCGCCGAGCTGCTGCCGATCTCCCTCGCGGGCTTCCTCCAGCTCTGGGTCGCGTGGGTGCCGGCGCTCGCGACGGGCGCGGTCTTGATCGCACGCTGGCGCCGCTCGCCTCCCTCCGTGGAGGCGCTCACGCTGTTCGGCTTCGCAGCCGCTCTCCTGCTCGCGTGCGGGCTCGCGAATCGCTTCGCCTTCTTCTTCGCGCCGCTCGCGCTGCTCGCCGCGGCGCGCGCGTGGAGCGAGCTCGCGGGCGAGCGCCCAGTGCGCGCGCTGGCGCGCGCGCCGGCAGGGATTGCGCTCGCGTCGCTGCTCGCGTTCTGCGTCGCCGGCGGCGCGCGGCTCACGAACCCGGCTGCGCTCCGCGAGCGCGCCGCGCACGCGGAGTCGCCCGCGGAGCGCATGCGCGCGGCGATCGCGTTCCTGGATCGCCGCGCGACTCCGGGGGACGTCGTCTACCACGACTTCTGGATGCCGTTCGCGCCGCTCTACTACTTCCGCCCGCACGGCACCTACATCGAGGCGCTCGACCCGATCTTCCTCTACCGCTTCGATCCCGTGCTGTTCGCCGGCATGCTCGCAGTCCACCGCGGCGAGGCGCCCGACCCGTACGCGGTGATCGCGCGCGACTTCGGCGCGCGCTTCGTGTTCGTGCAGAAGGTCGCGAGCGAGCGGCCGATGGCCCAGGCGCTGCTGCGCGACCGGCGCTTCCGCCCGATCTACAACGACGCACACGCGCTCGTGCTGGAGGTGATGCCGTGATGCACGCGGGAGCTCGCGGGCTGCCTCTCCATCTGCTCCAGGAAGGACGACAGCTCTCAGTAGGCGCGCAGCTCAGACCACCCCGCGCTCCTTCAACAGCGCCAGCTCCGCTTCCGTAACACCCAGCTCACCGAACACCTCCGCGTTCGCCTCCCCCAGCTCGGGCGCCAGCGCGCGCTCGCGCGGGAGCGAGTCCGAGAGCTTCAACGCGTTGCCGTGGAACACCACCTCGCCGATGCGCGGGTGCGGGTGCCGCTCGACCATGCCGCGCGCGACGAGCTGCGGGTCGTCGATCAGCTCGTGCGGAGACGACACGCGCGCCACGGGGACGTCGACGCCGCGCGGCCCGAGCGCAGCAAGCGCCTCGTCGCAGCTGCGCGCGCGCATCCACTCGGAGAGGACCTGCGTGAGCTGAGGCCGGTTGGCGGAGCGCGCGCGGTGGTTCTTGAAGCGCTCGTCGCCGCCCAGCTCCGGCCGCCCGATGCCCTGGCACAGCTTGCGGAACAGCTTGTTGCTGGCGGTGCCGACCACGACGAAGCCGTCGCGCGTGGCGAAGCAGTCGTAGGGCGACGTGAAGGGATGCGCATTCCCGACGCGCTCCATCTTCGCGCCGATGCCGGCGTAGATGGTCGCGGCGGAGTCGGCGATCGCGAAGATGCAGTCCTGGTTCGAGAGGTCGAGCACGCGCGCGACGCCCGTGCGCTCGCGCTCGAGCAGGGCGACCGCGACGCCGAGCGCGAGGTAGAGCCCGCCCACGAAGTCCGCGGTGGCACCGCCTGCTCGGACCGGTGGGCCGTCCGGAAAGCCCGTCATCGCGAGCAGGCCGCCGGTGGCCTGCGCGACGATGTCGTAGCTCGGCTCGCCCGCGCGCGGCCCCGTCTGCCCGAAGCCCGAGAGCGAGGCGACGACGAGGCGCGGGTTGCGCGCCTGCAGCACCTCGGGGCCGAGGCCGCACTTTGCGAGGTATCCGGCGCGGAAGTTCTCGACGAGGGCGTCTGCGCGCTCGGCGAGCCGTAACAACAACTCGCGACCCTCGGGCACGCGCACGTCCAGCGTGATCGAGCGCTTGCCGCGGTTGGCGTTCTGGAACGAGAGCGAGGTCTCGCCGGGCTTCGAGGGGCCGTAGCGATAGTCGTCGCCCGTCCTCGGCGCCTCGATCTTGATCACCTCGGCGCCCAGGTCCGCGAAGATCGCGGTCGCGAAGGGCCCCGCGACGACGCGCGTGAGATCGAGGATGCGGAGGCCTGCGAGCGGTCGGCCCGAAGGCCGCGTGAGCTCGCCGGCCATCGCGCTACAGCGTGACGACCGCGACGATCGCCGCCACGCTGCCGCCGAGCGCGAGCGCGTAGAGCAGCCCGCCCACGAGCGCATCGCTCTTCAGCCCGCCGAAGTCGATCCACACGTGGCGCAGGTGATGGGCGCCGCCCCAGAGCGGCAGCGCCATCGCCGCCACCGCCACGAGCTTCGCGATCGGATTCGAGAAGAACGCGTACATGCGGTCGTAGCCGTAGGCGTCGCCGCCGCCGACCCACTGGAGCCCCACCGTCGCGATGAACGCGGGCAGCACGAAGCCGCCCACCATCATGCCGGCGCCGAACAGGAGCCAGATCACCGGCTCGAGCTTGAGCATCAGGGTCTTCATCCGAACAGACCTCCGAGCATCAGCGCGACCGCGAGGTTCAGGACCACGAACGCGCCGAGCAGACCGAGCAGCATCACCGCGTCCGGCGGCCGCTTGAAGGGGCCGAAGCGGAACGGCTGCGTCTTCGGGAACAGCCGGAAGAAGCGCACCGTGAACCAGATCAGCCCCACCAGCGCGACCAGGAAGTAGCCCTGATAGGCCGGGCCGCGGATGCGCAGCATGAAGGCGTCGTACTTCGCCTGGCCGCCGTTCAACGCCCACATGAATTCGATCGCGAGCAGGGACGTGAGCAAGAGGAACGCGCCGCAGGAGCCGAACAGGAGGTATGGGCCGTAGTTCCCGCCGAAGGGGAAACGATCCGGCTTGCGCGGATCGGCGGTGCGCGTCGCGCCCGGCGTCTTCGGGCGCATCGCGTCGAGGCGGGGTCGTGCGTGGCTCATCGGCTCGCCCCCCGCGGCACGACGAATCCCTTCAGCCAGTCGAGCACGTTGTTGAGCTTCGCCTGCTGGATCGCCGCAGACGGGTCGACGTGCTTCGGGCAGACCTCGCTGCACTCGTTCGCGTACGAGCAGGAGAACACTCCGCCGTCGGCGCGGAACACCTCGTTGCGCTCGCGCGCGCCCTCGTCGCGCGTGTCCTGGTTGTAGCGATGACCGAGCGCGATCGCGGCAGGCCCGAGGAAGTCCGGCTCGTTCGAGACGACCGGGCAGGCCGCGTAGCAGAGCATGCAGTTGATGCACATGCTGAACTGCTTGAAGTCGGCGAGCTCGTCGGGCGACTGCTTGGTGGGGCCCGCTTCGACCGCGCGCTCCTTGGCAACCATGATCCAAGGCTTCACCGCCTTGAACTTGTCCATGAAGCCTTCGAGCTCGACGACGAGGTCCTTGACGACCGGGAAGTTCGCGAGCGGCGCGACTTCGATCACGTCGCCGTAGTTCGAAACCGGGTCCTTGCAGGTGAGCTTCGGCTTGCCGTTCACGTTCATGCCGCAGCTGCCGCACACCGCCATGCGGCACGACCAGCGGTGAGAGAGCGTCGGGTCCACGTGGTCCTTGATGTGGTTCAGCGCGTCGAGGACCTTCGCGTCCTCTTCGACGGAGATCTCGTACTTCTCCGTGCGCGGCGCCCGATCCTCGTCGGGATCGAAGCGCGTGACGATCAAGGTCTTCTTTACTTGCGCCATCTCTTGCGACTCTCCGCTCGCCCTCGGCTCGCTGCGCGCGATCTGCGCCACTTCGTGGCGCCGGATCGCTTGCGGCTTCCCGAGCTGCGTTCGATCGGGACATCGAGGTCCCGGCTCACTCGAATCCCTTCTAGTACTTCCGCTCTTCCGGTGTCCAGACGCCCAGCGTGACCGGCTTCGTGGCGAAGCGCGGGCCGTTCGGGCCCCAGTACACGAGCGAGTGGTGCAGGAAGTTCGAATCGTCGCGCTTCGGGAAGTCGCGGCGGGCGTGGGCGCCGCGCGACTCGCGGCGCTGGGCGGCGGCCGTGGCGACCGCCTCGGCGCAGTCCAGCAGGTTCGCGAGCTCGAGCGCCGCGGTCAGCTCGGTGTTGAACACGCGGCTCGCGTCGCTGAGGCTCACCTGCTCGAAGCGGCGCTTCAGCTCGGCGACGTCTCGCACGGCTTTGTCCATCGAGGCCTGCTCGCGGTAGACGCCGAGGCCCGCCTCCATCGCCGAGTTCATGTCGTGGCGGATGCCCGAGAGCGTCTCGCCGCCGCGCTTGCGCGCGCGCAGCGCGTCGAGGCGCGCGCCTTCGCTCTTCGTCTGCTCGACGAGCGGCGCTTCCGGCAGCGACATCCCGCCCTTCGCGCGCGCCACCGCGTGCCGGCCCGAGCGCGCACCGAACACGAGGCACTCGGTGAGCGAGTTCGATCCCAGCCGGTTCGCGCCGTTCAGCGAGACGCAGGCCGTCTCCCCCGCGGCGTAGAGGCCGCCGATGATCGTCTCGCCGTCGATGTTCACGTCGACGCCGCCCATCATGTAGTGGAGCACGGGGCGAATCGGGATCGGCTGCGTCACCGGATCGGTGGCCGCGTAGGTGCGCGAGAGCTCGAGCACGAACGGCAGGCGCGCCTCGAGCTTGTCCTTGCCGAGGTGGCGCAAGTCGAGGTGCACATAGCGGCCCAGCTTGCCGGGCACTTCGATGCCGCGGCCCGCCTCGATCTCGAGGATGATCGCGCGCGAGATCATGTCGCGCGGGCCGAGCTCCGCTTTCGTGCCGACGCCGTAGTCGCGCGTGGTGAGGAAGCGCTCGCCCTCGGAGTTGATCAGGTAGCCGCCCTCGCCACGCGAGGCCTCGGTGATCAGGATGCCCGTGCCCGGCAGACCCGTCGGGTGGTATTGGACGAACTCCATGTCCTTCATCGCGACGCCCTCGCGATACGCGATCGCCATGCCGTCGCCAGTCTTGATGTTCCCGTTCGTCGTGAACGGCCACACCTTGCCGGCGCCGCCGGTCGTGAGGATCACGGCGCGGCCGAGCACGGCCTTCATCTTGCCCGTGCGCATGTCGAGCGCCGCGACGCCGCCGCACTTGCCGCCGTCCACCAACAACTTGGTGACGAAGTGCTCGTCGTAGCGGACGATGCGGTCGTACTTCATCGAAGTCTGGAACAGCGTGTGCAGCATGTGGAAGCCGACCTTGTCGGTCGCGTACCACGTGCGCGGCGTCTGCATGCCGCCGAAGGGCCGCGTCGAGACGGTGCCGTCGGCGTTGCGGCTCCACGGGCAGCCCCAGTGCTCGAGCAGCGTCAGCTCCTTCGGAGCCTCCTGCACGAAGTACTGGATCACGTCCTGGTCGCCCAAGAAGTCGGAGCCCTTGACCGTGTCGAAGGCGTGCTTCTCGAGGCTATCGTCCTTCGCTCCCGGCGGAACCGCCGCCGCGCCGCCCTCGGCCGAGACCGTGTGGCTGCGCATCGGATAGACCTTCGAGACCAGCGCGACGCTGATCGTCGGATCCGCCTCGCAGGCGGCGATCGCGGCGCGCAGGCCCGCGCCGCCGCCGCCGACGATCACGACGTCATGGCGTACGACATCCACCAATGCGAAGCCCTCCCGGCCCTGGAAGGCGCAGTTTGTAGCCGAGCGAATCGAGCGAATCGAGGCGACGCGCATCGAAGCTCGCGCGCGCGATCTCGGCGGATTCCCTGAGAAATTCGCCTCGCGCCGCGCGCGTGGTGGCGGGCGCGCGGCCTCCGCCGCGCAGCCGCGAAAGGCTCTCCAGCGCTGGGCTCAGAGCAGCGGGTCGCAGGGCGCGACGCCGTTCGGCCACTCGTTCGCGGCCGAGGCGTTGCACACGCCGTCGTCGCTGCAGAAGTTCTCGAGCTTGCCGCCGGGCGTGAACCACGCGCGCAGCTGCTCGACCGACGCGGGAATGAAGCCGCGGCGGCCGTGCGGGTCGCACTTGCTCGTCTGAACCTGGTCGTTGAAGAGCGGCGGGATGAACGGCGCGTGCAGCGGGTTTGCGGGATCGAAGGAGCCCGTCGAGTAGACGACGTAGCCCGAGTCCTGCGGGCCCGTGAGATCGGGCTGGCCCGCGAGGCCGCGCATCACCGAGCCTTCCAAAGTGCCGAGGCGCAGCGTGCGGCCCAGCAGCTGCGAGCCGAGGTTCGCGACCTGATGGTCGTAGAGCGCGACCGTCGCGAGCACCTGCTTCGCGTTGGTGTCGGGGAACGGATTCGAGGTGACGTGCGTCGCGTAACCGGCCGGCTCGCCGCGCACCCACAGCTCGTGCTGGAGCGCGAGGCCCAGCGACTGATCCAGCGCGTCGCGATTCAAGAGCGTGATGAGCTGCTCGAACTGGATGAACGGGGTCGCCCGGTGCAGGAGCAGCGAGAAGTTGATCGCCGGCACGTCGACGTTGAGCTTTTCCACGTCGGGGCTCAGCGCGCCGAACATCGTGCCCATGATGCCGCCGAGGCTCGCGCCGAAGTAATAGGGCTTGACGCCGGTGTCGATCGCGCCGCCGCCGCTCGGCAGCTGGAAGGCCGCGTGCCCGTTGAACGCGCCGCGCGCCAGCAGCCGCGCGAGCACGAGCGTATTCAGCTGCCCCTGGCGCAGCCGATCCGGCAGCGCCGGGAACAGGCTCGGGTCGACGATGAGCTGGAAGATGAACGTCTGGTCGAGCGGGCCCGCGACGTCCGGGCCCGAGAGGCCGCTCCAGTTCGTGGCGACGGAGACGAAGTCGAAGTTCGTGAGCCCGCGCGACGCGGTGAGCGAGCTCACCGTGCTGACGCCCGTGCCGAACAGTCCGTGTCCGATCACGAGACCGGGCAGTGCCGCCTCGCTGCGGAAGGCGGCGCACGGAATCGCCGCACCGAAGGGCGCCTGCGTGAAGCCCTGCGCGCTCGGCGCGCCGTCGGCGCTGCGGGTCAGGAAGCTGGGGACGCTCGCAGCCGAGAACGGGTCGCCGGACAGGAACAGCGGCACCGAGAAGGTGCCCTCGATGCGCCGCCACACGGCCACTGCGGGATCCGCGCAGCCGGGGTTCACGTCGACCACGCTCGTCACCGCGAACGGCTGCGCGCCGGCAGCGAGCTGCTCGTCGAGCCAGCGGAAGGCGTCGCGGCGCATGTTCAACATGTCGCCTGCCAGCGACTGATCGCTCATCACCACGAAGTCGAAGGCGAGGATCAGCTCGCTGCGCTCGACGCCGATCCGCTCGAGGCGCGCGAACACCGGCTCGAGCTGCGCCGCGCGCTTGCGCACCGCGGCGATCGTGCTCGGCCGGCGATCGCGGATCGCGGCGAAGGCGGGCTCCGCGGCGACCGGCGCGCCGCTCGCGTTCACCAGCCGCCGCACCGCGACGACGTAGCGATGGCCGGGCACGAGGCTCTCGCCCGGCCGCAGGAAGGTGAGCACGCGCGCGGCGCTGCGCGCGCGCGAGTCGTTTTCGAGCCAGTGATTGACGCGCTCGCCGGTCTCCCAATCGATCAGCAGCGTCGGGCTGTCGGCGTCGAGGCCGCGCGTGCCGTAGGTGCGCGAGCCGGCGTCGATGCGCGCCGCGTTCGACTGGGCGAGGTCTACGCCGCCGGGGAAGTGCATCAGCACCTGCGCGGTGGGGCTGAAGCCGTCGTTGCGCAGGAAGTGCGCAGGATCGGAGGCGAAGCCGCCGAACTGCGGCAGGTGCTGCTGCGCGGGCAGCTCCACGCGGAAGCCGGTGCGCGTGCTCGCGGGCACGAGGAAGCGCGACGACGGGAAGGGGAGCGTGCACGCGACGTCGTTCAGCACGTCGCACTCGTCGGGATTCTGCAGCGCGGCGATCTCGAACTGGACGCTGCCCGCAAAGCTCGCGCCTTGCGCCGCGACCGACGCAGCGAGCTCGTGCCAGCCGGGCGCAAGGCCGGCGAGCGTGCCCGTGACGCGCGCGCCGCTCTGGGCGAGATCCGGCGGTGCGACCGGCGCGCCGTCGAGCGTGAGCGCGAGCTGCGCGAGGGTCGCGTCCTCGGGCAGCGCGAGCTCGAAGGACATGGGGACGGCCGCGAGGGAGAGCTGGCCGGCGAGCGGCGCCGCGAACTGGATCGGACGCGGGCCGCAGGCGCCGACTCCGGTCATCAGGCCGAGCGCGAGCACGAACAGCAGCGAGCGGGCGAGAAGCAGCGACGGCTGCATGGGCACCTCCGGCGCGCGCATCCTACACCCAACGGTGTCTCGCCTTCCGCGCCGATTGACACCGGCCCGCTCGCATCTCGCGAGCCGCGCTCTCGCCGCCGGTGATCGCGCGCCGCGAGTCGTTCTCCTAGGGAGCCTCTGATTAACAACTCCGGTACGATCCCGCCTCGTGGGTAGGGC
>CAYWRY010000085.1:0-17572 GCA_964460485.1 uncultured Spirochaetales bacterium
CCGGCGCTGGGCGCGCCCACCTCGAGCGTTGGCCCACGGATGACTGACCTCCGTCGACCCTCGCCCGCGTTCCTCCACCTCCGGGAAGGGAAGGGGGCGGCCCGGTCAGGATGCCGAGGTCGGGATGGGCGCGTCGTGGATCTACGTCCGCGATGGCGACGCGCGCTTCTTCTCCTCCGACCTCACGGGCGAGGGCAGCGCGGGTGACGTGTTCGCGCAGCATCCGCCCGACCTGCGCCGCGATAGCCAGAGCCGATCGGCGGGTTCGGATCATTCGATTGGCCCGCGCTCCGTCCGCTCCCGATGATCTTCCGCGTTGCGACCCCAACAACCGAGGAGATTCCGATGAGCTCGTTGATCAACACGACCGTGAAGCCGTTCAAGGCCACCGCCTTCCACAACGGCAAGTTCGTGCAGGTGACGGACCAGGACCTGCGCGGCCGCTGGTCGGTGGTGTTCTTCTATCCCGCCGACTTCACTTTCGTCTGCCCCACGGAGCTCGGCGATCTCGCCGACCACTACGCCGAGCTGCAGAAGCTGGGCGTCGAGGTCTTCTCCGTATCGACCGACACGCACTTCACGCACAAGGCGTGGCACGACGCCTCGGACACGATCAAGAAGATCGCCTACCCGATGGTGGGCGACCCAACCGGCACGATCTCGCGCAGCTTCGGCGTGATGATCGAGGAAGAGGGGCTCGCGCTGCGCGGCAGCTTCGTCGTGAATCCCGAGGGCGTGATCAAGGTGTGCGAGGTGCACGATCTCGGCATCGGCCGCTCCGCCAAGGAGCTCATTCGAAAGATCCAGGCCGCGCAGTACGTCGCCGCGCACGACGGCGAGGTGTGTCCCGCGAAGTGGCAGCCGGGCGAGAAGACGCTCGCTCCCTCGCTCGACTTGGTCGGGAAGATCTGAGCCCAGGCCGACGCGAAGGCGCCGGCCTGCAACCCCCGCTTCGGAGTCAGCGCCATGCTCGACGCCGCCCTCGCGACCCAGCTTCGCCAGCACCTCCAGCGCCTCGCGCATCCGGTGGACATCACCGCTACGCCCGGAAACGGCGGCGCCGGCCGCGAGCTGATGGCGCTGCTGCGCGAGGTGGCGGCCCTGAGCGAGCGCGTTCGCCTGCGCGTCGCGGAGGGCGCCGCCGAGCGAGCGCCTTCCTTCGCGATCGCGCGGGAGGGCACCGCCGCGGGCGTTTGCTTCGCCGGTCTTCCGCTCGGCCACGAGTTCACCTCGTTCGTGCTCGCGCTGCTGCAGGCGGGCGGCGTTCCGCCGCGCATCGACCCAGCGGTCGCAGACCAGGTCCGCTCGCTCGACGGCGACTTCGCCTTCGAGAGCTTCATCTCGCTCTCGTGTCAGATCTGCCCGGAGGTGGTGCAGACGCTGAACGCCCTCGCCGCGCTGAATCCGCGAATCCGCCACACGATGATCGACGGCGCGTCGTTCCCCACCGAGGTCGAGCAACGCAAGATCCTGGGCGTGCCGGCGGTGTTCCTGAACGGGGAGCCGTTCTCGCAGGGCGCGATCACACCGGAGGCGATCCTCGAGAAGCTCGATCGGGGCGTAGCGGAGCGCGCGGCGGCGCGTCTCGCGAACGAGGAGACGTACGACGTGCTCGTCGTCGGCGGTGGGCCCGCCGGCGCAGCGGCCGCCATCTACGCCGCGCGCAAAGGCGTGCGAACGGGCCTCGTCGCCGAGCGCTTCGGTGGGCAGCTGAGGGACACGCTCGGCATCGAGAACTTCGTCTCGGTGGAGCACACCGAGGGGCCGAAGCTCAGCGCCGACCTGGAGCGCCACGTGCGCAGCTACGGCGTGCACGTGATCACCGGCCAGCGCGTGAAAGCTCTGCGCACCGGGCCGCTCGCCGAGGTCGAGCTCGACAGCGGGGCCGCGCTGCGCGCGCGCACGCTCATCGCCGCCCCGGGCGCGCGCTGGCGCGAGATGAGTGTGCCGGGCGAGCGCGAGTACCGCGGGCGCGGCGTCGCCTACTGCCCGCACTGCGACGGCCCGCTCTTCAAGGGCAAGCGCGTCGCGGTCGTGGGCGGCGGCAACTCGGGCGTCGAGGCAGCGATCGATCTCGCGGGCCTCGCGCGCGAGGTGACGTTGATCGAGTTCGAAGGCCAGCTCCGCGCCGACGCCGTGCTCCAGCGCCGGCTCGCGAGCCTGCCCAACGTGCGCGTGCTCCTGTCCGCCCAGACGACGGTGGTGGAAGGCGACGGCGAGCGCGTCGTCGCCCTGCGCTGGTGCGAGCGTGCGAGCGGCGCCGAGCATCGCCTCGCGCTCGAAGGCGTGTTCGTGCAGATCGGGCTCGCGCCCAACACGGACTGGCTGCGCGGCGTCGTCGCGCTCACGCCGCGCGGCGAGATCGAGGTGGACGCGCGCGGCGCGACGAGCGCGCCGGGCGTCTTCGCCGCCGGCGACGCGACGACGGTGCCCTACAAGCAGATCGTGGTCGCGTCCGGCGAGGGCGCGAAGGCGGCGCTCTCGGCGTTCGACCACCTGATCCGCACCGCGGCCGTCGAGCCGACGGCGAGCGCGGCCTGACGCGGCGTAGCGCGCTGCGACCGTCCGCCGGCACCGCGCGCGCCTCGCGGCGTGCGCGTTCGCGCAAACCGGCAGCGCCTGTGCAAGCAGCCTGCAGGCCAGCCGCCGGGTCGATCTCGCACTCGAGCGCAAGCGAGATGCGAGCGCACCTTCCTCGCGATCGTGCGCACTTCTGCTGGCGACCGTGATAACGAGTCAGCAGATCTAGCCAGCCGATCCTCCGCTCCGCGAGCCAGCAATCCACGGCCCAGCGGAGTCGAACCATGCAATCGGCTGTCTCCCGCGCTGCGTCGGCAGCGCTCCTCCTCTTCGCGTTCGCCACGAGCGGCTCGGCGCAGGTGGCCGCCGAGGGTGATGGGGCTCGCGCCGGACCTTCGGCACCGCATGGGCCCGTTCGCGCTGATGCTCGCGCTCCTCGATCCCAAGCTGCCGAAGAACGGGCGCGTCATCTCCCAGAGCCAGCTCGACGACCTCTCGGCCTTCCTGCTCGAGGGACTGCTCGATCCCCGCGCGCTTCCGCAGAACCTCTGCCACCTCGTGCCGGCCAGCGTGCCGAGC
Source organism: uncultured Spirochaetales bacterium (assembly GCA_964460485.1). Lineage (GTDB taxonomy): Bacteria > Myxococcota_A > UBA9160 > UBA9160 > UBA6930 > VGRF01. The sequence goes on from CAYWRY010000085.1 coordinate 3,100, forward strand.
GGGGAGCCCGTGCTCGCGTTCGAGGGCTGTCCGCCGCCGCAGCCGTAGCCCAGTTGCGGACGAGCCGAGCGCGCTGGGCGTGCGATCACGCCCAGCGCGCGATCAGCTCGCCGCTCGTCGTGAAGTGCGCGAGGCGCGAGAGCGTGTTCGCGAGCACCGCCTCGCCGTACTCGGCGGGATAGCCGGCGACGCAGTCGCGCGGGATCACCACGTGGTAGCCGTGGTTCACGGCCTCGATCGTGAGTCCGATGATGCCGACGTTCAGCGAGACGCCCGTCGCGATCACCGTCGCCGCGCCGTCGGCGCGAAGGAACGCGTCGAGCTCGGTCGCCGCGAAGGGCGACATGCCGTGGAAGCGCTGCGACACGAGGTCGCGCGGATCGGGGCCCAGCTCGGGAACGCTCTCCACCGTGGGCTCGCCCACCACCATGTGGTCGGGATTGCGCAGCAGCGAGTTCACCAGCGGCACGTTGCGCGGCGTGCCCGCGCGGTCGCGCCGAAACGCCGCGTGGCAGTGGATGACGCGCACGCCGGCGGCGCGCGCGGCGTGCAGCACGCGCGCCGTCGCGTCGATCACGCCCGCCTCGCGAACTGCCTTCGCGAGCACGGGCATCGAGGCGAGGTCGCCGACCACGCCGCGCTGCATCTCCATCACGAGGACGGCGCAGCGGCCGGGGGCGACCAGCTCGCGCCAAGCATCCGTGGACATGGCTGCCTCCGGCCAGAGAATGGTGCGCCGACTGGAGCGCGGGAAGCCCCGAGCGACGCTCAGCGCGCGCGCGCCTTGATCTCCCCGACGCGGTGCACGGCGCCGATCACTTCGTCGAGGTAGCTGGGCCCTTCCGCCGTCGGCACGAACCAGCCCGTCGGGCACATGGTGAGGATCTCGACCAGCGAGAAGCCCTCGCCGGCGAGCTGCGACTCGAACGCGCGCCGCAGCATTTTCTTCGTGCGCACGACGTTCGCGGCGTCGTGCACCGAGCCGCGCGCGACGTAGGCGGCGCCGCCCAGCGGCGCGAGCATCTCGGCCAGCGAGATCGGGTGGCCGTGCGCTGCGGCGTCGCGGCCCGCGAGGGTGTTCTTCGTGCGCTGGCCGAGCACGGTGGTCGCGGTCATGTGTCCGCCGGTCTCGCCGAACACGCCGTTGTTGAGCAGCACGCAGGTGACGTTCTCGCCGCGCGCGGCGGTGTGGATCACCTCCTGCAGACCCTCGTTCACCATGTCGCCGTCGCCCTGGAGCGTGAACACGAGCGTCTCGGGGCGCATGCGCTTCGCGCCGGTCGCGACGCTCGGCGCACGCCCGTGCAGAGCCTGGATCGCGTCCACGCCGATCGAGCTGCCGAGCGCCGTGTAACAGCCGATGCCGACGACGCCGAGGGCGTTCTCCGCGCGGCCGAGCTCCGCGATCAGCTCGAGCACGAGGCGCAGCGCGAGGGGCTCGCCGCAGCCGGGGCAGAGGTCGTGATCCACCGAGAGCTGGAGCTCGGGCGCGAACTCGCCCGTGCGCTTTGCGGCGCGCGTGGGCGGGGCGTCGGTGCGGACGGTCGTGTCCCTCACGCGGCCCTCCGGCCGGGCAGCGCGCCCTCGATGCGCCCTCGCACCTGCTCGGGATCGAAGAAGCTGCCGATGCCGAAGCCGTGGGGGTCGGTGGAGATGCCGCCGATCGCGACGACGGGCGCCCGGCCGAGCACGGCCAGCCGCACGTCGTCGATCATTTGCCCGGCGTTCTGCTCCAGCACGGCGACGCGCGCCGCGGAGCGCGTCGCCAGGGCGAGCGCGTCGCTCGGGAAGGGCCACAGCGAGATCGGGCGGAAGCAGCCGACGCGCTCGCCGCGCGCGCGCAGCTCGCGCACCGCGTGGCGCGCGAAGCGCGCGAGCGAGCCGAACGCCACCACCACGAGCTCGGCGTCGTCGCAGCGCTCCGCCTCGAAGCGCTGCCCCTCCGCCGCGATGCGCTCGTGCTTCGCCTGCAGGCGCTTCCAGAATGCCTCCGCATCGATGCCCTTCGCGCCCGCCTGCATTCCGATCGGCGAGATGTGGCGCGGGCCGCCGCGCGCGCGTCCTGTGCCGTCGGCGCGCCAGTCGTTCTGCGAAGCGGGCAGGGGGTCCGCGTGCAGGTCGACGGCCTCGGCGGTGTGTGCGAGCAGATAGTCGCCGTAGATCAGCACCGGGTTGCGCCAGCGCTCCGCGATCTCGAAGGCGCGTCGCGTGAGGTCGATGCCCTCGGCGACGTCGATCGGCGCGAGCACGACGAAGCGGTAGTCGCCGTGGCCGCCGCCGCGCGTCGCCTGGAAGTAGTCGAACTGGCCGCGCGCCATGTTGAAGACGACCAGCGGCAGCTCGGCGCGCACCAGCTCCGAGAACGACTCCTGCATCAGCGCGAGGCCCTGACCCGTCGAGCCGGTCGCCGCGCGCGCGCCGGTCGCGACCGCGCCCCAGGCCATGCCCGCCGCCTCCAGCTCGCTCTCCGCGTTCACGCACACGCCGCCGGCCGCCGGCAGCTTTGCGGCGAAGTGCTCGAGCAGCTCGGTGAACGGCGTCATCGGGTAGCCGGCGAAGAAGCGGCAGCCGGCGGCGATCGCGGCTTCGGCGATCGCCTCGCTGCCCTCCATCAGGCGGCGCGTCATCGTGCCTCTCCCGCGAGCGCGAGCGGCTCGTCGTACTTGTAGACCTCGAAGCAGAAGTCTGGGCAGACGAGCAGGCACGCGCCGCAGCCGGTGCAGCCCGGCAGCAGCTCGGGCACGCGCATGCCGATCGCGTTGCGCCGCTCGCTCATGCGCAGCACGTGCGGCGGACAGGCAGGGACGCAGAGCTCGCAGCCCTTGCAGCGCTCCGTGGCGATCACCACGGTGCCGCGCGTGGTGACGGCACTCATGCGGCGCTCCATGCGCTCGCGAGGCCGTGCGGCGCCGCGGCGAAGCCCGCGCGCAGCGCGGCCGCATTCTTGGGCGCGTGCTGGCGGCGATAGGGCGGCAGCGCCTCCTCCATCGCGGCCACGAGCGAGTCGACGCCCATGAGCCCCGTCGCGCCCGCGAGCGCGCCGACCAGCACGAGCGACGCGGCCTGCGGCGCGCCGAGTTGCGTGGACAGCTCCGTCGCGTTCACGGGCAGCGCGCGCGCGGCGCCCGCGTCTGCGCTCGCGCCGAACAGGTCCGCGTTCCACACCGCGACGCCGCCCGCACGCAGCTTCGCGCGCACGCCATCCCAGTAGCGCGGATGCGCGCCGATCCCCGCCCAGCTCTTCGCGACGATCGGCGGTGCGGAGATCGGGCGCTCGCCCAGAATCAGCGTCGAGTCCGTGTTGCCGCCGCGCATCGTGCCGCCGTAGGTGCCGAGCGACATCACGTGCCGCCCCTCGCGGATGGCCGCGCGCGCGATCACCTGTGCCGCCAGCTGCACGCCCTGGCCGCCGATGCCAGTCAGCAAGATCTCGCGCTCCACGGCCTACTCCGTCTTCGCGCGCAGCCCCGCCATCGCGAACGCTTCGAGGCGATTCGCCTGCGCGCGTTCTGCGGGGCCGTCTTCGAGCAGGCGCGTCTCGAGCCAGCCCATCGCGAGGTGGTAGAGCGCCTCGCTGTCGGCGAAGGGATCGGCGCCGGGCAGCTCGCCGGCGCGCTTCGCGTCGGCGATCGCCTCGCGCACGAGCGCGCTGAGGCGCTGCTCCGAGGCCGCCACCTCCGCGGGGTAGTGGCGCGCGAGCTGGCTGCGGGCGAGCGCAAAGGGGCGCGTCGCCTGCGCGCCCCGCGAGTTCAAGGCCTGCTCCAGCATGCCGCGCAGCCACGCGCGCACGCGCTCGGTCGGGCTCTCCACCGCGACCATGCGCGCGCGCAGGTAATCCTCGAGCAGCGCGATCCCGTGGTCGAGCACCGCCACCAGCAGCTCGTGCTTGCCGCGGAAGTGGCGGTAGAAGGCCTGGTTCGAGAGACGCGCGCGCTTCACGATCGCGGCCACCGGCGGCTCCAGCTCGCCGTGCTCGCGAATCAGCGCGAGCGCCGCCTGCACCAGCTTCTCGGCGTCCGCGGCGTAGGCCGCGCGCTGGCGCTCGAGCGCGCGGTCGACGGAGCGATCCACGGCGCGCGCCCGCGCTGCCGGAGGGCCCGCCGCCGGGCCCGGGCTCGGAACCCCCTTCTGCAACTTGGGAATAGCATTCCGCATCGAGAGAACACTATTCTGGGCCCGCCATGACCGCAAGCCCCGCGCCCCGCCCGCTGCTCGTGGGCGACGTCTTCCGCAGCAATGCCGCCGTCGCGCCGGAGCGGCCCGCCGCCGCGCTGGGCGATGCCGTGCTCAGCCACGGCGCTCTCGACCGCGTCGCCAACCGAACGGCGCGGGCGCTGCGCGCGCTGGGCGTCGCCCACGGCGATCGCGTGGTCACCTGGGCCGACACCGCTCTCGCGCTCGTTCCGCTGTTCGCCGCCTGCGCGAAGCTCGGCGCAGTGTTCGCGCCCGTGAACGCGCGGCTCGGTGCGCGCGAGGCGACCGAGGTCGCGCGCCTCGCGCGGCCGCGCGTCGTGGTCGCGGACGCGGAGCGCGCGAAGGATGCGGCGCAGCTAGCCGCGGCCTGTGGCGCACGACTCGCGACGAGCAGTGGTCCATCGGGGTCGGACCCCAAAGAGCCAGCGGCGAGCCTCGCACCGGACGCGCTGCCCGCCGACGACTCTGACGTCTGCGAGCCCGCGCTGCGCGAGACCGACCCGCACGCGATTTTCTTCACGAGCGGAAGCACCGGGCGGCCGAAGGGTGCCGTGCTCTCGCATCGCACGAGCTGGCTGCGCGGCTTTCAGGGCGTCTTCCACGACACGCCGCGCAGCACCGTCTGCATGTTCCCGATGTTCCACATGGCGCCGTGGACGCTCGCGCTCGCGGCCTGGCAGACGCGCGGCGAGATCGCCTTCGTGCCGAGCCCGACGCCCGCCGCGCTGCTCGCGGAGATCGAGCGTCGCCGCGCGAACCACTTCTACGGCATCCCGCTGATCTGGTCGCGCATCCTCGAGTCCGACCTCGCGCGCTTCGACCTCTCCTCGCTGCGCGACCTCGACACCGGCACGAGCGCGGTCCCCATCGAGCTGGTGCGCGCGCTGCGCGAGCGCTTTCCCGCCTGCACGCTGCGCATTTATTACGGCGCCACCGAGACGGGCACCGCCGCTGCGCTCGCGCACGCGGACGTGCTGCGCAAGCCCGGCAGCGTGGGCCAGCCGCCGCCGGGAGGCGAGCTGCGCATCGCGGAGGACGGCGAGCTGCTGGTGCGCAGCGCGTTCTTGCTGAGCGAGTACTTCGAGGACGAAGAGGCGACGCGCAGCGCGCTGCGAGACGGCTGGTTCCACACCGGCGATCTCGGCGCGCTCGACGCCGAGGGCTACCTCTCGATCGTCGGACGCAAGAAGGAAGTCATCCGCACGGGCGGCGAGAGCGTCTCGCCGGCGGAGGTGGAGACGGCGCTGCGCGACGCGGCGGGCGTTCAGGAGGTGGCGGTGGTCGGCATCCCCGACGCGCAGTGGGGCGAGCTGGTGTGCGCCGTCGTGGTGCCGAGGCCCGGCGCGGCGCCGACGCTCGACGCGCTGCGCGAACACTGCGAAGGACGCCTCGCGGGCTTCAAGCGCCCGCGGCGGCTCGAGCTCGCGAGCGAGCTGCCGCGCACCGAGGCGACGCGCCAGGTGCAGCGCGCGCTGCTCGTCGAGCGCATCGCGAGCGCAGCGGCGCGCTCGTGAGCGAGAGCATCACCGTCCTCAGTCACGTTCCGGTCACCGTGCTCGGCTCGCTGTTAAAGCGCTTCCCCGAGCTGTCGCTCGTGCAGATTCCAGAGCGCGAGCCCATCCCTGCCGGCGTGTACGGCGAGGTGCTGCTGACGCAGGCGTGGGGCGCGCCGAACGTGGGCGAGGCGATCGCGCGCGGCGTGCGCTGGGTGCACGCCTACGGCACCGGCGTGAACCGCTTCCCGTTCGACGCGCTCGGCGGCGCGCCGCTCACCTGCTCGCGCGGCGGCAGCGGCATCCCGATCGCGGAGTGGGTGCTCGCGGTGATGCTCGCGTTCGAGAAGCGCTTGCCGGCCTCGTTCATCCACGAGCCCGCGGCGTGGAAGTACCTCGAGCTGGGCGGCCTGTGGGGCCGCAAGCTCGGTCTCGTGGGCTTCGGCGGCATCGGGCGCGAGGTGGCGAAGCGTGCGCTCGCCTTCGGCATGCGGGTGCGCGCGCTGCGGCGCAGCGAAGGCGGCGGGATGGCGGGCGTGGAGATCGTGCGCGCGCTGCCCGAGCTGCTGGACGACGCCGACCACGTCGTGATCGCGGCGCCCGCGACGGCCGAGACGCATCACCTGATCGGGCGCGACGCGCTCGCCCACGTGAAGCGCGGAGCGCATCTCGTGAACGTCGCCCGCGGCGCGCTGGTGGATCACGAGGCGCTGCGCGAAGCTCTGGACGACGGGCGCGTCGGCTGCGCCTCCCTCGACGTGACCGAGCCCGAGCCCCCGCCTGCCGGCCACTGGCTCTACACGCACCCACGCGTGCGCCTCAGCCCGCACATCTCGTGGAACATGCCGGGCTCGCTGGAAATCTTGCTCGAGCCCTTCCTCGAGAACCTCGCGCGCTGGCTGGCCGGGAAGCCGCTGCTGCAGCGCGACCTCGTGGATCTCGGGCGCGGGTATTAGGGAGGCCGGAGGACGACATGGAGCGGAAGCTCGGCGACGTCGCGAATCGCGTGGTCTTCGAGAACGAGCGCGTGCGCATCTGGGAGATGCGCATGCCGCCCGGCGAAGAGGGCCCGCCGCATCGCCACGCGCTCGACCACATCCTCGTGCAGATCGCGGGCGACCGGATGGCCGTCCTTCCCGAGGCGGATTCGCTGGGGCCGTACCGGGAGTACCTGGAGGCGGACGTGGCGCCGGGGCAGGTGTTCTACGTGGAGCGCGGCGGAGTCGAGGTGGCGAGGAACGTGGGGAAGCGGGAGTACCACGAGATCTTGATCGAGCTGAAGGACTGAGGAAGCGCGCGCTTCGCGCGTCAGGGCGTTGGTCGGGTGCGCAGCGATTTCCGGCGGGACGTTGGCTCGGGTTCGCGATTAGACTGCGCGGCTCTTCGGTGAGGCGGTGCGCGTGAACAAGCTCGACCTGGCGAACACGGCGGATCGGTTGTTGGGGAGATGCCTGCGGCGGCAGGCGGAGGCGATTCCCGACGAGCCGTTCGTGCGCTGGGGGGAGGCGCGCTGGTCGTACGGGCGGGTGAACGAGCTGGCGAACGCGAGCGCGCGGGCGTTCACCGAGCTGGGCGTCGGGAAGGGCGACACGGTCGCGTTCCTGCTCGACTCGTGTCCCGATTGGATCTGGTCGACGCTCGGGCTCAACAAGCTCGGCGCGATCTGGGTACCGACGAACACGGACTACAAGGGCGCGTGGCTGCGCGAGTCGCTGGAGGATGCGCGCGCGCGCGTGCTCGTGGCGGACGGCGCGCTGCTCGCGCGGGCGCTCGAGGCGTGCGAGGGGAAGCTCCCGTTCCAGCGCGTGATCGTGCGCGGTGCGATGCCGGCGGGTCTGCCCGCGAGCGTCGCCGCGATTCCGCTGGAACAGCTCGCGCAGGCGCCGGCGAACGAGCCGGACGACGCGGGCCTCTTCTACGGCGAGACCGCGGCGATCCTCTGGACCTCGGGCACCACGGGCAAGTCGAAGGGCGTGATGCAGAGCCACAACGTGTGGATCCGCGCGGCCCTCGACGGCGCGAACAACTCGGGGCTGCGCGAAGGCGAGGTGCTCTACAACTGCCTGCCCATGTACCAGTCGGCGGCATGGGTCGCGAACGTCTACCGCGCGCTGGTGTGCGGCGTGCCGGTGGCCATGGACCCGCGCTTCTCGGTGACCGATTTCTGGGATCGCTGCAGGTACTACGGCGCCACGATGGTCTTCACGCTCGGCGCAATGCACATCTTCCTGTGGCAGCAGCCGCCGAAGCCGAACGATCGCGACAACCCGGTGCGCAGCGCGGGCATGGTGCCCATGCCCGACAAGCTGATCGGCCCGTTCAAGGAGCGCTTCGGGATCGAGGAGATCCATCAGGGCATGGGCCAGAGCGAGGTGATGGGCTTGCTCTCGCGCCGTCCAGGCGTCGCCTATCCAGAGAACGCGCTCGGCGATCCCGCCGACGGCATCGAGATCGAGCTGCTCGACGAACAGGATCTCGCGGTGCCGGCCGGTGTGCCCGGCGAGATCTGCGTGCGCCCGACGGCCCCGTTCCAGATCTTCAACGGCTACTTCAACGCGCCGGAGGCGACGGTCAGCGCGTGGCGAAACCTCTGGTACCACACCGGCGATCTCGCGCGACGCGACGAGCGCGGCGCCTACTACTTCGTCGACCGCAAGAAGGACTTCATCCGCTTCAAGGGCCGCAACATCTCGTCCTTCCAGGTCGAGGCGGCCTTCGCAGCCCATCCGGCAGTGCAGCAGTGCGCGGCGCACGCCGTCGTTTCCGAAGAGCTCGCGGCCGAGGCGGAGATGAAGGTGTGCGTGGTGCTGAGGCCTGGCGCCAGCGCGACGCCCGAGACGCTGTGCCGCTTCGTGAACGACACGGCGCCGTACTTCTTCGTGCCGCGCTACCTCGAGCTGATGAGCGAGCTGCCGCAGACGCCGACGGGTCGCGTGCAGAAGTACAAGCTGCGAGAGCGCGGCGTCACGCCAGAGACGTGGGACGCACGAAGAGCCGGATTCGAGGTGAAGCGATGAGGGCCCACGCCGCCGACGTGCTCGGCATCGACCACGTCTACTTCACAGTGAGCGATCTCGCGGCCAGCGAGCACTTCTACGACCGCGTGCTGGTGGAGGCGCTCGGGCACGTGAAGGCGCACGCGCCGATCGGCGGCGACCCGCACGCGCACTACATCAATCGCCACTTCAGCATCGCGCTGCGGCCGGCACGCTCGCGCGCCGTTCACGATTCCCATTCGCCCGGCCTTCACCACTTCTGCCTCCGCGTGAAGGACGCCGCCGCGGTGGATCGCGTCGCGCAGGCGCTCGTCGCGAGCGGGATCGCTGCGACGCCGCCGCGCTTCTATCCCGAGTACGCGCCCGACTACTACGCCACGTTCTTCACGGACCCGGATGGGCTCCGGCTCGAGGTGACCAACTACCGCGCCGAGCGGCGCGAGCGGAACGTCGCGTGGGAAGCTTGGGCGGACGCGCGCCGGGGTGGGGCGCGATGAGCCAGGCCGATCCGGGAAGCTGGCTCGCGCTCGCGACGTCGCCGAGCGTGGTGCGCCGCGCGCTCCTGATGGCCGCGGGTGTCGGCGCGCTGCTGATTGCGATCAACCACGGCGACGCGCTCCTGCACGGCGACGTCGATCGCACGCGGCTCTTCAAGATGGGCCTCACGCTGCTCGTGCCCTACTGCGTGTCGACCTACTCGAGCGTCGGCGCTTTGCGCGGAGCGGCGCGCGCGGCGGGAAAGGCGCGATGAGGCGCACGCCGCATCCGACCCGCACGCCGATCTGCGCCGCCGCCCTCGCGCTCGCGGCGCTCGCGTGCGACGTCGGCCCGAGCAAGCTCCCCGACATGGCGCTCCACGCGGACGGCCTCGACTCGCCGCGCAGCGTCGCGCCGCAGCCGGGCCTCGGCTTCGACCCGAGCCAGTCCGCCGATGGGCGTGGCTCGTTCCGCATCGAGGCGCGAGGCGAGCGCACGGCGATCGAGCTCGCCGACGTCGCGATCGAGGCGCCGGAGCTTCCGCGCATCTCCTATCGTGCGAAGCTGCGCGCCGAGAACGTCGCCGGCCGCGCCTACCTCGAGCTGTGGGTGAAGACGAGCGACGGCCGCGAGCACGTGGCGCAGGCACTGCACTCCCAGATCACCGGCGCGAGCGAGTGGAGCACCCACGACGCGTCGCTGATCCTCTCCGAGGGCGTGTCGCCGACGCGCGCGCGGCTGTCGGTGGTCGTGGAGGGAAGGGGTACGGTGTGGGTCGACGCGATCACGCTCCGGGCCGGACGTGATTGAGCGGGGACGTTTCTTCAGAAAGAGCTTGGAAGTCGTCGCCTCGTCGATTCGAGCGCAACCGAACAACCAAAGGAACGCCCCCGAGCTACGCAGGCAGCTTCAGCACGCGCAGCGCGTTCTCGCGCAGAAACTTCGGCCACACCGAGTCCTTGAACGCGACGTTCGGCATCTCGGTCATGATGCGCTCGAGCGACAAGCCCATCGGGTGATATCCCGCGTAGAGGATCTTGTCGGCGCCGCGCGTGTTCGCGTACTTGATGATCGCCTGCGGGTAGTGCTTGGGCGCGAACGCACTCGTGCAGTAGTGCAGGCCCGGCCACTTCAGCATCAGCTTCACCGCGAGGTCTTCCCACGGCTCGCAGCCGTGCATGGTCACGATGCGCAGCTCCGGGAAGAACCAGCACACTTCGTCGAGCAGCTCGACCTTCTGGCACGCCATCGGCACGCGCGGGCCGGGCACGCCCGCGTTCACGAAGTAGGCGACGTCGAGCTCGCAGGCCGTCGCGTAGAGCGGGTAGAACTTCTTGTCGTTGATCGGCACCTGCGGATTCAAGCCCGCCGGGAACGTCGTGATCGCCTTGATGCCGTACTCGGCGTGCATGCGCTTCGCGAGCCGCACCGCCTCCATGCCCTGATTGGGGTCGACCTGGAGCGAGCCGAAGAAGCGATTCGGGTGGTTCACCAGCGCCTTGCGCCCGGTCTCGGTGAGCGGGCTCGCCGGGGCCCACTGGATGCCCCATTTGTCCATCTCCTCGAGCGTCACCTCGATCGGGTCGCGGCCCTTGCCCCAGTCGTACGGCACGCCCTTGAACATGTATTCGACGGGGAACGTGCTCTCCTTCGACCAGCTGTCCTTTGCCTGCTGGCGCAGGAAGTCGTAAGTCTTCTCGTGGTCGGTGATCGGGAAGCCGAGCATCAGGTCGACGATCGGGATCCCCTTCGGCATGGGCATGGCGCGCTCCTTCGGAAAGCGGCGCAGGATGCGGCGGCCCGGAGGGCGCCGCCAGCGCGCGCGGCGCGGACCTCGCACGCACTCGCGCGCCGCCGTCCGAGCGGTGGCGGGGCACGCAGGCTCCGCATCCGCCGAGATTGTCCCGCCATCGCCAGCCGTGCCGCCGGCTAGCGTGCGCTGCCGCCCGAGGAGCGCCGCATGCACGTCCGGCCCGTCACCCTCGAAGGCGCGCACGTTCGTCTCGAGCCGATGGACGAGCGCCACGCGGATGGGCTCGTCGCCGCCGGCTGCGGCAAGGGGCTCTTCCGCTTCTTCCCGTTCTCGCTCGAGGGCGAGGAGGCGATGCGCGGCTACGTGAAGTTGAATGCGGCCGCGGTCGGCAGCGGCACGGTGCTGCCCTTCGTCACGATCCTGCGCGCCACGAATCGCGTGGTCGGTGCCACCTCGTTCCTCGCGATCGAGCCTGCGCACAAGCGGCTCGAGATCGGCGCCACCTGGATCACGCCCGACCTGCAGCGCAGCCCGGTGAACACCGAGGCGAAGCTGCTGCAGCTCACGCACTGCTTCGAGGTGCTCGGCTGCAACCGCGTCGAGTTCAAGACCGACGAGCGCAACGAGAAGTCGCGCGACGCGCTCGCCCGGATCGGCGCGAAGGAAGAGGGCCGCTTCCGCGCGCACATGGTGATGCCCGACGGGCAGCTGCGCACGTCGGTGTGGTTCAGCGTGATCGCGAGCGAGTGGCCCGCCGTGAAGCAGGCGCTCGCCGCGAAGCTGCGCGGGTGAGTGGCCCTTTGGGGTCAGACCCCAAAGGGCCACGGGGCGCGAGCAGGGCGAACGCGAAGCCGCGCTGCGTGAGCGCCGCGAGCGCGCGCCACGGCGTGCGCAACGCGCTCGGCAGCGCGCGAGGGGTGCGCGTGCTCGCCCCGGGGCGCAGCACGAAGGCACGCATCGGCCGCGCGCGCGCCGCGAGCCACACGCGCGCGGCGCCGTCCGCGGCGAGGTTGCGCACCCAGAGCGAGCGCTCGCCGCGCACCGTGCCCACCAGCAGGTAGGGCGGGAAGTGCAGGGCGGCGAGCGGCACGCGGCGCCGTTTGCCGGTCTTCGCGCCCGTCATCTCGATCACCACGAGCCCGCCCGGCGAGAGCACCGGCGCGCCGAGGCCCCGGCGGATCGCCGGCTCGAGCAGGGCGTTCACGCGGCGATAGATCTCGGCTTCCAAGGCCTTCCTCCGGTCGGGCGGCGGGTCGCCGAGTCTGACCGCCGCCTTCTCGGTTGCCAGGAACGCGGGGCGGCGAGAGATTGCTGGGGCCGGTGCGCGAGCGCCGGCCGCCGCGAGGCATCCAGCCCGCAGCGAAGCGCCGCTGGGCGCGACCTGCCCCGGCGAGTGGAGAATCGACCATGCATCCCGGCTTCATTCATCATTGGCGCAGACGACAGCGCGCGGCCGCAGAGTGCGGAACGCCGGTCTACGGTTGTTACGTCGGGACGCGCCCGGGCTACGGTTCGCGCTGGGCGTGGGAGGCGAGCCGGCGCTTCGGCGACGGCATGCACGGCGCTGTGGGCTTCGGCGCGCGCCGGCCCGTGCGCTTCCTCGCGATGCGCCTCGACCTGGACGACGCGCAGGTCGCGAAGCTCGCGAAGATCGTCGAGCGGCTGCGCGTCGAGCGCGAGCAGGCGGCGGTCGACTCGCGCCGCGCGGCGGGCGCGCTCGCCGACGCGCTGGAGGGCGCGGCGGTCGATGCGGCGCGCGTCGAGGAAGCGACGCGCCTGCGCGTCGACGCGACGCGGCGCGTGCAGGAGTCGGTCGCGCGCGCGCTCGGCGAGCTGCACGAGCTGCTCGACGGCGAGCAGCGCGAGGAGCTCGCGTCGCTGATCCGCAGCGGCGCGATCCAGCTCTGAAGCGGCGCCCGGGCGGAGCCGCGCTCCGCCCGGGCGTTCGCGCCGCGCTGCGCGTCAGCTCACCAGCTGCCACGCGACCGAGCCCGGCGACTTCGCTCGCGTTTCGCTCGCTGCGCGCTTCGCTTGCGGGCCTACTCGCTCAGCTGCCGGGTGCGCGAAGGTCGCGATCACGGCGTCCCAGTCGCGCGCGATCTCGCGCTCCGTGTGCGTGCGTACCGTGGACTCGCGGCGCGCGAACAGATCCGCGTCGGGAACCGCGCTCATTCGATCTCGCCTTGCACGATCGCGTCCGAGTCCGCCGGCAGCGCGATCAGCATGCCGTCGTCGGCCATCACCCAGCCGCTCGGCCGCACGTCGGCGACGCCGCGCACGAACACGCGCGCGACCAACGCGTTCGGCGGCGGCGGCGTCAGGTGGCTCAGCACGAGCAGCTTCACGTCCGCCTCGTTCGCCACCTCCGCCGCCTGCACCGGCGTCGTGTGGTAGCTGGGGATGTCGGACATGATCTTCGCCACGCGCGGGCGGTCCTCGCCCGCCGCCTGGCCGAGCAGCTCGACGAGGTGGTTCGCCTGCGCCTCGTGCACCAGCACGTCCGCGCCTTCGGCGACGGCGATCAGGTTCGCGTCCTTCACGGTGTCACCGCTGACCACCACCGAGCGCCCGCGATAGTCGAAGCGGTAGCCGACGGACGGCACGATCGGCGGGTGGCCGACGAGGAACGCGGTGATGCGTAGGCCGTCCGCGTCGCGTACGACGGCGCTCGTCGCGCCGCCTGCGAACGCGATGGGCGCCGGAGTCATCACGCCGAGTGCCGGCACGTTGAAGTCGGCGCCATGGTGCTCGGCGCGGTAGCCGACGTCGAGCGCGTAGGCCTCGTTGAAGCCGGCGACCACGCGCTGCACGCCTTCGGGCCCGATCACGCTGAGCGGCGCGGGTCGACCCGCCACCCACGTCTGCAGGTTCCACTCGCCGAGCTCGCCGATGTGATCGCTGTGGAAGTGCGTGAGCAGCACGGCGCCGATGCGGTCGCCGGGGATGCGCCAGCCGCCCACGTGGTTCCACGAGCCTGGGCCCACGTCGACCACCCAGAGCTTGCCCGCGGCGAAGATCGCGGTGCACGGCCGCGCGCGCGTCGCATGCGGCAGCGGCGACGCGCTGCCACAGATCAGGACGCGCAGCGCGTCGTCCGCGAACAGCTCGGTGCGCGGCGCGGCCAGGCGCTCGATGGCGCGGCGCAGCAGGGCGTCCTGCGCATCGGCGCAGCCCGTCAGTGTCAGCGCTGCGGCCACGGCGAGCGAGGCGAGTCGAGGCGTCATGGGAGCTCCTGGGCGCAACTATCGGCACGCACTCTGCCACAAGCCGGAACGCGCGTCCGGCTTAGGCCGCGCCCCGCAGGAGACGCGCGGTCGTGAAGCTCTACATCTACCCGGGCGCGCCGAACCCGCGGCGCGTCCACATCTTCCTCGCCGAGTAGGGGATTACGCTGCCCTTCGAGCGCGTCGACATCGTGACGCGCGCGAACCGCACGCCCGGGCTCCTCGCCAACGTGAATCCGCTCGGCGGCCTGCCGGGCCAGCTGAATCAGCTCCATCCCGAGCCCGAGCAGAGGAGTCTGCTGCGCTGGCACGCGGAGGTGAGCGCACGGCCTAGCG
>CAYWRY010000086.1:0-17563 GCA_964460485.1 uncultured Spirochaetales bacterium
CTCAGGCGAGCGCCGCGACGCTGCGCAGCACGGCGCGCACCAGCTCCGCCTGGCGCGAGACGCCCGCCTTGTCGAACACCGCGCGCAGCTGCGCGCGCGCCGTGTTGCGCGCGATGCCGAGCTCCTCGGCGGCTTCTTCGAGCGTGAGGCCAGTGGCGAGCCGCGCAGCGAGCGCAGCCTCGGCGGGCGTGAGCCCGAACAGGGCGCGCAGCGCATCCGGCGAGATCGCGTCGCGCCGCGAAGGGTCGCCGTGGAAGAGCGCCAGCGCCGGCGCGGGCCGGCCGGCGACGTGCGCCTCCGCGGGCAGCGCGCGCAGCAGCACGCCGAAGCTCGCGCCTGCCCGGCTACGCAGCTTCAGCGCCTCGACCAGCGCCGGAGCGCCGCGCGCGCGCGCCGCGAGGCTGCGCTCCACGGCGGTGCGCAGGGCGCGCGTGTCCTCGGCGACGGGAGCGACCAGAAGGCGCTCGCGCACGTCCACGCCCTCGCCGCGCGCTGCGAGCCCGCGACTCGCCTCGTTGCGCGACAGCACCGCGCCCGCGTCGTCGAGCAGGATCGCGCCGAGCGCGAGCTGGTCGACGGTGCCCGCGTAGGCGTCGCGCTCGCCTTCCGCGCGCACGATGCGCCCGTAGATGCGCAGGGCGCGGCGCGCGTGCGGAACGAGCGCCGCCAGCAGCGCGCGCTCGCTCGCTCCGAAGGGTGCGCCCTCGCGCGTGCGCGAGACGCGCAGCCGCGCGTCGAGGTTGTCCGCGCGCAGGTCGACGCCGAGGATGTGCGACACGCCGGCGGGCTCGAGGAAGTGGCGGAAGAAGTCGGTGGCCCGTAGCTCCGGCTCGGGCAGCAGGTCCGACAGCGCCACGACTTCGCCCTCCGGCAGGTTCACGAACGGATCGCGCGCGAAGAAGCGCTCGCGGTAGGCGGCCTCGTAGCGCCGCAGGCCGCGCGTGAGGATCAGGCCGAGGCCCGGGTCGCCGGGGGCGCGCACCACCCAGTTCGCCGTCGCGGATTTCGTCCGCTCGCGCAGCGCGTCGAGAAACGTGCGAAAGGGCGGGTCCTCGAGCGGCCCCTCGTAGAGCGCGCTCAGCAACGGCTCGTCGGTCTGCACGCGGCCGAGTATTCCGCGCGTAGTCCGTTCGGACGACGCCGCGCGCTCCGCGGCGCGAGAGCCTGGGCGGCCGCTGGAGGAACGCATGAAGTTCTCACTGATCTACGAAGCGCAGATGGCCGACCGCTCGCGGGAGAGCGAGGGGCGCACCTTCCACGAGATGGTCGAGCAATGCCGGCTCGCGGAGGAGCTCGGCTTCGACGTGATCTGGGCGGTGGAGCACACCGCGCTCACGCACTACGCGCACATGAGCGCGCCGGAGACCTTCCTCGCGTTCGTGGCGGGCGCGACGCACCGCATCCACGTGGGCCACGGCGTGGTGTGTCTGCCGCCGGCGATGAACCACCCGATCAAGGTGGCGGAGCGCATCGCGACACTCGACATCCTGTCGAAGGGGCGCCTGCACTTCGGTGTCGGCAAGGGCGGCACGCAGCAGGAGGCGGGCTCCTTCGGCTACGACCTCGATCGGCTCCAGCCGCAGATCGACGAGTCCATGTACCTGATCCCGAAGATCATGGTGCAGGACGAGATCGAGCATCGCGGCGAGCACATCCAGATCCCGCGGCGGCCCATTCATCCGAAGCCGTATCAGAACCCGCATCCGCCCATGTACCTCGCCTGCACGCGCACCGAGTCGCTGCTCACCGCGGGCGCGCGCGGCATGGGCGCGCTCGTGCTCGGCTTCGGCGGCCCCGAGGAGGTGGCGAAGAAGAACGCCGTCTACCGCAAGGCGTGGGCGGGGCGGAAGCCGGAAGAGCAGGTGGGCTTCCGCCCGACCGAGCACCTCGCGGCGCTGTGCCCGGCGGTCGTGCTCGACGACGGCGCGATCGCGCGCAAGCTGGGTCTGCGCGGCCAGCGCTTCTTCGCCGAGTCGCTCGCCTACTGGTACACGGGCGGCCCGCAGCCGGACTGGGACAAGTGGCGCGACGAGGACACGACCCTCGAGACCGCGGGCGGCGAGGTGATCCGCACGCGCTTCGCGTCCGAGGAGCTTGTGATCGACTTCGGCGATCCGTCCCTCGCGCTGCTGAACCCGAATCACGCCTACGGCACGGTGCGCGACTGCATCGGCTACGTGTCGCGCCTCGCGTCCGCGGGCGCCGACGAGATCCTGTTCCTGTGCCAGATGGGCACCGTCCCGCACTGGGCGCAGCTGGAGACGATCCGCAACATCGGCCGCCACGTGATCCCGCACTTCCGCGAGTGAGGTCGCGCCGGCGCACCTGGATCGCATACGGTGACCCTTTGGGGTCTGACCCCAAAGGGCCAAACCGGGGGAGCACCAGCGATGCGGATCGAGTACGCCGGCAGCGTTCACGACGAGGAGGAGATCGCGGCGGTCGTCTCGGTGCTGCGCGGCGGGCCGTCGGCGCTGCGCATCGGGAAGCACGTGCGCGAGTTCGAGCAGCTCGTCGCCGCGAGCTTCGGCAAGAAGCGCGGCGTGATGTGCAACAGCGGCTCCTCGGCGCTCTATCTCGCGATCGAACTGCTCGGCCTCTCCGAGGGAGACGAGATCATCACCTCGCCGCTCACCTTCTCGACCGACATCGCGCCCATGGTGCGCAGCCGGCTCGTCCCCGTGTTCGTCGACGTCACGCCCGACACCTACCAGATCGACGTCGAGCGCATCGAGCGCAACCTCTCGCCGCGCACGAAGGCGATCCTCGCGCCGAACCTCACCGGCAACTGCCCGGACTGGGACGCGATCCGCCGCATCGCGGACGCGCACGGCCTCGAGGTGATCGAGGATTCCTGCGATTGCCTCGGCGCGACGCAGGGCGGCACGCCCACCGGCACGCGCGCCGACATCAGCGTCACGAGCTTCGCGCTCGCGCACATCATCACGGCCGCAGGCACCGGCGGCATGGTGTGCGTGGACGACGAGGCGCTCGCCGACCGCTGCCTGTTGTTACGGCGCTGGGGCCGGCGCAGCGAGGTCCAGCTGTTCGGCAGCCGCAAGGGCAAGGGCGACCGTTTCTTCAGCGACCTCGACGGCATGGAGTACGACAACCTGTTCATCTTCGACGAGGTGGGCTGGAACTTCGAGCCGTCGGAGCTCTCCGCCGCCTTCGGCGTCGTGCAGATGAAGAAGCTGCCCGCGAACCTCGCACGCCGGAAGCGCAACTTCGCAATCCTGTGCGAGCGCCTCGGCCGCCACCCGCAATGCTTCGAGCTGCCGCGCACGACGCCCGGCATCGACACCGCCTGGCACATGTTCGCCACGTTGATTCGTCCCGAGTCGGGCATCCGGCGCGCCCACTTCCAGCAGTACATGGAGCGGAACGGCGTCGACACGCGCATGGTGTGGACGGGCAACGCCACGCGGCAGCCTGCCTTCAAGAAGATCGCCATGCGCGTCGACCCGGGCGGCCTGCCCAACGCCGACCGCGTGATGGAGTGGGGCGTGATCCTGCCCATGAACCACGCGCAGGGCGATGCGCAGATGCACGCCATCGGCGACCTCGTCGACGCTTACGTGAAGGCGCACGCGCGGTGACCGCCGACTCGCCGTTCGGCGAGGATGCGCTCCGCGATCCCCTCCCGCTCGAGGAGCGCCAAGCCGAGCCCGGCCGAAGCGGCGAACGGATGATCGCCCGCCTTCTGGTGGCGCGCGTCGACGGGCGCCCGCTCGCCGACCTGGAGATCGGCTCGCACCTCGAGACGCTCGCGATCGGCGGCACCCAGACCACGCCCAAGGTGGTGGTCACCGCGCTGCTGCGCCTGTACGAGCATCCCGAGCAGCGCGAGGCGATCCTCGCCGGCGACGCGCGCGCGCCCCACTGCGAGGTCGAGGTCGCCCGCGTCGTGCGCCGCGCCTCCGATCGGACGCGCGGCACCGCCGAGCTGCCGTTGCGCATGGGGCGCGCGTGAGCGAGCGCGCGGCGTTGCTCGCGCTCGGCGCCGCGGCGCTGGTCGCGTCGGGCATCGCGCCGCACGAGCGCGGCACCTGGGCGCTCGAGGTGGCGCCGGCCGTGATCGGCGCGGCGATCCTCGTCGCGACGCGCCGGCGCTTACCGCTCACGCCGCTCGCTTACCGCCTGCTCTTCGCGCACGCGCTGATCCTGATGCTCGGCGGGCACTACACCTACGCGCGTGTGCCGCTCGGCTTTTGGGTGCAGGACGCCTTCGATCTCGCGCGCAATCACTACGACCGGATCGGGCACCTCGCCCAGGGCTTCGTCCCGGTGATCGTCGCGCGCGAGGTGCTGCTGCGGCGCTCGCCGCTGCGCCCGGGGCGCTGGCTCGCCTTCCTCAGTGTGTGCGTCGTGCTCGCCGCGAGCGCCCTCTACGAGCTCGTCGAATGGTGGGTGGCGTCGATCGGCGGCATCGCCGCCGACGCCTTCCTCGGCACCCAGGGCGATCCCTGGGACACCCAGTGGGACATGTTCCTGTGCCTGTGCGGCGCGCTCGTCTCGCTCGCGCTCTGGTCGCGCCGCCACGATCGCGAGCTCGCGGCGATGCACGGCGGAGGCTGACTACTGCAGGTAGCCGAGCGCGCGCAGGCGCTCGGCCTCCTCGGGGCTGAGCGTGATGTTCGACCCGCGGCCCTCGTGGGCCTTCACCCAGGCCGCCAGCTCGGCCGCGCGCGCAGCGACCTCGCCCGCCGCGCTCTCCGCGAGGTCGCGCTGCTCGCCCGGATCGCTGGCGAGGTCGAACAGCGCAGTCGGCCGCCCGCGATGACGCACGAGCTTGCGGGGTCCGACGCGCAGCGCGCGCGCGATCTCGCCCTTGCCGTCGAACGACTCCGCGAAGATGGCGCGCTCCGCCGGGAGCTCGCCGAGCAGCGAGACGCCGTCCGCGCCCTCGGCGGGCGGCAGCCCGGCCACCGCGAGCACGGTCGGCAACACGTCCACGAGGCTCACCGGCTCCGCCACGCGACGCGGCGCCGGCGCGCCGGGTGGCTTCACGAGCAAGGGGCCGTGCACGACGTCCTGGTAGACGCCGTGGCCGTGTCCGAAGGTGGCGTGGTCGCCGAAGCCCTCGCCGTGGTCGGAGGTGACGATCACGAGGCTGCGTTCCCACAGCCCGCGCGCGCGCAGGTCGTCGAACACGCGGCGCAGCTGGTCGTCGAGGTAGGCGAGCGCGCCGTCGTACTGGGACACCAGGTGCATGCGCTCGGCGTCGGTCACGGCGCGCGAGCCCGCGTTCACTTGCTGGTGGAGCGCGGACCAGTCGATCGCCATGTCGAAGCGAGTGTCGTAGCCCGGGTAGCGCTTCCGGTAGGCGGCGGGTGGCCGGATCGGGCGGTGGACGTCCATGTAGTTCAGGAAGAGCAGGAACGGCGCGCGGCTCGCATCCAGATGTGCGAGCGCGCGCAGCGCCTCGTCGGAGATCTCCTGCGCGCTGCGCCAGCGCCAGGTCGCCTCTTCGCGGAAGAACGTGCGCCGCACGCGCTCCAGCAAGAACGAGCGCAGGAACACCGGCGGCACCGGCGCGAAGAAGGCGCGGCCGCAGCGCGCGTCCCAGTGCGCGAAGCCCTGTTCGACGGCGTGGCCGGGCCCGATCCAGCCGCAGTTCGCGCTGACGCCGAAGCTCGTGTAGCCGGCGCGCGCGAGGCGCTCGGCGAGCGTGTCGGCGCTCTCGCTCAGCACGGGCTGCGCGCGCGTGGTGCCGTGGTGCGAGACGAACTGGCCGGAGAACAGCGACGCGTGCGAGGTGAGCGTCATGTCGCCCGCCGTCGTCATCTGGTCGAACGCCACCGCCTCCTTCGCGAGCTCCGCCAGCGCGGGCGTGGTGTCGCGGGTGTAGCCGTAGGGCGTGAGATGGTCGGCGCGCACCGTGTCGAGGACCACGAGCACGACGGGAGGCCGCTCGTTCGCCTCGTCCGCGGCGACCGCGGGCAACGCAGGCGGCGCGTCGCGCAGTAGCACGCCGCACGCGATCGCCGCGGCGAGTGCAGCGGCGAAGCCCGCGGGCAGGAGGCGGCGCTCGCGGAGCCAGGCGCGCGCCAGCGTGTTGCGCGCGAGCCAGGCTCCGGCGAGACACAGCGCCGCGAACGCCGCGCACGCGCCGAGCCGCTCCGCGAGGGGCGCCTGCAGCAGCAACACGCGCAGGATCCAGCCGCTGCCCACGGCGAGCGGCACGGCGATCCAAGGCGAGGCGAGGGCCCACAGGCCTTGCCGGCCGGCGTCCTTGCGTGCATCCGCTGCGGCGAACGCGAACAGCGCGGCGAATCCGCCCGCCAGCACGACGCCCGACTTGCCGAAATCGCCGCGCGCGAGGAGCCAGCCCAGCAGCGCGGCGACGACGCTGCCCGACGCGAGCAGGGCGAGCGCGGGCGAGCGCCCGTCGCGCAGGCGCAGCGCCCGCTGCGCGAGCGCGCCGAGTCCCGCGCCGGCGAGTGGATAGAACGCGAGCAGCAGCAGCGCCGGCGCGGCGAGATGCCGGTACGCCTGGCCAGCGAGCTCTGCGCGCAGCGCGGGGACGAGAGTCGCGAGCAGCGCCTCGCACAGCCCGTACAGCAGCCAAGCCCAGACGAAAGCGCGCATCTCGCCGCACGGTAGCGGCAGGAGTCGCGGTCGCTCGCTGCCCGCGAGTTGCTCTACCGTGGGCACGAAGCGAAGCGCGAGGGCCATCACCTCCAGGGCCTCGAGGGCTACGAGATGTACGCGAAGATCCAGGAGAGGATGAACGCGCCCGGCGGCGTCGACGCGGGCATCGAGTTCTTCACCAGCCTGCATCCGTGGGTACGCCGAAGCAGGTTCACGAGAAGATCAAGGAGCTGCGCAGCCTGACGGGCTGCGAGGGCTTCGTCGGCATCTTCAGCTACGGCGGCATTCCCTGCGACGTAGCGGAGCAGCAGTGCAGGCGCTTCGCGGCGGAGGTGATGCCGAAGCTGAAGGCCGTGGTGCCGGCGGCGGAGCTTCAGATCACACGCCCGCGTGCGGCGACGGTCGGGGCGCAGCTCGTCGCGAGTGCTTAGGCAGCCCTCAGCGCGCCGCTTGCGCGGTGGCCAGGTCGCGCATCAGCGTGCGTGTCCCGGCCAGCAGCGCCAGCACGCCGAGAAGCATGGTCGCCAGCACCCCGACCATCGCGAAGCGCAACCCCTCGGCTCCGTAGCGCGGCGCGAGGGCGTCGCTGAGCGCGCCCATCACCCACGGACCGATCAGCATGCCGCCGCCCGTGATGAACAGGATCAGCACCGCGGACGTGACGGCGCGCACGCGCGCCGGCGCGAGGCTCTGTGCGATCGCGAACAAGACCGGCGCATAGCCCGAGCCGACGATGCCGCTCGGGATCGAGAGCAGCGCCGCGACGCGCGGGTCGGGCACCAGACAGATCGCGATCAAGAGCGGCATGGAGAGCGCCACGCAGGCGGCAGCCACGCGCAGACGCCAGCGCGGATCGAGCGGCGCGAGACGATCGGCCAGCACGCCCGCGAGCAGCGTGCCCGCGACGCCCGCCGCGCCGTTCACGATCCCGTACTGCATGCCGAACTGCGCGAGCGTCATCTCGTGGGAGCGTACGAACATCTGCGGCAGCCAGAAGCCGAAGCCCGTACCGGCGACCGAGGCGAACATGCCGCCCAGCGCGATCGCCGCGAAGGTGCGGATGCGCAGCAGCACGGCCAGGCTGGCGAACAGGCCGCGCACCGCGTCGCGCAGCGACTGGGCGGCGGGCGCCGCCCGCCGCCCCGGCTCGCGCACCGTGAGCCGCAGCAGCAGCGCGACCGCGAGGCCGGGCAGGCCGACGAGCACGAATACGCTGCGCCAGCCCAGCGGCGCCACGAGCAGCCCGCCGATCACCGTGCCGAGCATCTGCCCGACTGGGACGCCCATCTGGAAGATGGAGAGCGCCGTGGCGCGGCGATCGGGCGGGAAGTAGTCGGCGATCAGGGAGTGCGCGGGCGCTGCGCCGGCGGCCTCGCCCACGCCCACGCCGAAGCGCGCGAGACCCAGCTCGCCGAACGAGCGCGCGCCGCCCGAGAGCGCAGTGAACGCGCTCCACAGCGCCATGCCCGCGGCGATCAGATTCCGGCGGGAGCTGCGGTCCGCCAGCCAGGCGACGGGGACGCCGAGGCCCGTGTACAGCAGGGCAAAGGCGGGCCCGAGCAGGATGCCCATCTCTCCGTCCGAGATGCCCAGCTCGGTCTTGATCGGGCCCGCCAGCATCGAGAGCACGTAGCGGTCGAGGTAGTTGACCACGTAGCTCAGCGAGAGCAGCCCGAGCACGTAGTTCGCGTAGGCGCGAGAGGGCTGCGACGTCGGCACCTGGGGCGGAGTAGCCCATGCGCGGCGCCCGAATCAACGCGGGGCGTGCCGCGGGTCACAGATGCAACTGCCGATCGCGGCCAGAGTGCGCGTGGGGAGCCAACCAAACGCTGCGCGCCGCCCGTCGGTGCGCGTTGCAGGGAGACAGCATGCGGAAGAGGGTGTTCGGTTTCGCAATCGCGGCGGCGCTGAGCGCGGCCGCCTGCGCCTCCACTTCGGACCTTTCGGCGCTGCAGAGCGACGTCAACGCGGCGCGCGCCGAAGCGGCCGAGGCCAAGCGCATCGCGGAGGAGGCGAAGGCGGCGGCTGCGACCGCGCAACAGGACGCCAGCGCGGCGCGCGCGGCAGCGGACGCTGCGGCGACGGAGGCGAAGACGGCGAGCGAGAAAGCGGACCGCATCTTTCAACGCTCTCTGCAGAAGTAATCCGGGGGTGCCGCTCGCGGCGGGCGCGGCCGACGCGCTCGCCGCGAGCCGTTGCGCCGAGGACATCGCCGCGGGGCGCATCGTGGCGCGCGCGGATCGCGTGCTCGTGGAGAAAGGCGCGCGCCGCCTGACGCTCTGGCTCGCCGGCTACCCGCTGCGCGAGTATCGCGTCGCGCTGGGGCGCGATCCGATCGGGGACAAGCTGCGCAGAGGGGACGGCCGCACGCCCGAGGGCCTCTACACCATCGACGGCCGCAACGGCGGGAGCGAGTTCCATCGGTCGCTCCACATCTCGTATCCGAACGCCGCCGATCTCCGCGTGGCGCGCGAGGCGGGCGCACATCCCGGCGGCGAAATCATGATCCACGGGCTGCCCGAGGGCGCAGAATGGGTAGCCGGCGAGCACACGCGCTTCGACTGGACCGAAGGCTGCATCGCGGTCACCAACGAGGAGATCGATGAGCTCTGGGAGCTGGTGGCAGACGGCACGCCCATCGAGATTCGTCCCTGAGCGATCCTTGCCGGCGGCGCTCGGAATCGCGGGAGCGCTGGTGCTCGCCCTCGGTGCGGGCTGCGCGAGCGCGCCGCGGGGAGCCACTGCGCCGCTCGCCCCGCCGCCGCACCCGCTCGAGAACCCGCCGGCATCGCCCGACCTCGTCGGCCGGCTTTCGTTCCGCACGCTGAGCGCGGAGGACACCTTCGTCGACCTCGCTCCGGAGCTCGGCGTCGGATACCTCGAGCTCGTCGCTGCGAACCAGAGCGTCGACCCGTGGGTGCCGCGCGCCGGCGCGCGCGTCGTCGTGCCCGGCGCGCACCTGCTGCCGTCGGGTCCGCGCGAGGGCATCGTCGTCAACACCGGCGACCGTCGGCTCTACTACTTCGCGCCGGGCGACCCACCGCGCAGCTACCCGATCGGCATCGCGAAGGAGGGCTACGCCACGCCGGTCGGCACCACGAAAGTGGTGCGCAAGAAGGAGAACCCGACCTGGTACCCGGGCCCGACCGCGCGCCGCGACGACCCGTCGCTCCCGGCCGCCGTGCCGCCGGGGCCCGAGAACCGGCTCGGCGCGTACGCGCTCTACCTCGGCTGGCCGTCCTATCTGATCCACGGTACGAACGAGCCGCGCGGCGTCGGGCGCCACTCGAGCCGTGGCTGCATCCGGCTCTATCCGCAGGACATCGAGGAGCTGTTCGCGATCGCTCCCATCGGGGCGAAAGTTCGAGTCGTGCACGAGCCGGTGAAGCTGGGCTGGATCGGCGGCGAGCTCTATCTCGAGGTGCACCCCGACAAGGAGCGCGCGCTCGCCCTCGACGAGACGGGCAAGCTGCAGCGCGAGCCCGCGCGCGACCTGCGCGCGCTCGTGACGAAGGCCGCCGGTGCACAGGCGGATCGCGTCGACTGGGATCGCGTCGCCCGCGCGTCCCTGGCGAGCGCGGGCGTGCCGGTGCGCGTCACGAAGCCACTCGGCGGCGCGGTCGCGGACTGAGAGATGCCGCGCGCTCGGGCGCGAACGGCGCTCGGAGCTGCGCCCAGAAGCCGTGCGGGAAGCTCGCGAGCTCGCCGGGCACGCCGAGCACGGCGTCGCGCGCGGCGGGCCCGGGCTGGAAGCGGCCGGCGAGGCGGTCCCACACGGAGAAGATCGCGCCGAAATTGCGCTCGCTCGTCTCCGGTGAGTGGTGCAGGTGATGCACGCGCGGCGTCACGAACACCAGCTCGGCCCAGCGCGAGCCGACCTCGAGGTTCGCGTGAACGAGGGCCGCCGCCGCCGCGGCGACGATCGACGCCCCCGCGACGTGCAGCGGCGGGAACCCGCTCAAGAGCAGCAGCACGGGCGAGAGCGCGTGGCGCAGCGCGTACTCGAGCGGGTGCATGCGAAACGCCGCCAGCCAGTCGAGGCGCGGGCTCGCGTGATGGACCTTGTGTGCGCGCCACAGGAACTCGAAGCGGTGCATCGCGCGGTGGGCGGCCCACGCGCCGAGGTCGTAGGCGAGCAGCGTGAGCGCGAGCGTCGCGAGCGGGGGCCAGGCGGGCAGCGGCGGCACGCCCAGCGCGGCCGCCGCGCGCGTGGCCAGCGCGCGCATGGCGATGCCGAGCCCCACGGCACCGATCAGGAAGAAGGCGAGGTCGGCGGCGAAGTGCGGGCGCAGCAGCCTCGCGGGCAGCCGCCGAAAGCGCGTGCGTTCGAGCAGGATCACCGCGAGCAGCGAGAGTGCGATCCAGGGCAGCTCCACGACGTGTCCTCCTGCGAGGAGCACGCGGGAGCCTCGCGCTTCGTTACGGCGCGAAGCGCACGCGCCGCAGCTTGCGCGTCGCGAGCACCGAGTGGATCGCCGCGATGCGCCCTGCGGCGTCGACCTCGCAGCGCATCAAAACGCGCGGCGCCTGGCGCGGGCCTGCCCCCGCGAAGCGAATCGCCAGCGCGGGCAGGCCGTTCGCGACGCAAGCAAGCACGCGCGCACCCGCTCCGCGACGCTCCGCGATGCGCAGATGGAAGCGCAGCACGCCCACGCGGCCGCGCCTCACGCCCTTCAGCGCGTTGAACTCTCCGCCCGCGTCCGTGACGGTGCAGACGTCCGCCCTCAGCAGCGCCTCGAGGCCGGCGACGTCGCGCGCGAGCAGGTGCCGGAGGAGCGCTTCGAGCGCCCGGCGCGTGCGCTCGGCGAGCGCGGCGTCGGGGCGGCACGGGGCGCGCTCGTAGGCTGCGAGCGCGCGCCGCGCGCGGTGGAGCGTCACTCGCACGGCGGCCTCGCTCGTGCCCATGGCGTCCGCGGCCTCGCGCGCCGCGTAGCCGCACACGTCGCACAGCACGAGCGCCGCGCGCTGGCGCGGCGACAGCGCCTCGAGCGCGAGCAAAAAGGCGAAGGTCGCGCTCTCGAGCCGCTCGTAGCGCGCGTCGGGGCTGCGCTCGCAGGGCTCGGGCAGCGCGAGCAGGACGTCGCCGTCCTCGTCCGTGAGCGGCGAGGGCAGCCAGGTGTCGCGCTCGCCGCGCCGGCGTCGCCGGCGCAGCACGTCGAGCGAGAGGTTGGTGGCGACGCGCACGAGCCAGGGCGCCCAGGGCTCGTCGGCGCGCGGCGGCGGACTGGCGAGCGCGCGCGCGAAGGTCTCCTGGACGATCTCCTCCGCATCGGCGCCGCAGCCTGTCAGGCGGTAGGCGAGCCCGAAGAGCGCGCGCTCCTGGGCGCGGAACAGCGCCTCGACGCCGAGAGCGGGCGCCGCATCGGGAGCGGTGGCCATGCCGTTCTCACGCGTGGGCACCGCGAAACGTTACTCGCCTCCGGCTAGCGTGCGCGCGGTCGCTCGGGAGGAACGGGATGCGCTTGAGAATCACCGCCGGTCTGGCTCTGCTCGCGCTCTGCGGTTGCACCCAGGAGACGCAGAACAAGCTCGGCCGCGCCGTGCAGAACTGGACCGGGACGAACGGCGTGCTCGAGGTGTACGCCGGCGAGACCCTGGTGAAGCGCTTCCTGCAGGTCGACAAGCTCTCCACCGCGATGGGCACGAGCGACGGCACGCCGCGCGAGTACCGCTTCGGCTACGGCGTGCTCGATGCGAACCAGAACGCCGTCGTCGACCCCGGCGAGCGCAAGATCTACTTCGAGGTGAGCAACTTCTCGACCTACGTCTTCTACGAGGACCCGAATGGCTGAGGCAGCGGGAGCGCTCGAGTCCGCCGAGCCCGCGCCGCCAGCCGAGCCGCTCGGGCGTCTCTTCCTGCGCTTCCTGCGCTTCGGCGCGCTGGCCTGGGGTGGGCCGGTCGCGCAGATCGGCATGATCCGGCAGGAGCTCGTCGAGGAGGAACGCTGGATCTCGCCGGCGCGCTTCAACCGCGTGCTCGCGGTTTATCAGGTTCTGCCGGGGCCCGAAGCGCACGAGCTCTGCGTTTACTTCGGCGCGCGCGCGCGCGGCCGCCTCGGTGGACTGCTGGCGGGGCTCGGCTTCATGCTGCCCGGCTTCGTTCTGATGTTCGCGCTCTCGGTCGCCTACGTGCGCTTCGATCTGCGCGCGAGCGCCCTCGCCGCGGCGTTCGCGGGCTGCCAGCCCGCGGTGGTCGCGCTGATCGTGCGCGCCGTGCACCGCATCGGCAGCCACGCGCTGCACGACCGCTGGCTGCTGGGCATCGCACTCGCATCGGCCGCCGCAACCCTCGCGGGCGCTAGCTTCGCGCTCGTGCTGCCCATCGCGGGGATCGCCTACGCGGCGATACGCGGCGGCGCCGCGAGCGCCGCCGACGGCCTCGCGTTCCTGCCGCTCGTGGCGAGCGTGGCGCCGGCGGCGGCCGTGCTCGCGCCGAGCGTGCTCGCGCTGTTCGGGACCGGCCTGCGCGGCGGCCTGCTCACCTTCGGCGGCGCCTACACGGTGATCCCGTTCCTGCGCGCGGATGCCGTAGGCAGCCAGGGCTGGATGAGCGACGCGCAGTTCCTCGACGGCCTCGCGCTCTCCGGCATCCTGCCCGCGCCGCTGGTGATCTTCTCGACCTTCGTCGGCTACGTCGGCGGCGGCGCGGCCGGCGCGATCGCGATGACCGCCGGAGTGTTCCTGCCGGCCTTCGCCTTCACGCTGGTCGGGCACCAATGGGTGGAACGGCTGGTCGAGCAGCGGCGCACTCACGCGCTGCTCGACGGCGTCACCGCGGGCGTAGTCGGTCTGATCGCAGTCACCGCCTTCGACCTCGCGCGCGCGACGCTCGTCAGCGCGCCCGCGGCGCTGATCTTCGTCGCGGCGTCGTTCGCGGCCTTCCGCTGGACGGCGCGGACCGCCGTGGTGTGGATCGTCGCGGGAGCCGCGCTGGCGGGCGCCGCACTGATGCGCTGAGGCGCGGCGCCGGGCCACCGACCCGCGCTCGCCTCTCCAGTTGGGGCGCACGTGCGCCCCGGCGCGCTCGACAGCGCCCGACTCGCGGCGCTAGGGTGCGCCGCCTTTTCGGCACCGCACTCGCTCGCGGCGCCGTTGCGAGCACGGAGCAACCTTGGCACGCGACGATCTGATCCAGGCGACCGGCACGGTCGAGAAAATTCTCGGCGGCGGGCGTTATCAGATCGGTCTCGACGGCGGCCAGTCGGTCACCGCCCAGCTCTCGGGTCGCATGCGACGCTTTCGCATCCGCGTGATTCCCGGCGACCGCGTGCAGGTCGGCCTCTCGCCCTACGACCCGTCGCACGGCTTCATCACCTTCCGCCTGCGCGACGGCGAGGGTCCGCAGACCGTCACCGAGTAGGGCCGCGCTCGCGTGAGCGCGGCGAGTCGCGTGAGGCGCATGCTCCGCATCGCCGGTATGCGCGTGCGGGCGGCGAACGGGCGCGCGCGGCTCGCGGGACTCGGGTGGCTGCACCCGGGGCTACGCGTAGACGCAAGCGCGTCGCCGGGCTTCGGCGTGGCGCGCATCAGCCTCTCGCCGGAAGCGAAGCTGACGATCGGCGCGAACGCGGCGACCGAGTACCGGCCGGGCGTGCTGAACCTCGTCGTGTACGACGGCGCGGAGATCGTGCTCGAGCCGAGCTCGTGGCTGCGCACGGAGGTCGGCGCGGTGAACCTCGTCGCGTTCGCCGGCGCGCGCATCGTCGTCGGCCCCGAGGTGATGCTGAACGCCTGCAGCGTGAGCGCGCAGCGCGAGGTCGTGTTCGAGCGGCGGGCGACGGTGGGGCCGGGCTCGCGCATCTACGATTTCACCCACGACCTCGACGACGCGCGGACGGGCTCCGCGGCCCCAGTCCGCGTCGGTGCGCACACCTGGATCGCGTCCGACGTGACCGTGCTACCGGGCGTGACGATCGGCGCGCACTGCGTGATCGGCGCGCGCTCCGTCGTGACTCGGGACGTCCCGCCGCACACGCTCGCCTTCGGCGCGCCCGCCGAGCCGCGGGGCGCGATCGGTGATCGCACGCGGGCGCTGTAGCGTGCCGGCGCGGGGAGAAGGGATGACGCTGCGAATCGCTTACTTCGGGCAGGCGCCGTTCGGGCGCGACGTGCTGGTGCGGCTGATCGAAGCCGGCCACCGGATCTTGGGCGTGTACGCGCCTCCGACGAAGCCCGGCGCGAAGGCAGACCCGCTCGCGGAGGAGGCGGAGAGACGCGGGCTCGCGCTGTTCCGCCACGCGGCGATGCGCAAGAAGACCGGGGAGCCGATCGCGTCGCGTATCGCCGAGCACGCCGCCCTCCGTGCGGATCTGAACGTGCTCGCGTTCGTCACCATGATCCTGCCGCCCGAGATCGTCGACGCCCCGCGCTACGGCTCGCTCTGTTTCCACCCCTCGCTGCTGCCCAAGTTTCGCGGCGGAAACGCCCTCGCGTGGCAGATCATCGCGGGCGAGCGCGAGGCGGGCGTCACCGTGTTCAGGCCCGACGCGGGCGTCGACACCGGACCGATCGTCGTGCAGAAGGGGCCCGTGCCGATCCTCCCGCACCACACCGCCGCGAGCCTCTACTTCGAGTCGCTGTACGCGCTCGGGGTCGAGGCGATGGTCGAGGCGGTCGGCCGCGTTGCGAATGGCACCGCCACCTACACACCCCAAGATGAGTCGCGCGCGAGCTTCCAGGGCCTCGTCGACGACGCGGTTGCGCGTATCGACTGGTCGCGCAGCGCGGCCGAGATCGACCGGCTGGTGCGCGGCTGCGACCCGAACCCGGGTGCCCACGCGGCGCGCGCGGGCGCGTGCGTGCGTCTGTACGGGTGCACGCTCGCAACCGAACGGGACTCCGGCGCCGCACCCGGGACGCTGCTCGCGCTGGACGCGCGCGGCGCGCGCATCGCCGCGCGCGGCGGCGTCCTCCAGGTGGCGAAGCTGAAGGTCGGCGCGGGCGCGAAGGTCGCCGCGGCCGAAGCCGGACTCGCGGCGGGCGACCGGCTCTCTTGACGGGGACGTTCTTGGACGAGCTGCGCCGTTTCGTCCAACAACGTCCCCCACCCGATTCCCTCGGGGCGGAGGGTTGCCCAAGGAATCGAAGCGCCTACTTTCCGCGCCCGTTTCCGGCCCCGCTGATAAGGGTAGGACGGCGACCGGCCGACACTCCGGCGCCACTCCGGTTCCTCAGCACCGCTACAGCACAATCGCATCGCATCGGGGCCCGCCCGCGCACCCTGCCGAGAGTCGGCAGCCGGGGCGCCAGGTCGGGGGCCTTCACTCGGCTCGGCTCTCGCAGTCCGCGCCTACGGTTTCAGCCATGGCCATGGAACTCACGAAGATCCGCAACATCGGCATCAGCGCGCACATCGACAGCGGCAAGACCACGCTGACCGAGCGCATCCTGTTCTACACGCAGCGGATTCACAAGATCCACGAGGTGAAGGGCAAGGACCAGGTCGGCGCGACCATGGACTTCATGGAGCTCGAGCGCGAGCGCGGCATCACGATCCAGTCCGCTGCCACGCACTGCGAGTGGGCCGACCACCACATCAACATCATCGACACGCCCGGCCACGTGGACTTCACGATCGAGGTCGAGCGCAGCCTGCGCGTGCTCGACGGCGCGATCCTCGTCTTGTGCGGCGTCGCCGGCGTGCAGTCGCAGTCGATGACCGTCGACCGCCAGATGCGGCGCTACAAGGTCCCGCGTCTCGCGTTCGTCAACAAGCTCGACCGCTCGGGCGCGAATCCCCGGCGCGTGGTCGAGGGCCTGCGCGAAAAGCTCAAGCACAATGCCGTGCTGATCCAGCTGCCGATCGGCCTGGAGGCCGACTTCCGCGGCGTGATCGACCTGGTCAAGATGAAGGCGTTCCGCTTCGAGGGCGACAACGGCGAGCACATCATCGAGGAGGAGATCCCCGCAGAGCTCGCCGACGAGGCGAAGACCGCGCGCGAGGAGATGCTCGACGCGGTGTCGATGTTCTCGGACGAGCTCACCGAGGCGATCCTCGAGGAGAAGGTCAGCGAGCCGCTGATCCACGACGCGATCCGCAGGGGCACGATCTCGCTGGGCCTCACGCCCGTGCTGCTCGGCTCCGCCTACAAGAACAAGGGCGTGCAGCTGCTGCTGAACGCGGTGACGCAGTACCTGCCGTGTCCCACCGACGTCGAGAACACGGGCGTCGACCTCAGCAACAACGAGGCGCCGATCGCGATCGAGGCGGATCCCAACAAGCCGCTGGTCGCCCTCGCGTTCAAGCTCGAGGACGGCCGCTACGGCCAGCTCACCTACGTGCGGGTCTACCAGGGAACGCTCAGCAAGGGCATGACGATCACGAACATGCGCACGCAGAAGCGCCACAAGGTCGGCCGCCTGGTGCGCATGCACGCCAACGAGATGGAGGACATCGAGGTCTCGGAGTGCGGCGACATCGTCGCGCTGTTCGGCATCGAGTGCGCGTCGGGCGACACGTTCACCGACGGCACGATCGACGTCGCGATGAGCGGAATGCACGTGCCCGATGCGGTGATCTCTCTCTCGATCAAGCCCAAGGACAACAAGGCGCAGGCCAACCTCGGCAAGGCGCTCGGCCGCTTCGTGCGCGAGGACCCGACCTTCCGCTCGTACGTCGACCAGGAGAGCGGCGAGACCATCATCATGGGGATGGGCGAGCTGCACCTCGACGTCTACGTCGAGCGCATGAAGCGCGAGTACGGCGTCGAGGTCGTCACCGGCGCTCCGCAGGTCGCGTACCGCGAGACGATCTCGCAGCGCGCCGACTACAACTACACGCACAAGAAGCAGACGGGCGGCTCCGGCCAGTACGCCAAGATCGGCGGCTACGTCGAGCCGATCACTGACGGCTCGGCGGATTTCGAGTTCGTGGACGAGGTGCGCGGCGGCGCGGTGCCCGTGGAGTTCATCCCGTCGGTGGAGAAGGGCTTCCGCTCGATGATCCACAAGGGGCGCCTGATCGGCTTCC
>CAYWRY010000087.1:0-17499 GCA_964460485.1 uncultured Spirochaetales bacterium
TGCGCGAGGAAGCGCTCGCCCTCGCGCGCCGTGCAGTAGCCCATCACGGATTCGACGCCCGCGCGGTTGTACCAGCTGCGGTCGAACAGCACGAGCTCGCCGGCCGCCGGGAGGTGCGGCACGTAGCGCTGGAAGTACCACTCCCCGCGCTCGCGCTCGGTGGGCTTGGGCAGCGCGACGACGCGAACCTGGCGCGGATTGAGCCGCTGCGCGATGGCATTGATCACGCCGCCCTTCCCGGCGGCGTCGCGGCCCTCGATGATCACGGCGAGGCGTTTGCCGGTGTGACCGAGCCAGCGCGCAAGCTGATCGAGCTCGAGCTGGAGCGGCTCGAGCAGCCGCTCGTAGTCCTTCTTGCCGAGCTGATCGCCCGTGCGCTGCTTGCTCTTCGTGCCCATGTCCGCTCCGAGCGCGCATGAGAAGGGAGGCGCCGTCCCGCGCGCATCTTGCCACGCGCCGCGTGGCCGCGAGGGCGTAGGCGCGCAACGGCGTGCGGGCATGTTGGCGTTGCGCCCCCCGCAGTAACGTGCGAGGTCCCACGCAGGCGGAGGCGGCACATGCGCGCGCGGGGCCACTGCCACGTCTACTTCGCGTTCCTCGCCGCGTCGGCGGTGGACCTCGAGCGCGCGCAGGCGACGATGCGCGAGCAGCAGGCGGTGCGCCCGCGCTTCCAGCGCGATCGCCGCACGCCCGCCTACCTCGACTTCGACCCGCCGCCGCTCCAGATCACCCTGCCCTGCGAGCCCGTGCCGGTCGGCGCACTCGCGAGCGAGTCGCAGGCCGACGTCACGGTCTTCGACTTCGGCGCTTTCTCGGTGGACTTCCGCATCCCCTTCGACCAGCCCCTCGCGGAGCTCGGCGCGCTGTCCTCCGCGCTCTACGACCACACGGGCCTGCTCGACTGCGCGCGCCGGCGCGTCGAAGAGCTGCGCGCGCGGCTCGGCGACGCGCTCGCCGGCGAGGGATTGCCCGACGCGTACGAGCAGTACGTGGTGTTCGACGTCGCGGACTTCGCGCCGCCGGTCGCCACCCACGCCCTGCTCGAGACGCCCGAGCTGCGCCTGGCGCTCGCGCAGATCCTGCGCGCGGAGCAGCGCGCGCTCTCCGGCGCGCTGGTTCAGGAGGCGACGCGGCTCTCGATCTCCTACTCGCCCGACGACCTGCTGGTGGTGGACTGGAGCGCGGCGATCGCCGTGGGCGGCTCCGCCGACGAACGCCTGGTGCTCGAGTTCGCGAACCTCGAGCTGCTCGAGCTGCGCTGCCTCGACAAGCGCCTCGACCGCGACCTCGAGGCCGCGAGCCGCGCGCTCTCGCGGCGCCGGCGCTGGGTGTTCGGCGGCGCCGATCTGCGCCGCGTCGCGCGCCTCCAGGTCGAGAGCGCGATGCTCTACGAGTCGGTGAACAACGCGGTCAGCCTGCTCGGCGATCAGTGGCTGGCCGACGTCTACAACCTGATCGCCGAGCGCTACGACCTCGCGAAGTGGCAGGGCAGCATCGTCCACAAGCTCGCGAGCCTCGAGAGCATCTACCAGAAGATCGCCGACGAGGCGGCCGCGCGGCGCAGCGAGCTGCTCGAGATGATCGTGATCCTGCTGATCGCGCTCGAGATCAGCTGGGGCGGCTTGTTCGCGGGACTGCGCGAGGCGCTGCGCGCCTGGCTCGGCGGCGCGCCCTCCTGATCCGCGGCCGCTCGGCTCAGAGCGGCGGCGTGCGCAGGTGCCACTCGGTCGCCTGTTCGTAGGCGTGCCCTGCGCGCAGCACCGTCGCCTCGTCGAAGGGGCGGCCCGCGACCTGCAAGCCGATCGGCAGCCCCGCGCGCGTGAAGCCGCAGGGGAGCGAGAGCGTGGGCAGGCGCGTGGCGTTGAAGGGCGCCGTGTTGCGGATCATGACCGCGAGCAGCGGCTCGTCGGCGCCGGCCACGCGCACCGCGTCCTCGCCGATGCGGGGCGCGGCGATCGGCGTGGTCGGCGTGACGAGCACGTCCACCGACTCGAGCAGCCCGCGCATCGCGGCGGTGAGCGCATCGCGCGCGCGCAGGCTGCCCATCAGCGCAGCGCCGTCCGGCGTGGGACTGCGGAGCAGCGCGAGGACGTCGGCGCCGAAATCCTGCGGCCGGGTTCTCAGGGACTCGGCGTGGATCGCCTGCGCCTCCGCCAGCACGAAGGCGAAAATGCCGGCGAGCGCATCGCCGACGCCCGGCAGTGCCACGTCGCGCACCTCGGCACCCAGCCGCGCGAGCTCGCCCAGCGCGCACTCGACCGCCGCGGCGACCTCGCCGTCGAGGCGCTCGAAGAACCACGCGCGCGGCACGCCCACGCGCAGTCCGCGCACGCCGGCGCCGAGCTGCGCGCCGGCGTCCTCCACGGGCACGCGCAGCGTCGTGGCGTCGGCGGGGTCGTAGCCGGCCATCGCGTTCAGCAGCAGCGCGGCGTCCTCGACCGTGCGCGTGATCGGCCCGGCGTGGTCGAAGGCGTAGGAGAGCGGCAGCACCCCGGCCTTGCTGACGCGGCCGTAGGTAGGCTTCAGGCCGACGACGCCGCACAGCGAGGCGGGCATGCGGATGCTGCCGCCCGTGTCGGTGCCGGTGGTGGCGGTGGCGAGGCCCGCCGCGATCGCGGCGCCCGATCCGCCGCTCGAGCCGGCCGGGATGCGCGCGAGATCCCACGGATTGCGCGTCGCGCCGAAGTGCGGGTTGTTGGTGGTGACGCCGTACGCGTATTCGTGGGTGTTCAGCTTGCCGAGCAGAACCGTCCCGGCGTCGCGCAGCCTGCGCGCGACCGTGCAGTCCGCGCTCGGCACGTGCTGGGCGTGGATCTTCGCGCCGCCCGTCGTGCGGATGCCGGCCGTCTCGTAGAGATCCTTGTGCGCGATCGGGATGCCGTGAAGCGGACCGCGCGCGCGGCCGGCCGCGAGCTCGTCGGTGGCGCGCCGCGCGTCCTCGCGCGCCCGCTCCTCCGTGACCGTGATGTACGCGTTCACGCGCGGATTCAGCTGCGCGATGCGGCGCAGGTAGGCGTCCGCGAGCTCGAGCGGAGAAAGCTCCTTGGCGCGCAGCGCGCGCGCAGCGCGGGCGACGCTGAGGCTCGCGAGGTCGAGGTCGCTCATGGGTTCTCCTGGGTGCGCCGGCGTGTCAGCCGGGCCGCCCGTCGGGCCGCGGGGAGGTGAGGATCCGGACGTAGACCACGAAGTAGAGACCGAACGCGACGCACCACAGCGCGCCGGCGATCTCCCAGGCGAGCGCCATCGCCGCCGGCAGGAGCAGCGGCAGCGCGACGCGCACGGCTCCCGCCAGGAGCACGGCCGCGAACGCGATGCGCATGAGCGGCGGAAGCGCGAGCGGGCGGCCGGTGTGGCCGAGCGCGACGCGCGAGATCATGCCGAGGACGTAGGTGCCGATCGCGCCCGCGCTGAACGCGTGCAGCGCCGCCGTAGGCGCTACGACGCCCGGTGCCGCCGCCGAGGCGGCCGTGAGCGCCAGACCGACGACGACCCACGCGTAGCCGGCGTGGAGGATCCAGAGCAGCGGGTCGCGCAGGGCCGCGCGCGACGCCCAGCCGGCCATGCGCGCCGCATTGGCCGCTGCGGCGAGGGCGCACGCGCCGACGACCGGGCCTGGCGCCGCAGACGCGAGCGCGGCGAGCGCGAGCGCAGCCGCGGCGCTCGCGATCGCGAGCGGGTCGCGCGCGTCCGGCGCGCGCACCGCCGCGACGCCTTGGAGCGCGCTGCGCGTGAACGCGGGCGTCACGCGCCCGCCGATCACCACGATCAACAGCACGATCGCGTGCACGCCCGCCCGCGGCGCGACGATGCCCAGCGCCGCCGCCCAGCCCGGTGCTGGCCGAGCGTGGACGAGGACGTGGATCGCGGCCAGCGCGAGGAGCAGCAGCGGAATCCCGTAGTTCCGGCGATTGCGCGTGCGCGCGATGGGCACGGCGACCGCGAGCGCGAGCGCCGGCAGGAAGGCGAGATCGAGCGCGGCACCGGGCGCTCCCAGCTGAGACGCCAGCGCCGGCCACTCTGCGACGCGCCCCGCGAGCCAGAGTCCGACGAGCGCCGCGAGCGCGCCGCGCCCGACGGCCGCTGCGCCGGTCCAGTTCGGCACCGCGGTGAGCAGGAAGCCGGCGATCACGGCGGCGGCGAAGCCGAAGGTCATCTCGTGGGCGTGCCAGCCGACGTCCGCCGCGAGCCAGCCGCGCAGGGCGGCCAGCCAGGCGAGCACGAGCGCGACGGCGGCGAACGACGCAGCCAGAAAAAACGGGCGGAACCCGAAGCCGAGCACGAGCCGGCCGCGCGGCTCGGCAGGCGGCGACTCGATCTGCGCGAGCGAGGGGTTCCCCATGGCTGCGCGCGAATGTAGGGCGCGCAGCCGCGCGGCGGCCGCGTCTCAGCCCAGCATCACGATCGTGCGCCCCGTGTTCTCTCGGTTCGCCATGGCGGCGATCGCGGCCGGGATCTCCTCGAACTTCGCGATGCGGCCAATCACAGGCCGGAGCTTCCCGGCCCGAGCTCGGCGGCGAGGCGCCGCGCGACCAGGCGCCGGAACGCGAGCGGTGCTGCGTCGTGGGGCGTCGACGCCATGCGCCGATCGGCGGGCGTGAGATTCCAGATTCGCTGCTGCGCCTCGATGATGCGCTTGTCCTCGGCGAAGGCCGCGTTCACGATCCGGAAGATCCCCTCGATCAAGTCCGGCCGCGCGTTCTCGGCGGCGAATCCGGTCGCGTAGAAGTACCGGGAGCGCTGCTCGGAGATCGGCGTCACCGCCTGCTGCTCGGCGCGCTGGGCGACGGGCTTCTCCTCGGGCACGCCAAAGCCGCAGCGCTCGCCCGCGCCGAGCGGATACCACGCGGTCGTCATCAGGAAGAGGCCGGGCAGCAGGTAGCGGTAGCGGTTCAGCGCGTCGACGCGCTCCGGGCGGCCCGGCGCGAGGCGCGAGTCCGGATACCAGCGCTCGATCAAGAGGCCATCCTCGAGCTCGCGGATGCGCGGCGGCTCGGCCGACCACGAGACGCCGCTCGAGCCGCCCAGCGTAGTCGCGTGGGAGAAGTCGAGGTGGGAGAGGTCGCACAGGTTGTCGTTCAACAGCTCCCAGTTCGCGTCGTAGTCCATCACGTCGGCGCGCATCTGCCAGCGGGGGTCGTCGAGCCCGAAGGCGTCGGGGATGCGCGCCGGGTCCGCGCGCGCGGGGTCGCCCATCCACACCCAGATCCAGCTCCAGCGCTCGACCACGGGGAGCGTGCGCACCGCGAGGCGCGGCGGCTGCGCGCGCGCGGGCATCTGGTTGCACGCGCCGCCCGACGCGAAGCGCAGACCGTGATAACCGCAGCGCAGGTCGTCGCCCTCGACGCGGCCGAGCGAGAGCGGCGCGAAGCGGTGCGGACAGCGGTCCTCGAAGGCGACCACCGAGCCGTCGCGCTTGCGATACAGGGCGACGGGCTCGCCGACGATCACGCGACCGATCGGCGCCTCGGCGCCGAGCTCGTAGCTCCACGCCGCCACGTACCAGAGGTTGCGCACGAAGCCGGCGCTCATCGCGCTGCCTAAGCGCTCGGCTTGCGCGAGTCGCCGCCCAGCGCGACCGCGCGCACCGCCTTGCTGTCGGTGGGCTGGTGGCCGACCTCGTGCTTCGGCGCCGGGATCTCGACCACGTGGTTGGTGAGCTTGCCGAGCCCCGTCACCTCGACCTGCACGATGTCGCCCGGCTGCATCGGACGCGAGTTCGCCGGCGTGCCGGTGAGGACCACGTCGCCGGGCAGCAGCGTGATGTGCCGGCACAGGTCGGCGAGGATGTAGTCGATCCCGAAGGTCATCTCCGAGACCTTGCCCTCCTGCACGACGCGCCCGTTGAGCAGCGTGCGCACGGTACTCTGGCGCACGTCGACGCCGCGCACGAGGCCGGGCCCGATCGGGCAAAAGCCGTCCTGGCCCTTCACGCGCAGCATCGAGCCCGCGTCCGTGTCGCGGAAGTCCTGAGCGCCCACGTCGTTGGCGGGCGCGAAACCGGCGAGGTGGTCCCACACGTCGTCGGGCGCCACGTTGCGCATCGGCCGCCCGACCACGGCCGCGATCTCGCCCTCGTAGTTCAAGTACTTGCAGTTCGCCGGACGGCAGAGCGCGCCGCGGTGGGCGTTCAGCGCCGTCGTGGGCTTCTGGAAGTAGGTGGGCGTGGTCAGCGGCGGCGCCTGGAACTCGATCCGCCGCGATTCGTAGTTGAGGTGGATGCACAGGATCTTGGTGGGCTCGCAGGGAGCCAGATAGATCGCGTCGGCCTCGCGCACGCGCCGGCCGTCGCCGAGCAGGAGCTGGTCGCCGTCGAGCGTCACCCAGTGCGGCGTGCCCTCGTGGAGGATGCGGCGGATCTCGGAGCGGGGGCCGTCGAGAACGGACATGAGTGTCTCCTTGGTGCCCTAGAAGCCGCCCGCCTCGGGGGCGTGGCCGTAGACGTCGCCGTCGTAGTACTCGGATTGGTGCGTCGCGGGGCGGCCGCCGAAGCCGTACTCGATCTGGAAGCCCGACGGCGTCCGGAAGTAGAACGAGTACATGCGGTCGTTGGCGTGCTTCCCGAGTTGCGTCGCCACCGGAATCTTCGCCTTGCGCACGAGGTCGTGGGTGAGTCCTACGTCGTCGAGGTTGTCTACCTCGAGCATGATGTGGTTGAGCCGCTTGCCGCCCGAGCCGATCCCCCAGGCCACCGAGTGATCGCGCGGCGAGCAGTGCATGAAGCGCAGCTGGAGCGCCTTGGGCCCGGTGCCGAACTTGTACTCGACGCCGCCGCGCATCCCGAGCGCCTGATAGAAGCGCATCGCCGCTTCGGAGTCGCTCTGGCGCAGGATGCAGTGGCCGCAGCCGCCCGCGTCGGTGACGAACTTGCCGTGCATGCCGCGGCCCGGATGAAACGGCTGCGAGGGTCGGAGCAGCGGCCCGTGGAAGATCTCGATCGGCGTGCCGCCCGGATCGACGAGCTTCATCACTTCGAGCACGCGGCGTTCCTCCGCCTCGCCCAGCGAGCCCACGCGGTAGTCGATGCCCGCGTTCGCGAGCTGCTTCTGCATCTCCGCGAATTCATCGGCGCCCGCGACGCGAAAGCCCAGGTAGGCCACGTCGTCGTCGCCGCCCGCGTGCAGCACGAAGCGGTGGTGCCAAATGTCCATGCGCAGGTAGGCGCGATCGGGCTCGCCGGGCTCCTCGCGCACCTCGAGCGCGAGGATCTCGCGCGCGAACTGCTTCCACGCGCCGAGGTCCGAGACGCCGATGCCGAAGTAGCCGAGCTCCGTGACCTGAACCATGCCGAGATCCTCCTCGCGTCGGCCCTTTCGGGTCAGACCCCAAAGGGCCACTCAGGCGAACGACCCCTTCTTCACCGAGACGTTCTTCACGTCGCAGTAGAAGTCGAAGCTCCAGTGGCCGCCCTCGCGACCGAGGCCGGAGTCACGCGAGCCGCCAAAGGGCGCGGCGAGGTCGCGGATGAAGAAGCAATTCACCCAGATCGTGCCCGCGACCACGCGCTCGGCGATCGCCATGGCGCGCTTCTCGTTGCGCGAGAAGAGCACCCCTGCGAGCCCGTAGCGCGTGCCGTTGGCGAAGGCGACCGCCTCGTCGTCGCTGCCGAACGTCTGCCAGGTGAGCACCGGCCCGAACACCTCGCGCTGGGAGATCTCGGCGTCCGGCTTCACGCCGTCGAACAGCGTGGGCTGGAAGTAGAGCTCGCCCGCGGCGTCGCGCGCCCCGCCCCACAGCACGCGCGCGCCCGCGTCCTTCGCGCGCTCGACGAAGCCGGCGACGCGCGCGAAGTGCTCCGCGGTGATCAGCGGCCCCACGCGCGTCTTCGGCTCGCGCGGATCGCCCACCACCATCTGGGCGCACGCGGCGCGCACCTTACGCAGCAGCTCGTCGGCGATTCCGCGTTCGACGACGATGCGCGTGCCCGCCAGGCACACCTGGCCCGCGTTCATGTATTGGCCCGCGATCGTCTGGGCGGCGGCGTCGAGGTCGGCGTCGGCGCAGACGATGAAGGGCGACTTCCCGCCCAGCTCCGCGGACAGGGGCGTGATCGAGCGCGCGGCGGCCTCGCCGATCAGCTTCGCGGTATCGGTCGAGCCGGTGAAGCTGATCCGGTCGACGTCGCCGTGGGCGACCAGCGCGGCACCCGCCTCCTCGCCGATGCCCTGCACCACGTTGAGCACGCCCGCAGGCACGCCAGCCTCGTGCG
Organism: uncultured Spirochaetales bacterium; assembly: GCA_964460485.1. Lineage (GTDB taxonomy): Bacteria > Myxococcota_A > UBA9160 > UBA9160 > UBA6930 > VGRF01. The sequence continues at coordinate 8,207 of CAYWRY010000087.1, forward strand.
CGACGTCGGCCAGCAGCGAGCAGGTGAGCGGCGCCCACTCGGGCGGCTTCACCACGACCGTGTTCCCCGCCGCGAGCGCCGGCCCGATCTTCCAGGTGGTCAGCATCATCGGCGCGTTCCAGGGCGTGATCAACGCAGCGACGCCAGCGGGATCGAAGCGCACGTGGTTCACCACTTCGGGCGAGTCGATGGTCTGCCCCTGGAGTTTCGTCGCCGCGAACTCCGCGAACCACGAGATGTTCAGCGCCGCCCGCGGCACCACGCGGTGCAGGTTTCCCAGCAGCAGCGAGCCGTTGTCCGTGGTCTCCACCGCCGCGAGCTCTTTGCCGCGCGCCTCGATGCCTCGCGCGAAGCGCTGGAGGATCGGCAGCCGGCCCTGCGGCCCGAGCTCTGCCCAGGCCGGGAACGCAGCGCGCGCAGCCGCGACCGCGGCGTCAACCTCGGCCTGCCCGCCCGCCGCGACGTCGGCGAGGTGCGCGCCGTCGATGGGCGAGAGATCAGCGAACCGGCGGGTCGACCCGACCCGCTTGCCGCGAATCCAGTGGTCGGTCGACACTTCGACGCCTGCCACCCGGGCCGATGTCATCGGGGCTCTCCTTCAAGAAGCTGTCCACGAGCGCCAGCGCGCGCTCCTTGGGCGCGAGCAGATGCGCGTGCATGCGGTTGCGCGCGCCCGACGCGAGATAGAAGCGCTCGTACTGTTCGCCTCGGCCGCCGAGCGCGGTCGCGGCGAAATCCCAGGCGAGGCGGAAGATGCGGATGCGCTGCTCCGCAGCGAGCCCGTCCGCGCCCTGCAGGTACTTCGCGATCAGCGGGCCGAGCTTCGCGTCGTCCACCTGGGACTTCGTCGGCGTCGCGAGCACGTTGTGCGAGCCGATCAGGCGCAGGATCTCGTTCGCGCGCGGCATCCAGAAGGGCATGAACTGCTTGAGCTGGTTCAGCGGCGTGCCGTTCGGGAACCACACGCCGTTGCCGAAGTGGACCGCCTCCGCCTCGGCCGTCGCGATCGCGGCGCGCGCGAGCTCGGCGTAGCCGAACAGCTCGCCGAGCATCTCCGCGGTGGGCTGACCCTTGTCGCCGATCGCGCTCGCCATGCGGCAGCCGAGCCCGTAGGCGAACTCGAGCTTGGTCTGCGCGCGGATCATGGTCTGCTGCATCACGTTCGGGAACCAGCCGGTCAGCATCACCTGGTTGTAGACGTCGACCTGGCCGTCGATGAACACGCGCTCGCGCGGAATCTCCACGTCGTCGAAGATCACGAAGGCGTCCTGCTCGTCGAAGCGGCTCGAGAGCGGATGGTCGTACTTGTTACGACCGCGCGAGACGCTGTCGCGGCACAGGAACTTGAGCCCGGGCGTCGACATCGGGATGGCGAAGGAGAGCGCGTAGCGGCTCCCGTCGGCGGGGATCGGGTGCGCGGGGTAGACGGCCAGCTCGTCGGCGAAGGGCGCGAGCGTCGCCAGCACGCGCGAGCCGCGCACGAGGATGCCGTGCTCGGTGGCCTCGACCTTGTGCAGCACCACGTCGCCGCCGCCCGCCGCGACGTCGGGCAGCGCCTTGTTGACGGTCGGGTGGATGATGGTGTGCGTGAGCGAGAGGTCGCGGCGCCGCAGCTCCTTCTGGAACGCGACCAGGTTCGCGGCACCGCGCTCGTTGCCCGCCACCGCCCACTCGTCCTCGCGGCCCGCGAAGCCCGCGAAGGTGACGTTCATGTAGTCGGGCGAGCGGCCCATCAGGCCGACGGTGTGCTCGGCGATGCGCTGGAGGCACGCGTGGCGCCGCACGATGTCCGCGCGCGAGCGCGGAATCATGTGGCTGGCGTTGATCGGCTCGCCGGTCTCCGGATCGGCCATCAGGCAGTCGGCCGCGTACTCGTGCTGGAGGTCGAACAGCTCGGCCATGGTCTGGGCCGCGCCGGCCAGCGCGGGATGGCTCGCGGCGTCGCGCACGCGCTCGCCGTCCACCCACAGCTCGCGATCGTCCTTCAGCCCCGCCAGGAACTGCGCTCCGGTCCGTGCCGGCATCAGGCCCTCCTCAGGCGCGGCGTGCGGAGCCGCGCAGTCGCCGCACGGCCGCGCGGCTCGAGCGCGCGCAGCTGCAGCGCGAACGAGGTGCGCAGGCGCGCGAGCAGTGCATCGCCCGCGAGGCGCTCGTCCAGCCCGAGCGACTTCTGCAGGCGCGCGATGAACAGCGCGAACAGGTTGTCCGCCACGAGCTCCGCCGGGACGCCTCCGTCCAGCTCGCCGCGCTGCTGGCGCCGCGCGACGCGCGCCGCGACGCGCGCGCCGAGCCCGTCGATGAACTCGAACACCAGCGCGCGATCGGGCGGCGATACGAACAGCATCTCCTTGACGAACGCGCGCGCCAGCTCCGGGTCGCGCTCGTGGTGCTCCACCATCGCGCCGTAGACGTGGAGCAGCTCGGTCATCAGGCTGGCGCGGCCCGGCAGCGTCGCGAAGGCGCGCTCGATCACGGCGTCCATGTCCGCGCGGAACACCTCGACCAGCAGGTCTTCCTTCGACGCGAAGTAGAGAAACAGCGTGCCCGCGCCGATGCCCGCGCACGCTGCGATCTCGGCGGTCGTCGTCGCGGCGAACCCCCGGCGTGCGAAGAGAGCGCGGGCCGCGGCGATCAGGCGCGCGCGCTTCTCCAGCTTGTTGCGCTCGCGGCGCGGGAGCTCCTGCGAAGCGGCGGACATGGTCCCTCGAATTAAAACTGAGTGGGCTCAGTTTCTGCGTGCGGGCGGGCGCCCGTCAAGCCCTTTCTGCTGGAGCACCCGGCCGCCGACGGCAAGGCCGCCGTCGGGGCTCAGTCCTCCATTTCTGCCGCTGCGAAGGAGAGCGAGAGGAACGGGCCGGCGACCGGCTCGTAGGCGCGTTTCACGCGCAGCGCGGGGCGCGCCTTGGCGCGCGCGCTCACGGCTTCGGCGCGGTCTGCTCCGCGTCCATCGAGCGCCACACCTCGTCCAGCACGCCGAACGCGGTGACGGCAGCGGGCCAGCCCGCGTAGTGCGCCACGTGGATCAGGATCTCCTCCAGCTTCGCCCTCGAGAGGCCGAGGTTGCGCGCGGCGCGGAAGTGGATGCGCTGCTCGTGCTCCCGGCCGAGTGCGACGAGCACGCTGGTCGTCACGATCTCGCGCTCCTCGAGGCTGAGGCCCGGGCGGGTCCACACACCCCCGAACAGGTGCTCCACCGTCATGCGCCCGAAGTCCGCTGGCAGCGCTGTGCGCGGCGTCGCGCCGGCGAACAGCTTCTGCAGGATCGCGGCGCCCTTCTCGATCGCTGTTTCGCTCATCGCAGGCTCCTCGTCGTGTCCATTGCGAGGGGTGGAGTAGACCACAGCTTCGCTGCGCTGCGCGGCCGGCCGCGCTCGGACGCCGAAACTCCTCGCATTCGAGGTCTGACCGCGCGCGCGTTCACGCGCCCTCGTCCGCCACTCGGTTCTCGATCGCGCCGAGCCCCGCGATCTCGACGCGTACGACGTCGCCCGGCACCAGCCACTTCGGTGGGCTCATCGCGACGGCGACGCCTGCGGGCGTGCCGGTGCTGACCAGGTCGCCCGGCTCGAGCGTGAACGCCGTCGAGAGGTGCTCGATCAGCGCGGCGCAGTCGAAGATGAGCTGATCGGTGCTCGAATGCTGGCGGCGCTCGCCGTTCACCCAGGTCGAGATCTCCAGCGCTCCCTCGTCCGCCACCTCGTCGCGCGTCACCAGCGCCGGCCCGAACGGGCAATGCGTGTCGAAGGACTTGCCCATCGTCATGGTCGGCGTGCGGCGCTGCCAGTCGCGCACCGAGACGTCGTTCACCACCACGAAGCCCGCGATCACCTCGCGCGCCTGCGTGCGCGGCACGTGGCGACAGCGCCTGCCGATCACGAAGCCCAGCTCGCCTTCGTAGTCGAGATGGGACGACACGCGCGGCCGCACGATCGCATCGAAGGGCCCGCTGGTCGCCGTCACCTGCTTGTTGAAGACGAGCGGCACCTCGGGCGGCTTCTGGTTCGTCTCGCGCGCGTGGTCGGCGTAGTTGAGGCCGATGCCGAGGATCTTCGGCGGCCGGAGCACCGGCGCGTGCAGCCGGACGCTCGCGAGCGGGAGGCGCGGTCCGGGCGCCACGCGCGCCGCGGCGAGCGCCGCGTCGCCCGCCTCGAGAAGAGCCAGCACGCTGCGCGGCAACCCGGTGCCGGCGAGGTCGACGACCTCGTCGCCTTCGAGACGCCCCCAGCGCAAGGCGCCTTGATGCGTGAACGAGACGAGACGCATGAGACCCCCACTGGCGGCCAGCGCGCCGCCGGCAGCGTGCCGCGAAGCGGCGCCGGCGTCACGCGACAGCGTCGGGCATTGCGTCCAAGCTCGGCGTACGGCACCGCCGCTGAGGCAACGATGCAGTTCCGCTGGGCCGATTGCCGACTGGGGCGCGCCCCTCGCCGCGGGCGAGGGCGCTCCCGCAGCTCCTTCAGCCGGCGAACATCTTCCGCGTACTCGCGCCAATGATCTCGACCACCTGCTTGCGCGGCAGCTTGTCGAAGGCCGCGCGCACGGCGCGGTTGTCTTCGCCGGGAATGCAGATCGGGCCGCGCTCGCGCGCGACGGCAAGGTGATCGAGCGCCTCGCGCGCGACGTCGGCCGGCTTCGCGAACGTGCTGGGATCGGCGAGCGGCTTGTTGCTGAGCAGGCCCGGCGTGTGCGTGTTTCCGGGACAGAGCGCGACGACGTCGATGCCGCGCTCGCGCCACTCCCACCAGAGGCCCTCGGCGAGCACGAGATCGAAGGCTTTCGCCGCGGCGTACTCCGCCACCCAGCCCGTTCCCTGGAAGCCGGCGAGCGAGGACGTGATGAGGAGCCCCCCGCGCCCGCGCCTCACCAAGCGCTCACCGAAGAAGTGGCTCGCGGCGAGCACGCCGTCCACGCCGACCGCCACCGCCTGCTGGTGGCGCGCCAGCGGCACGTCGAGGAAGGCGCCCGAGAGCGGGAGCATCGCGGTGTAGACGGCGAGGCCGACGTCGAGGCGGCCGACGACGCTGCGCAGGCGCGAGGACACGTCGGCGCCGCCGAGGTCGATGGCGGCGGTCTCTACCTCGAGCGAGCCGTGCGCCGTGCCCGCCGCGCGCACGCGGTCGCCGGCGGCGTCGAGCAAGTCGTCGCGCACGTCGAGCAGCAGCACGGAGACGCCGCGCCGCGCGATCTCCTCCGCGAACGCGAGACCGATGCCCTGCGCCGCGCCGAGCACGACGCTCCAGGGGCCGTAGCGCGAGGCGAAGTCAGCCACCCGCGCTCCGGGTGGCCCATTGCGGTCTGACCTCAAAGAGCCACTCGCGTCGCCGATCACTCATGCAGCCCGCCGAATCTCGCCGCGTAGCTCGCGAAACGCCCGCGCACGCGGCCTTCGTCGAGCCCGTACTGCGCGAGGTCGTACTCGTGTTTGCCGTGCTTACCCTCGGGATTCTCCGCAGCGAACGCCCGCAGCGCGTCGCGGGAGGCCGGCGGCAGCGGCAGCGCGAAGTGCGCGTAGATGCGCTCGGCGCAGGCGAGCGGATCGGCGGTGAGCTCCGCGTAACGCACGTCGAAGACGCGCGCGGGGTGGAGCGTCTCGCGCACCGCGAGGCCGCGGTCGAGGGAGCGCGCGTAGAACTCCATCACCGCGGGGCCGAGCTGCTTCGGGTCGAACGCGAGCGTCGCCATCAGCGCCTGCGTCATCGAGCACGCCGACGCGATGCAGGCGACCGGATCGCGGTGATTCCACACGATCGCAGCGTCGGGGAACGTGGAGACGAGCGCATCGAGGCCCCACAGGTGCGCGGGCGCCTTGAGCAGCCAGCGCTCGCCGGGGCGCTGCCAGTCGAGCAGCTGCATCAGCCGCTTCTGGTACGCGTAGAGCCCGCGCAGGTCCGCCGCCTCCGCCTGATACCAGCTCGCGTAGGGCTCGACGAAGACCTCGACGCCCATCTGCACGCCGTGCATCGCGTAGGCGTGCAGCAGCACGCACTCCTCGGGCGTGTCGGCGCTCGTGAAGTGGATCTTCGTGAACTCCGGGCGCTTCTCTCGGCCCTGGGCGTAGTAGGCGTCGATCGCTGCGCGGCGCGGATCGGGCGCGCCGGGCGGCAGCGCGATCGGATCGGGGCACTGCGTCTCCCAGAGGCGCAAAGGCCGCGCGGCCGGGTCCGCCCCCAACAAGTTGAACAGCGCCGACGTCCCAGAGCGCGGCAGGCCCGTGAGGAACACCGGCTGCTCGACCGGCCGCGCGAGCACCTCGGGATGCCGCGCAAACGCCGCCTCCAGCCGGAGACGCGTCGCGAGCAGGTTCACCAGGCGGCGGCGGTTGCGCGTGCGGCCTTTCTCGCTCCAGGCGGGCGCATCGTAGGTGGCGCACAGCGCCTGCAGGCCGGGCAGGAAGTCGTCGCTGCCGAAGTCTTCGAGCTTCGCCGTCGCGCGCGCCTCGGCGATCAGCTGCTCGGGGACGAACGTCACGGCGCCTGCTGCGCTCACCGCGCCAGCTCTGCGAGCTTCACCACGCGCGCCTTCGGATCCGGGTGCGACTTCGCACGGATCCAGCGCACGCACATCGTTCCGCTCGCGTGCCCGCAGGTGTCGAGCCAGTTCGGCAGCCCCGGGTCGCGGTGCGCCACGATCGCGCGCACCGTGCCGTCGGCCGCGTACTCCGCCGTGTGCTTGTTGATGTGGATCTTGGCGAAGCGGTAGTCGAGCGACTCCATCCACCAGTTCGCGAGCTGAAAGTTCCAGAAGTCGCACTCCGGGGGTGCGAGATCGACCACCAGCGCCTCGTCCGGCGCGAGCCGCCAGTGCGAGTGGTAGTAGGCGATGTTGGGGTCGCCGCCGGCCGCGAACGCCACCTCGTGCGGGAAGCGCGGCAACTGGTTGGAGTGCTTCGTGAAGCCCTCGCTCCATTTCTGGAAGAGCTTCGACGTGCCGAGCACCATCTTCGCGGCGCCCTGCAGCATGCGGTCGAAGCGCACCGGATCGAGCGGCTTCACCGGGCTCGTCGCGCCGATGCGTTCGATCTTCACCTGCGCCGGCTCCTCCCTCGCATGATCGAGCCGCGTCTGGCGGATCTGGATCATGCGCGACTCCGGCTCCATGGGCAGCCAGTTCACCTCGCCCGCCGGCTTGTTGCTGGAGGCGACGATCTCGAACGTCCCGCCCGGCCCGAGCTTCATGTCCTTCGCCTCGAGATATCCCGTGGTCTGGAGCGAGCCCGTCGACGCGTAGTTTCCCTTCTGCGAGCCGAAGCCGAGGTAGTGCACCGTCCCGCGCGTACCCCAGATGCGGTAGTCGTGCGCGCCGTTCACCGGCGCGTTGAGATAGATGTTGTCCGGGCTGTCCATGCCCATCTTCACCGTCTCGCCGGTGGTGCGCTGGAAGACGGGATGCTCGGAGTCGGAGGCCTCGACGTAGGTCTCTAGGCCGGCCCGTAACAAGCGCGTCAGGTAGCGATAGCCCTCGGCGCGATCGAGCGGATCGCTCGGCGTCGAGGGCGCGAGCACCACGGCGCCCGCGGCCTTCAGCGTGTCGCAGAACTCCTCCCACGCGCGGCCGTCCATCAGGCGCTGCACGGGGTCTTGGGGCTGACCCATCGCGGGCTCCTCCTGCGAAGGAAGCGCGGCAGGCTATCGCGAGTGGCCGCTTGGGGTCAGACCCCAAGGGCCACGGCGGCGTAAGCTCGCGCCCGCATGACGCCGCGCTTCGGCCTCCAGCTCTACACGCTGCGCGACGCGTGCGCGCGCGACCTCGCAGGCACGCTCGCGTTCGTCGCGGGCTGCGGGTACGCGGGCGTCGAGGTGGCGATGCTGCACGAGCGGGGCGCGCGCGACTTCCGCGCGCTGCTCGACGCGAATGGCCTGGCGGTCGCCTCCTGTCACGCCCTGCCCTTCGGCGACGCCGCCGCGCGCAGCTTCGACGACGCGCAGGCGCTCGGCGCGCCGCTCGTGGTCGTGCCCTTCGCGCACCCCGACCGCTTCGCCAGCGCGAGCTCGGTCGCCGCGCTCGCCGACGAGCTGAACGCGGCGTGCGCCCTCGCGCAGAGCCGCGGCCTGCGCCTCGGCTACCACAATCACTTCTGGGAGTGGCGCGCGCTGGAGGACGGCCGCGCCGCCTTCGACGCGCTCGTCGCGCAGCTCGACCCCGCGGTCGAGATCGAGCTCGACGTCTACTGGGCGACCGCCGCGAAGCGCGACCCCGCCGGCGAGATCCGCGCGTTCGGCCCACGCGTCACGCGCCTGCACCTGAAGGACGGGCCCGGCGACACGCCCGAGTCGCCGATGGTCGCGCTCGGCGACGGCGTCGTGGATCTGCGCGGCGCGATGCTCGCCGCGCAGCATGCGGACTGGATGCTCGTGGAGCTGGATCGCTGCGCGGGGAAGATGACGGAAGCCGTGCAAAGGAGCGCGGAGTGGCTGGATCTGCGCGCGCAACGCTGAGAGCGCTCGCCGCCGCGGCGCTCCGGGGCCTGCCGGCGTTGGCTCGCACCAACGCGCGCGTCGACGCGTTCGATCACGCCGGCGCCGCGCGAGTAGAGAGCACCGACTTTGCCTCGCACGCGTTCGACTTTCCGGGCTTCAGTCCCGAAGGCGTGTGAAGCGGTCGCCTCCTTCGCCGCGACCGACGAGGCCGCCTCTGGCTCTACGGGATGCGGTCGGTGACCACACGTGTGAAGCGCAACACGGCCGACCGCGGAGTCACTCAGCCGGATCGCGCGGTCACCTCCGTGTGCGCGGACCCGTCTGACACGCGGCGCGCGCCGGTGAGGCGCGTTACGCGCGGAAGCAGGGTGGGATTCGAGGCGCGGGTTGCAGATCCGCGTCGGATCCGCGCCGCACCCGACAAGGTGGGCAGCGCCCAAAATTCAGCGCCCGTGTGAAGCCCTTCACAGGCCGCGCATTCGGGCGCGGTAGAGGATGCGCCGTTGCTCGAGTGCGAGGTCGAGATGCAGCTGAGATTCGCCGCGATTGCGTTGTGTCTCCTCACGGGACTGGCTTGCGCGAATCTGGGGTCCATCCGCCGCCGAACGGCGCTTCCCGCCGCGGAAGGCCGGAACCCGGGCAAGGCGATCCACCTCGACATCCGTCAGCGGCTGGCGATCAGCAAAGTCGACGAGTACGGAGTTCAGATCTTCTGCGCGGAGCCGAGCCCCGATGCACTCTCGGCTTTCGCCTCCTCCGCGGGTGGAGGTGCGTCGGTTCGAGGGCAAGGCTCTGCGTCGGCAGCACAGTCCTTCAGCGAGGCGGCGTCGAGCGTCGGACTGCGAACTCAGTCGATCACCTTGATGCGGGACTCAG
>CAYWRY010000088.1:0-17457 GCA_964460485.1 uncultured Spirochaetales bacterium
TCTGAGCGGAGACCTGACCGGGCGCGGCTACAGCAGCTCCGCCGGCGCGGCCGGACGCCAGCGCGCCCAGGTGACGCGCCAGGCGTCGTCCTCGAGCGCGAAGTCGACGTCGAGGGCGTAGGCGTCCGCGTGCAGCGCCCCCTCGCCCACCCCCGCGAAGCCCGCGTGAGCCGCGACGCTGGCGGTCGTCGGGCTGGTGAGCTGGATCGAGCGCACGCGCAAGATCACCTCGCGCCCGCGTGGATGGCGCAGGACGTGGAAGCGCACGTAGCTCGCGAGGGCGGGCTTGTCGTGGCCGTAGTCGTCGCGATACGCGGGCGAGACGAGCTCGCCGAATGCGCCCACGTCGCCCGCCTCGGCAGCCGACTCGATCGCGGCGAGCGCGGCGCGCACGCGCGACTCCGGCGTCTCGGGCTCGCCGCACGCCGCGACCCAGAGCGCGGCCGCGAGCGCGGCGCAGGCACGCCGCGCCAGGCCCAGCGGATTCGAGCGGCGTCGCATGCGCGGCCTCCGGGAATGCGGGTGGATGATTCGGCCGGCCGCGCGCAGAATGGGAGCGTGGATCCCGATCGAGCGCAGCAGTACGCGTTCCTGCCCTTCGCCGGACTCTCCCTCCAGGTCGCGCGAGCCGAGGGCTCCCATCTCTTCTTGGCGGACGGCCGGCGCATTCTCGACGCCGCCGCGGGCGCGATCGCAGCGAACGTCGGCCACGGGCATCCCGAGGTCGTGGAGGCCGCGGCGCGCGCGCTGCGCGAGGTGAGCTACGTGGTGCCGCCCTTCGTCACGGATCACCGCGCGCGGCTGGTGGAGCGACTGAAGCGCGCCTGGCTTCCGCCCGGCCTCACGCGCTGCATCTTCGCCAGCGGCGGCTCGGAGTCGGTGGACCTCGCGCTGCGCATCGCGCGCCAGCACTTCGTGGCGAAGGGCGAGCCGCAGCGCTTCAAGGTGATCGGCCGCGAGCTCAGCTACCACGGAACGACCTTTTCGACGCTCGACGTCGGCGGCCACACCAAGCGGCGCGAGGGCTTCGAGCCCTGGCTCCACGACTGGCCCAAGGCGCCGGCTTGTTATGCCCTGCGCTGCGTGTCGTGCCGGGGCGAGGGCGCCTGCAATCTGCGCTGCGCCGAGGGCGTGGCCGAGGCGATCGAGCGGGCGGGTCCCGAGACGGTCGCCGCGGTGATTCTCGAGCCGATCGGCGGCTCCACGGCGGGCGCGCTGGTGCCCCCGGACGGCTACCTGCCGCGGGTGGCGGAGATCTGCCGGAGCGCCGGCGCGCTGCTGGTCGCCGACGAGGTGATGTGCGGCTTCGGCCGCACCGGCGCGAAGTTCGCCATCGACCACTTCAAGGTGACTCCGGATTTGCTGGTCGCCGGCAAGGGGCTCGCCGCCGGCTACGCGCCGATGGGCGGCGTCTACGCGAGCGAGGCCGTAGCCGCGCCGATCGGCGCCGCGGGCATGGAGGTCATGTACTACACGTACTCGGCGCACCCGGCGTCGTGCGCGATCGCCGACAAGGTGCTCGAGATCGTGGAGCGCGACGGGCTGGTGGAGCGCGCAGCCGCGAGCGGCCGGCGCCTGCGCGCGCGGCTCGAGGCCGAGCTGGGCGACCACCCGAACGTGGCCGAGATCCGCGGGCGCGGCTTGCTCCAGGCCATCGAGATCGTGCGCGACCGCGCGACGCGCGAGCCCTTCCCGGCGCAGGCGCGCGCGGCGGGCGCGGTGGTCGGCGCGGGGCTCGCCCACGGCGCTTTCTTCTATCCCGGAGGCTGCGCGCCGGCCCAAGACGTGGTCGTGCTCGGCCCGCCGCTCTGCGCGAGCGACGCCGAGCTCGACGAGTGCGCGGCGCTCTTGCGCAAGTCGCTGGACGCCGCGGTCGCGCGAATCGGCGCCAAGCATTAGGGGCGGCGGCGTGCGCGATTGGCTCCGCCACCAGCTCGCCCGCAGGCCGCGGTGGATGAACCTGCTGATGCTGTTCTGCGCCTACATGGCGTTCGTCTACGTGCCGTGGGATCTGACCATGAAGCCCACGCGCTTCGACGACGAGGTGTGGTTCGGCGTCCGCTTCCACGGTGTCTGGGCGAAGCTGCTCGAGATCCCGCACGGCTTCGTCTACGCCGCGGGGACCTACGGCTTCTGGCGCATGCGCCGCTGGATGTGGCCCTGGGCGGCGCTCTACGTCGCGCAGGTCGCGTTCTCGTTCTTTTGGTTCCCGATCCTCTACGGCGGCCGCGGGCGTCTCTCGGCTTTCGACGTGATCGAGCGCGACGGCTTCGGGAGCTGGCTGCGCGCCATCGAGCCCGCATCGGTCGTGCTGGGGCTCGTGGGAGGCGGCTTGTTCGCGATCGTCGCGCGCGCCCTCTGGCACGCCCGCGAGCGCTTCCAGCCGAAGCAGAGCTCGCTGCGCGAGCGCTATGGAGACTGGGCGCTGGTGACCGGCGCTTCGTCGGGCATCGGCGCCGAGTTCGCGCGCGCGTTCGCGTGCGACGGCGTGTCCCTCGTGCTCGCCGCACGCCGGGCGGACAAGCTGGAGCAGCTGGCGCAGGAGCTGCGCGGGCGGTCCGGCGTCCAGGTGCGCTGCGTGCCCTGCGATCTCGCCACGGCGGCGGGCGTGCGCGGGCTGCTGGCGGCGATCGCGGACCTCGAGATCGCCATCCTCGTGAACAACGCGGGCGTCGGTTACGTCGGCCGCTTCCACGAGCAGGACCCGGCTCGCCTCGACGCGATGGTGCAGCTCAACTGCGCCGCGCCGGTCGCGCTCACGGCCGCGCTCCTGCCGAAGCTGGTCGCGCGCAAACGCGGCGCGCTGATCTTCACCGGCTCCGTCTCGGGCTCGCAGCCGCTGCCGCTACACGCGCTCTACAGCGCGACGAAGGTGTTCGACAACTTCCTCGGCGAGTCGCTGTGGGGCGAGCTCCAGGGCACCGGCGTCGACGTGCTCTCGCTGCTGCCCGGCTCCACCGAGACCGAGTTCGCCGCCAGCGCCGACGAGGTCCCGCACGCCGGAGCGAGCGCCGCCGACGTCGTGCGGGATGCCCTCGACGCGCTCGGCCACCAGCCCTCGGTGATCAACGGCTGGTTCAACTGGCTGCGCGCGAACGCCGGCATGCGGCTGCTCCCGCGCAGCGTGCTCGCCCTGTTGGCCAAGGGCGTGATCGCGAAGTGGATGAAGTAGCCGGGGCGCCCTGCAGATTTCGCTTCCGCCGCTTTCTGCAACCTGTTCTAATCCGCGGATGGCCTCCGAGGCTTCCAACTTTGCCGCGCCGCGCCTGGCGCTCTCGCAGCTGAAGCGACTGCGGCGGATCGTGGACGCGGCGATCGCGCTCGCGGAGGCGGGCGGCTTCGACGGCGTGAAGCTGCGCGACGTGGCGGACGCCTCCGGCGTCGCGATGGGCACCGTATACAAGTACTTCCGCAGCAAGGAAGACGTGCTGCTGTTCGCGGTGAACGAGGACAACGCGCAGCTCTTGCGCGTGATGGCCGAGCGCCCGCCGCGGGGCGCGCGGGCGGGCGAGCGGCTCGTGGAGCTGTTCGCGCGCGCGACGCGCGGCCTCACGCGCCGGCCGAGCTTCGCGCGCGCGGCGCTGCGCGCGATCGCGGCGAGCGATGCCAGCTCCGCGGTGCAGCAGGCCGCTTTCCACCTGCGCATGTCGCGCATGATCGTGGCCGCGCTGCGCGGCGAGGCGCCGGACGTCACGACGCCCCTCTCGACGCCGGTCGGCACGCCCCGCGAGCAGCGCATCGCGCAGGTGCTCCAGCACGTTTGGTTCGCGGCGCTGATCGGCTGGGCGAGCGGGCTCCACCCGATCGGCGCGGTCACCCAGCGCATGCAGGAGACGGTCGAGCTGCTGCTCGGCGAGGCGGGCTGACGCCGCCGAGGCGCGCGGCGAGCCAACGCGTGGCGAGGCCGGGAGTACGGCGGCGCGCCGAACGCCGCGAGGAAGTCGAGGTCGCGCGCTCGCGTTCGCCGGCGATTTCTCGGTGGACAGCGCCGTTTGGCGCGGCCATAATCCAGAACTAGAACACGTTTCAAATCGGTACCCGAGGCTCCGATGCGAATCGACCTGTCCCCCCAGCAGGAAGCGCTGCGCGCGGAGATCCGCGCCTACTACCGCGAGCTGTTCGCGGAGGGCGACCTGCGCGCGCGGCTCGACGCGGAGTGGGACGAGCTCGGCGGTCCGGCCTTTCGCGAGGCGATGGGGAGGATGGGCAAGGACGGCTGGCTGACGATCGGCTGGCCGCGCGAGTGGGGCGGCCAGGGGCGCAGCCACCTCGAGCAGTTCATCTTCTGGGACGAGACCTGGCGCGCGCGCGCGCCGCTGCCGCTCATCACGGTGAACACCGTCGGCCCGATGCTGATGAAGTACGGGACCGAGGAGCAGAAGGCCCACTTCCTCGGCCGCATCCGCGACGGGGAGATGCTGTTCGGGATCGGCTACTCGGAGCCTTCCGCCGGCACCGATCTCGCTTCGCTCCAGACGCGCGCCGTCCGGGACGGCGACGACTGGGTGATCAACGGCCAGAAGGTCTTCACCACGCACGCCCAGGCGTCGGACTACATCTGGCTCGCGGCGCGCACCGACCCCGACGCGCCGAAGCACAAGGGCATCTCGATCATCCTGGTGCCCACGGACGCCGAGGGCTTCGGCGTGACGCCCATCAAGACCGTCGGCGGCGAGCGCACGAACGTCACCTACTACCAGGACGTGCGCGTGCCGGTGTCGAACACCGTCGGGCCCGTGAACGGCGGCTGGACCCTGATCACCGGTCAGCTGAACCTCGAGCGCATCACGCTCGCGATGCCCGCGTCGCTGGAGAAGGTGTACGAGGAGGTGGTCGCCTGGGCGCGCGCGACGGAACGGCCCGGCGGCGGGCGCGTCGCCGACCTGCCGTGGGTGCAGGCGAACCTCGCGCGCGTGTACGCAAAGCTCGACGCGCTGAAGGTGCTGAACTGGCGCAGCGCGTGGTTGATCGACCAGGGCACGCCGGGCATGGCCGACGCGTCGGCGGTCAAGGTGTTCGGCACCGAGATGGTGATCGACTGCTACCGGCAGCTGCTCGAGGTCACCGAGCCGCTCGGCATCGCGCGCGCGGGCCAGCCGGGGGCGGTCACCGGCGGCCTGATGGAAGGCGCCTACCGCCTCGCGATGGTGAACACCTTCGGCGGCGGAGTGAACGAAGTGCAGCGCGACATCATCGCCCAGGCGGGCCTCGGCCAGCCGCGCTCGCGGCGATGAGCGAGCGGAGCGCGCAGCGAGGCGAAGCTGCGCGAAGTCCAGCCGCCGAGCGGAGTCGAAGAGGAACTCTCGATGTCACTCAGTGAGAGTCAGAAAGCCGAGCTCGAAGCGCGCATCCGCGCCTTCGTCGGCAAGCCGATCGGACCGAAGCTCACCGGTCGCGACGCGGTGAACGAGCCGATGATCCGCCAGTGGTGCGACGCGATGGGCGACGCGAACCCCGTCTACGTCGATCCGGACGCCGCGAAGCAGAGCCCCTTCGGCGGCATCGTCGCGCCGCCCATGATGCTCGACGCGTGGACCATGCAGGGCTGGGCGATGCACGAGGGCTACGACGAGCCGCAGAACGAAGAGCACCGCCTGCACAAGATCCTGACCGACGCCGGCTACACGGGCGTGCTGGGCACCGACACGGAGCAGGCCTTCCACCGCTACCTGAGACCCGGCGACACCGTCAGCGCCGAGACGGTGATCGAGCAGATCAGCGAAGAGAAGTCGACGGGCGCAGGCGTCGGCTACTTCATCACCACGCGTACGCGCTTCACCGACCAGAACGGCGTCGAGGTCGGCTGGCAGACCTTCCGCGTGCTGAAGTTCATCCCAAAGGACGCTCCGCGCGCCGCCGCGCCTGCGGCCGCCGGCAGGCAGCCCGCGAAGCCGAGCCGCCTGAAACCGCCCATGGGGCACGACAACGGCTGGTGGTGGACGGAGGTGGCGCAGAAAAACCACTTGCCGCTCCAGCGCTGCACCGAGTGCAAGAAGCTGCGCCACCCGCCGCGCCCGATGTGCGACGCGTGTGGCTCGCTGGCCTGGGACAGCATCGCGGCGAGCGGGCGCGGGACGCTCCACAGCTTCACGGTGATCCACTACCCGCAGTTCCCGGGCTACGAGTTCCCGATCGTCGCGGCGCTCGTCGACCTCGAAGAGGGCGAGCGCATCCTCTCGAATCTGGTCGGCTGCGACCCGCAGGACGTGCGCATCGGGATGCGCGTGCAGTGCTTCGTCCATGCCGACGAGGACGGCTTCAAGCTGCCCCTGTTCAGGCCGGCGACCTGAGAGACGACGCGATGGACTTTCACTACTCCGACGAGCAGCAGACGATACGCGACCTCGCGCGCGGCATCCTGGATGCCGAGGCGACGCAGGAGCGACTGCGCGCGGCGGAGCGCACCGCGGACTGGCTCGACGACGCGCTCTGGAGGCAGCTCGCCTCGGCCAACCTTCTGGGGATCGCGATTCCCGAGAAGCTGGGCGGCATGGGCATGGGCTTCCTCGAGCTGTGCGTGCTGCTCGAGGAGCTGGGCCGCGCCGCCGCTCCGAACGCGGCGTTCGCGGCGCTCGTGCTGGGCGCTCTGCCGCTCGCGCAGTTTGGCAGCGCGGCGCAGCAGGCGCGCTGGCTGCCGCGGGTCGCGAGCGGCGAGGTGGTGCTGTCGGCGGCGCTCGACGACGCCGGCAGCGCCGACGGGCTCGCCCCGGCCACGCGCGCGCGCCGCGACGGCGCCGGCTGGCGGCTGGACGGCGCGAAGCGCTTCGTGCCCCACGCGCGGCGCGCGAGCGCCCTGCTGATTCCCGCGCGCACGGACGGCAGCGCCGCGCTGTTTCTCGTGGAGGCCGGCAGCGCGGGACTGGCGCTCGAAGCCCGCGTCGTCTCCGACGGCCAGCCGCTGTTCGACGCCACGCTGCGCGGCGTGCGCGTCCCCGACGGCGCGCGCCTCCCGGCGGGCGGCGCCGAGATCCTGCGCTGGCTCACGCCGCGCGCGCTCACCGCGCTCGCCGCGCTGCACGTGGGCGTGTGCGACCGCGCGCTCGCGATCACGGCCGACTACACGCGCACGCGCGTCCAGTTCGGCGTGCCGGTGGGCAGCTTCCAGGCCGTGCAGCACCGCGAAGCTGACGCGTTCATCGACCTCGAGGCGATGCGCTGGACGACCTGGCGCGCTGCGGTGCGCCTCGCCGAGGGTCTGCCCGCCGAGCGCGAAGCGCGCGTCGCGAAGTTCTGGGCCGCCGACGGCGGCTCGCGCATCGTGAACGCGGCCCTGCACCTGCACGGCGGGATCGGCTCCGACGTCGACTACCCGATCCACCGCTACTTCCTCTGGTCGAAGAGCCTCGAGCTCGCGCTCGGCGGCGCCTCGGCCCAGCTCGCCGCGCTCGGCGCCGACGTCGCGCAGCACGGCCTGGAGGCGATGCCGTGAAGCCGACGCTCCGCGCGCGCGACGTGAAGACTGGCGACGCGCTGCCGCCGCTCGACATCCCCGTCACGGCAACGCTGGTCGCCGGCGGCGCGATCGCCTCGCGCGACTACACGCCGGTGCATCACGACCCGGCCGCCGCGCAGGCCCAGGGCCTCCCCAACATGTTCATGAATATCCTCACCACGAAGGGCCTGGTCGGCCGCTACGTGACCGACTGGACCGGCCCGAACGCGGTGGTGAAGGGCGTCTGGCTGAAGCTCGGCGGCCCGTGCATGCCGGGCGACACGCTGAAGCTGCGCGGCAGAGTGCTCTCGGCGAGCCCGGAGCTGGTCGAGGTCGAGGTCGCCGGCAACAACTCCTGGGGCAGCCACGTCACCGCCAAGGTGCGCGTGCAGCTCCCCGACAACTAGACGGCGCCGGAGTCGATCCATGCCGATCACGCTGAACGACCAAGCCGCGATCGCCGGCATCGGGCAGACGAAGTACTCGAAGAACTCGGGCGTCTCGGAGCTGAGCCTCGCCTGCCAGGCGGTACGGGGCGCGATCGACGACGCGGGCCTCCGGCCGAGCGACGTGGACGGGCTCACCACTTTCCTGATGGACTCGAGCGACGAGGTGGAGGTCGCGCGCAGCGTCGGCATCGGCGAGCTGACGTTCTTCAGCCGCATCGCCTATGGCGGAGGGGCTTGCGTCGGGCTGGTCCACCAGGCCGCCATGGCGGTGGCGACCGGCGCCGCGAGGTACGTCGTCGTCTACCGGGCGCTGAACGGCCGCTCCGGACAGCGCATGGGCCAGGGCGTCTCCGGCAACATCATCACCAGCGACCTGATCCACTGGTCCTGGTACATGCCGTTCGGAATGCTGACGCCGGCTTCGTGGGTCGCCTTGTGCGCGCAGCGCTACATGCACGAGTACGGCGCGACCTGCGACGACCTCGCGACGATCGCGATCGCGACGCGCAACCACGCGGTGAAGAATCCCAACGCCGCGTTCTACCAGCAGCCGCTGACGCGCGAGCAGTACTTCGCCTCGCGCTGGGTGACGGAGCCCCTGCGCCTCTACGACTGCTGCCAGGAGACCGACGGCGGCTGCGCGCTGTTGATCACGACGCCCGAGCGCGCGCGCGACCTCAAGCAGCCGCCGGCGCTGATCCGCGGCGTGGCGCAGGCGAGCGCGGCGGGCCAGGAGCAGATGACGAGCTTCTACCGCCCCGACATGGCTGCGCTGCCCGAGATGGAGCTCGCGGCGAAGCAGGTCTACGGCATGTCCAAGCTCGGCCCGGACGACATCGACGCGACGATTCTCTACGACGCCTTCACGCCCGAGGTGCTGATCCAGCTCGAGTCCTTCGGCTTCTGCAAGAAGGGCGAGGCGAAGGACTTCATCCGCGGCGGCGCGCTCGAAGTGGACGGGCGCCTCCCCAACAACACCCACGGCGGGCTGCTCAGCGAGGCCTACATCCACGGCGTGAACGGCATCGCCGAGGGCGCGCGGCTGGTGCGCGGGCAGAGCGTGAATCAACCGGCAAAGCCCACGGACCACGTGCTGGTCACGAGCGGCGTCGGCGTGCCCACCGGCGCGCTGATTCTCGGCCGCGCCTGACCCGAGCCCGGAGACATTCCCTCGATGGTCAGAAGTGGAGCAGAGGACGTTCATCCGGGCCCGCAGTGCCGGCGATCGCTGTTCTAACGCGTCCAGGAACGTCTCCGAGGAGAAGTCGTGGCAGATGCAGTCATCGTCGAAGCGCTCCGGACTCCGATCGCACGCGGGAAGATCGGCAAGGGCGATCTCTCGGGCTTCCACGCCGCGCAGCTGCTCGGGCTGGTGCAGCGCGCCGTCGTCGACAGAGCGGGCATCGCGCCGCGCGAGGTCGAGCAGATCTTCGGCGGCTGCGTCACGCAGGCGGGCGAGCAGTCGAACAACATCACGCGCCACGCCTGGCTCGGCGCGGTGAAGGACGACTACTCCACCGCCGGCACCACGATCGACGTGCAGTGCGGCTCCGGCCAGCAGGCAAACCACCTCGTGAGCGCGCTGATCAAGGGCGGCACGATCGACTGCGGCATCGCCTGCGGCATCGAGCTGATGAGCCACGTGGGCCTGGGCGCGAACGTGATGAACGGCCCCGGCTTCTTCATTCCGCCGGGCTTTCCCTGGGACGAGCCGCTCTCGCAGTTCATCGCCGTCGAGCGCATCGCGACGAAGTGGGGCATCACGCGCGACGACGCGGACGCCTTCGCGCTGCGATCCCAAGAGCTCGCGGCGCGGGCCGCGGCCGCCGGACACTTCGCGCGCGAGATCCTGCCGGTCGACGCGCCGGCGCTCGGCGACGACGGGAAGCCCACCGGCTCCGTGCAGCGCGTGACGGCGGACCAGGGCATCCGCCCGACGACGCGCGAGGGGCTCGCCGCCTTGAAGCCGGTGCAGCCCGGGGGCATCCACACGCCCGGGAACTCTTCTCAGGTCTCCGACGGCGCCGCCGCCCTGCTCTACATGAGCGCGGAGAAGGCGAGAGCCCACGGCCTGCGCCCGCGCGCGCGCATCCGCCACGACGTGGTGGTCGGCTCGGAGCCCGCGCTGATCCTCGAGGGCCCGATCGACGCGACGAAGCGCATCCTCGCAAAGAGCGGGATGTCGCTGCGCGACGTCGACCTGTTCGAGTGCAACGAGGCGTTCGCCGCGGTGGTGCTGGCGTGGCAGCGGGCGTTCCCCGAGATCGACCCCGCGCGCGTGAACCCGAACGGCGGCGCGATCGCGCTCGGTCACCCGGTGGGCGCGACGGGCTCGCGCCTGATCGTGAGCGCGCTGCACGAGCTCGAGCGCACGGGCAAGGGCACGGCGCTCGTCACGATGTGCTGTGGCTCGTCGGTGGGCACGGCCACGCTCATCGAGCGGCTGTAGCTGGAGAGGAGTGCGAGATGTCGGTGCTGGCAGGCAGGGTTGCGATCGTCACGGGCGCGGGCTCTGGGCTCGGTCGCATCGAAGCGCTGGAGCTGGCGCGTCAGGGCGCGGCGGTCGTCGTGAACGACCTCGGCACGAACGCCGACGGCAGCGGCTCCTCCGACGCGCCGGCGCGCGCCGTCGTGCGCGAGATCGAGGCCGCGGGCGGCAAGGCGATCGCCGCCTTCGGCGACGTCGCGGATTTCGCGCAGAGCGAGCGCATCGTGCGCAGCGCGGTCGAGGCGTTCGGCGATCTCCACATCGTCGTCAACAACGCCGGCTTCTCGCGCGACGGCATGCTCGTGAGGATGAGCGAGGAGATGTGGGACTCGGTGATGCGCGTCCACGCCAAGGGCCACTTCTGCATGATCCGCCACACCATGGCCTGGTGGCGCGACCGCCAGAAGGCGAACGGCGGCCAGCCGATCTACGGGCGCCTGATCAGCACCGCCTCCGACGCCTTCATGATGGGCAACCTCGGGCAGCCCAACTACGCGGCTGCGAAGGCGGCGATCACGCATCTCACGCTTTCGGCGGCGCGCGAGTGCCAGCGCCTCGGCGCCACCGCCAACGTGATCCTGCCGCGCGCGCGCACGCGCATGACGATGGCCGGCCCTTGGGCGGGTCTGTTCGAGAAGCCCGAGTCGGGCTTCGACACCTTCGCTCCCGAGCACATCGGTCCCGTCGTCGCGTGGATCGCCTCGCCCCACGCGCAGAACGTTTCCGGCAACTTGATCCAGATGTGGGGCAAGCACGTGCGCGTCTACGCCGCGCCGAAGCCCGCCCTCGACCACGAGCACGAGGTGCCGTGGACGGTCGACGAGCTGCAGAAGGTGCTCGGGCCGTTCTTCGCGACGCGCAAGCCGGTGGACGACTCGTTCGCGTTGCCGATGGCGTAGCGGGTCCGTTGGGGGATGTCGCGCCTTGGAGCTCTGGGCCGCAGTCGACGACGTGCGCATGCCGCTGGCGAAGATGCCCGCGCATGCCCAGCGCGCAGAGCGCCTGGGCTTCGACGGGCTGATCGTCCCCGAGGCCGTCTACGACGCGATCCCCGCGGCGACGCTCGCGCTCGCGAGCACGGCGCGGCTGCGCGTCGCGACGGGCGTGATCGTCGCCTTCGCGCGCAGCCCGATGCTGGTGGCGCAGGATTGTTGGGCGCTCGCGCAGCTCTCGGGCGGCCGCTTCGCGATCGGGCTCGGGCCGCAGGTGAAGGGCAACGTCACCGGCCGCTTCGGCATGCCGTGGAGCGCGCCGGCGGCGCGCATGCGCGACTACGTCGGCGCGCTGCGCGCATGCTTCGCGACGTTCCAGACCGGCAAGCCGCTCGCCTACGAGAGCGCGTCCTACTCGCTCTCGCGCCTCCAGCCCTTCTTCAAGCCGGACGCGCTGCCGCCGGAGCGCGCGCGCATCGAGGTGTGGCTCGGCGCGATCGGGCCGCTGATGACGGAGGTCGCGGGCGAGGTGGCGGACTGCGTGATCGCGCACCCGACCAACTCTTCGCCCGCCTATCTGCGCGAGGCGATGCGGCCGAGGCTCGCCGCCGGCGCGGCGAAGGCGGGCCGCGCCGAGAGCGGCGTGCGCATCCTCGCGAACCCGATGGTCGCGACGGGACCCGACGCCGCGAGCGTCGCGCGCGAGCGCGAGGCGGCGCGCGAGGTGCTCGCCTTCACCTACTCGACGCCTGCCTATTGGGGAACGCTCGAGCACCACGGCTGGGGAGACGTCGGCCGCGCGCTGCTCGAGAAGACGCGCGCGAGCGACTGGGGCAGCCTGCGCGCGCTGATCACGGACGAGATGCTGGGCGCGCTCGTGCCGAGCGCGCCCTTCGCCGAGATCGCCGCGCAGATCCGGGCGCGCTACGCGGGCGTCGCCGACGGCATCAGCCTGCGCATGCCGGCAGACCCCGCGCAGGACGCTGCCTTCGCGCAGGTGCTGGCGGCGCTGCGCAGCGCCTGACCGCGCATCGCCCGCGCCGCGACCAGCGCGCGGAGTGTCGGTGGTGGGCGCGGACCCCGGCCGCGGACCCCGGCCGCGGACGCGGTCGCCCCACGAGTCTCGCCCGTCGACATCGGACACCTTGTCCGCCGAAATGCAACGTGTTTCACTCGCCTCCTTCGCTGGAGGCGTTCGCATGAGTCGACCCATCGAGCCCGCGCTCACCGCGCCGCACAAGCTTTCCTACACGTACAAGCGCTCGCTCGGGCCGATCCTCGGGAAGTTCTTCACGGCGCTGCGCGACCGGCAGATCCTCGGCGTGCGCCGCAAGGACGGCAGCGTGCTGATGCCGCCCAAGGAGTACGACCCCGAGACGGCCGAGGCGCTGACGGAGCTCGTGCCCGTCGCGGAGACGGGGATCGTGAAGAGCTGGGCGTGGGTGCAGGCGCCGCGCCGGCAGCAGCCGCTGCAGAAGCCGTTCGCCTACGCGCTGATCCAGCTCGACGGCGCAGCGACTCCGCTGCTCCACGTCGTCGACGCCGGCAGCCCGAGCGCGATGAAGACGGGCATGCGCGTGCGCGCGCGCTGGCGCGAGCAGACCGCCGGCGCGATCACGGACATCGCCGCGTTCGTGCCCGAGGCGTGAGGAGTGGCCCTTTGGGGTCTGACCCCAACGGGCCAAGCCGAGGAGAGACGATGGTCGAGAAACAAGCCGCAGATCCGAGCGCGCCGGTCGAGATCATGCTCGCGCCGATCGAGCTCGAGTACACGTACTCGGCGGGCCAGAGCGCGTCGCGCTTCTTGCGCGCGATCGCCCAGGGCAAGCTGCTCGGGCAGCGCTGCCCCGTGGATGGCCGCGTCTACTTCCCGACGCGCGGCTCGTGCCCGCAGCACGGCGTGGTGATCGACGGCGAGCCGGTCGAGCTGAAGGACGTAGGCACGCTCGTCACGTTCTCGATCGTGCGCGTGCCGAGCGCGAACATTCCGCTGCAGCTCCCGTACATCTCGGCGCAGGTCCTGCTCGACGGCTCGAACACGATCCTGATGCACCTCCTCAACTGCAAGCTGGAGGACGTGCACATGGGCATGCGCGTGAAGGCGGTCTGGAAGCCGCGCGAGGAGTGGACCACCTCCGTCGGCAACATTCTCTACTTCGAGCCGAGTGGCGAGCCGGACGCTCCGTACGACTCGTACAAGGAGCACATCTGATGCGCGACGTGGCAGTCGTCGGCTTCACGCAGTCGCCGTCGATGCGGCGGGAGCCGAACCGCAACGAGGTCGAGATCCTCGTGCCGGTGATCGCCGAGCTGAAGAAGAGCGTCGGCATCTCGAACGACCAGATCGACTTCGTGTGCTCCGGCTCGAGCGACTACCTGGCCGGGCAGTCGTTCGCGTTCGTCGCCGGCCTCGACGCCGTCGGCGCGTGGCCGCCGGTCTCGGAGTCCCACGTCGAGATGGACGGCGCGTGGGCGCTCTACGAGGCG
Source organism: uncultured Spirochaetales bacterium (assembly GCA_964460485.1). Lineage (GTDB taxonomy): Bacteria > Myxococcota_A > UBA9160 > UBA9160 > UBA6930 > VGRF01. The sequence goes on from CAYWRY010000088.1 coordinate 13,789, forward strand.
TGGGTGAAGATGCAGATGGGCTACGCGGACGTCGCGCTGGTCTACGGCTTCGGCAAGCCGTCGATGGGCGACCTGCCGCTCACCCTGGCGCTGCAGCTCGACCCGTATTCGATGATGCCGCTCTGGCCCGATGCGGTGTCGCTCGCCGCGCTTCAGGCGCGCGTGCTGCTCGAGAACGGCCACGTCACCGAGCGCGAGATGGCGGAGCGCGCGGTGCGCGATCGCCGCAACGCGAAGTCGAACCCATTCGCGCAGGTGAAGGGCGACTTCGAGGTGGAGAAGCTGCTCGCGGCGCCGCAGCTCGTGGCGCCGCTTCGCAAGCACGACTGCGCGCCGATCAGCGACGGCGCCGCGGGCATCATCCTGGCGGCGGGCGAGAGGGCGAAGCAGCTGTGCAAGCGCCCGGCGTGGATCACGGGCATCGCGCACATCCTCGAGCCGATGGAGCTCGGCGCGCGCGACCTCACGCGCTCGCGCTCCACCGAGATCGCAGCCCAAAAGGCCGGCGTCTGGCGCGACAAGTTGGACGCCGCGGAGCTCTCGGCGCCGTTCACGCACCAGGAGATCCTGGTGGAGCGCGCGCTCGGGCTGTCGTCGAGGACGAACGTGAATCCGTCGGGCGGCGCGCTCGCGGGCAACCCGATGATGGCGGTCGGCCTCGCGCGCATCGGCGAAGCCGCGCAGCAGATCTGGCGCGGCGCTGCGGACCGCAGCGTCGCCCACGCGACCTCGGGCCCGTGCCTGCAGCAGAACCTCGTATGCGTGCTGGAGGGAGAGTAGTCGTGGCCGAGCTGTGCGGCGTGATCGGCATCGGGCAGACCAAGTACGCGCCCTCGCGCAAGGACGTCTCGATGCCCGGCCTGTTGCGGGAGGCGGCGGAGCGCGCGCTCGCGGATGCCGAGCTGACCTGGAAGGACATCGACGCCGTCGTGATCGGCAAGGCGCCCGACATGTTCGAGGGCGTGATGATGCCGGAGCTGTTCCTCGCCGACGCGATTGGCGGCGCCTACAAGCCGATGCTGCGCGTGCACACCGCCGGCAGCGTGGGCGGATCGACCGGCATCGTCGCCGCGAGCCTGATCCAGAGCGGCGTGCACGACCGCGTGCTGACGGTGGCGTACGAGAAGCAGAGCGAGTCGAACGCGACCTGGGCGCTCTCGATCGCGCTGCCGTTCAGCGTGGCCACCGTCGCGGGCGCTGGCGGCTACTTCGCTCCGCTCGTGCGCGGCTACATCCGCCGCTCCGGCGCGCCCGAGGACACGGGCATCCGCGTCGCGGTGAAGGATCGCCAGAACGCGCTGAAGAATCCCTACGCGCACCTGCGAATCGAGGACATCAGCTTCGAGAAGGTGGCGAGCTCGCCGATGCTGTGGGACCCGATCCGCTACCTCGAGACGTGCCCGTCCTCGGACGGCGCGTGCGCGATGGTGATGGCGCGCGAGAAGCTGGCCGAGCGTACGTCGAAGCCGGTGGCGTGGGTGCACGCGACCGAGATGCGCAGCGAGCCGACCTCCTTCAGCGGCCGCGATCAGGTGATGCCGCGCGCGACGCTCGACAACGCCAAGTCGCTCTACAAGAAGGCGGGCATCACGAACCCGCGCCGAGAGCTCGACTGCGCCGAGATCTACGTGCCCTTCTCCTGGTTCGAACCGATGTGGATGGAGGGCATGCTGATCGCCGAGCGCAACCAGGGCTGGAAGATGACCTACGAGGGCGCGACGGCGTTGACCGGCGACTTCCCAGTCAACATGTCGGGCGGCGTGCTCTCCTCGAATCCGATCGGCGCCTCGGGCCTGATCCGCTTCGCCGAGAGCGCGCTGCAGGTGCGCGGCATGGCCGGCGCGCACCAGGTGGATGGCGCGAAGAAGGCGCTCGGCCACGCCTACGGCGGCGGCTCGCAGTACTTCTCGACGTGGATCGTGAGCAGCGCGAAACCCTGACGAGCGAGTGGCCTTTTGGGGTCGGACCCCAAAGGGCCACTCGGAGCATCGCGGCATGGCAGATCTCGGCTTCTGGAAGTTCGCGGCGGCGGATCCGGGCGCGCTCGCGCTCGTCACGCCCGACGAGCAGCGCCTCACGCGCGGCGAGCTCGCGGCGCGCGGCAACCAAGTCGCGCGCGGGCTCGCGGCGCTCGGGCTCGCACCCGGCGACGCGGTCTCGGTCGTGGTCGAGAACGGGACGGCGTTCATCGAGCTGTATCTCGCCTGCTTCCAGACCGGGCTCTACCTCGTGCCGATCAACCATCACCTGGCCGGACCCGAGATCGCGTACATCGTCGAGAACTCCGAGGCGAAGGCGTTCGTCGGTAGCGCGCGCTTCGCGGACCCCATCGCGAAGGCCGCGGCCGAGATGAGGCTGCCCGCGTCGCACCGCTTCGCGCTCGGCCGGCTCGACGGCTTCCGCCCCTACGCGGAGCTCGCCGCGGGGCAGTCCACGGCGCCGCCGGAGAAGCGCACCGCGGGTGCGGTGATGAACTACACGTCGGGCACCACGGGCCGGCCGAAGGGCGTGCGCCGCCCGCTCACCGGCATGGACCCCGACCTGATCGGGGCGCTCTTCACCGGTTTCCAGCAGATGTTCGGCGTGAAGCCCGAGGACGGGAACGTCCACATCACCGGCTCGCCGCTCTATCACACCGCTGTGCTGATGTTCGCCTCGGCGGCGCTGCACCTCGGCCACACCGTCGTGCTGATGGACAAGTGGACCCCCGAGGAGATGTTGCGGCTGATTGCGAGGTACCGCGTCACCACGAGCCACATGGTGCCGACGCAGTTCCACCGCATGCTCCAGCTGCCCGCGGAGGTGCGCGCGAAGTACGACTGTTCCTCGACCCGCGCGATGGTGCACGCCGCGGCGCCCTGCCCGCCGGACGTGAAGCAGCGCATGCTCGACTGGTGGGGCGACTCGATCTGGGAGTATTACGCGGCGACCGAGGGCGGCGGCACGATCGTCTCGCCGGCCGAGTGGCGGAAGAAGCCCGGCACCGTCGGCAAGGCGTGGGCGAACAGCGAGATCAAGATCTTCGACGACGACGGCAACGAGCCGCCGGCCGGCACGCCGGGCACCGTCTACATGCTGCGCGGCCAGGCCGACTTCGAATACTTCAAGGACAAGGACAAGACCGACAAGGCGCGCCGCGGCCGCTACTTCACCGTCGGCGACATCGGCTACCTGGACGCCGACGGTTACCTGTTCCTGTGCGACCGCAAGAACGACATGATCATCTCGGGCGGCGTGAACATCTATCCCGCCGAGATCGAGTCGGTCTTCCTCACCCACCCGAGCGTCGGCGACGTGGCCGTGTTCGGCATTCCGCACGAGGAATGGGGCGAGGAGGTGAAGGCAGTGATCGAGCCCGCGGCCGGCGTCGTCCCCGACGAGCGCCTGACGTGCGAGATCTTCGACTTCCTGCGCGACAAGCTCGCGAAGTACAAGACGCCGAAGACGATCGACTACGTGAGCGAGATGCCGCGCGATCCCAACGGCAAGCTCTACAAGCGCAAGCTGCGCGATCCGTACTGGGCCGGGCGCACGCGCAACATCTGAGCCGAGCGCGCCGCGCTGCGAGCGCGCGGGGCCGCGCCCGGCTCGGCGACGCTGCGCGGCGGCGAACGCACTAGGCTCGCAGGCGTCGAGGAGCGACGACGATGGAGCAGCCCAAGCAGCCCG
>CAYWRY010000089.1:0-17130 GCA_964460485.1 uncultured Spirochaetales bacterium
CTGAGCCGAGGTCGCCGCAGCGAACGCCGCCGCGGGGCTGCGGGCGGCGCTCGGCCGCGACCGGGTGGCGCACCTTGGCGGCCTGCCGGGCGATGTGCTCTACGCGTCCCAACCCGGCGCATTGCCTCAAGAATCGCGCCGCCTGCTCCGATGCGGGCTAGGCGCGCGTTTGCGCGCCTGCGGAGGGGCCCTGCGTGCAACGCCTGCTGGTGGTCGAAGACTCGCCCACGATGCGCGACTGGATCGCAACGGTGCTCGAGGATCTCGAGCAGCCGGTGAAAGTGGACCAGGCCGCGAGCGGCTTCGAGGCGCTGCGCCTCCTGCCGCGACAGAAGTACGACCTGATCGTCACCGACATCAACATGCCCGACATCCATGGGCTCGAGCTGATCTCCTTCGTGCGCAGCGACGCGCGCCACGCATCGACGCCGCTCGTGATCGTCTCCACGGAGAGCAGCGAGGAGGATCGGCGTCGCGGCCTCGCGCTCGGCGCGAATGCCTACCTCGTGAAACCGTTCGTGGCGGAGCAGCTGCTGCAGGTCGTCGGCGACCTGCTGCCATGCGGGAGCGACTGATGGCGCGCCGCGGCAAGAGCACCACGCCGCAGAGCCGCGCCGAGCGCGAGTTCCTGTCGGAGGCGGAGGAGATTCTCGAGCGCATGCGCGACGACCTCGCGGCGTGCCTCGAGCGCGCGAGCGAGGGCGCCGAGCTCGCGCCCGACACGCTCAACCGGCTGTTCCGCTCGGCCCACTCGCTGAAGGGCCTCTCGGGCATGTTCGGGCTCGAGGCGCTCGCGGATCTGGCCCACCGCATCGAGGACCTGCTCGACGCGTGGCGGCTCGGCCGCGCGCAGCCCACCACCGCGCGCCTCTCGCTGTTCGAGCAATCCGTCGAGCTGTTCGGCCGCGCGCTCGAGCAGCTGGCCGCCGGCGCGCTGGACGCCGGCTTCGGCGACACGGTCGCCGAGCTGATCGCGCGCATCGTCGCCGAGAACGCGCCGTCCGCCGCGCCGCCCAGCGTGGCTGGCGAGGCGCTCGACGCGCCGGCTGCGCTGCTGCGCGCGCTCACCGAGTACGAGGAGCACCGGCTGCGCGAGAACCTCGCGCGCGGGCGCGCGATTCACGTGGTCACCGCAGCTTTCGAGCTGGCGAGCTTCGAGGAGCGCCTGAGCGAAATCAGCGGCGCCCTCCGCGAGGTGGGCGAGCTGATCTCGACGCTGCCGTCGCCCGGACCGGGCGGGCCCGGCGAGATCCGCTTCGCGCTGCTCGCGGCCACCGAGCTCGACGCCGCGGCGCTCGCCGCGCGCCTCGAGCTCTCGCCGAGCGCCGTGCACGTCGCCCGCGCCTCTCGCAACAAGCCGGCCGGCAGTCCCGCCGACCCCGCGGAGCCGGCTTCCGCGCAGCCCGCCGCGAGCCCGCTGCCCAGCGACGAGATCGAGCACGCCGCCGGCGCGCACCCCGGCGCGGGCGACCACGCCGAGGGCGATGCGGCCACGCTGCGCTCGGTCAGCGACACCGTGCGCGTCGACGTGCGCAAGCTCGACGAGCTGATGAACCTGGTGGGCGAGCTCGCGCTCGAGCGCGGCGCGCTCTCCGCCTTCGCGCGCCGCCTGGCCGCCGAGCCCGGCGCAGCGCGCCTCGGCGCGGAGCTCGAGAAGATCCACAAGGCGCTCGATCGCAAGCTGCAGGAGCTGCAGGCCAGCGTCATCGAAGTGCGCATGGTCCCGCTGCGCCAGGTCTTCGACAAGCTCTCGCGCGTCGCGCGGCGGCTGCGCCTCGACCTCGGCAAGGACGCGCGGCTCGAGGTGAAGGGAGCGGACACCGAGCTCGACAAGCTGATCGTCGAAGAGCTCGTCGACCCGCTCATGCACATCGTGCGCAACGCCTTCGACCATGGGCTCGAGCCCGCCGACGAGCGGCGCGCCGCCGGCAAACCCGCGGAAGGCGTGATTCGCCTCGAGGCCTCGCAGCGCGGCAACGACGTGGTGATCACCGTGGCCGACGACGGCCGCGGCATCGACCCGGAGCGCGTGCGCGAGCGCGCGGTGGAGAAGGAGATCATCCCCGCGAACGCGCAGCTCTCGCAGCGCGAGTTGCTCGACCTCGTGTTCGCGCCCGGGCTCTCGACGCGCGCGGAGGTCACCGAGACCAGCGGGCGCGGCGTCGGCATGGACGTGGTGCGCAGCAACGTCTCCGCGCTCGGCGGCATCGCCGCGATCGACTCCGCGCTGGGCGTGGGCACGACCGTCACGCTCACGCTGCCGATCACGCTCGCGATCATCCAGGCGCTGGTCGTAGGCGTCGGCGACGAGCGTTACGCGATCCCGCTGAACGCGGTGCGCGAGGTGTTGATTCCCGAGCCGGGCGCACTCCAGCGCAGCGGCACGCGCGAGCTGATCGCGCTGCGCGGCGAGGCGCTGCCGGTGCTGCGCCTGCGCGACGAGTTCGCGGTGCGCTCGGGCACGGCCGCCGCGAAGCCCTTCGCGGTGATCCTCGGCCTCGGCGACGCGCGGCTCGCGCTGCTGGTCGACCGCCTCGAGGGCCAGCGCGACACGGTCATCAAGCCGATCCAGGGCCCGGTCCGCAGCGTGCGCGGCGTCGCCGGCGCCACCGAGCTGGGCGATCGCAGCGCCGTGCTGGTGCTGGACGTGGCCGCGCTGGTGGGCGGCGCGCAGCGCGCGGAGGCCGCATGAGCGCCGCCGAGACTCGCGGCTGGGAGGTGCTCGCGCGCGCCGCGGCGGCGCGCGAGGCCGAGGTGGAGACGCGCGCGCAGCGCGAGCTGCTGGTGTTCGTGCTGGAGGGCGCGACCTACGCGCTGCCGATCGAACGCGTGCGCGAGATCGTGCGGCCGCGCGCGCTCACGCCGATGCCCCACGTTCCCGACGCCGTGCTCGGCGTGCTCTCGCTGCGCGGCGAGATCGTGCAGGTGATCGACGCACGCCGGCGCCTCGGCCTCGCGAGCGTCCCGCCCGAGCGCGCCAGCCGCGTGATCGTGATGACCAGCGAGCGCGGCGACGTGACGGGCCTGCTCGTGGACGGGGTGCGCGAGGTGCTGCGCGTCGACGAGAGCGAGCTGCGCTCGCCCACGAACACCGACGGCGGACTGATCACGGCCCTCGCGCCGCGCGGCTCCGGCTTCGTGAACGTGGTGGCCCCCGAAGTCCTCGTGAGCCTCGATGCAGAGTGAAGCGGCAGGAAACCAGGGCGGCGTCGAGCTCGCCTGCTTCGCGCTCGGCGACGTGACGCTCGCCGTCGAGCTGCAGCAGCTCCGCGAGGTCGCGCGCTGCCCCACGCTGACGCTCTTGCCGAAGGCGCCGAGCCTGATCGAGGGCGTGGTCGACCTGCGCGGCCGCGTCATCCCGGTCGTCGACCTCGGCCGCGCGCTGCTCGATCGGCCCGTGGCCGACGACCCGCTAGCGCGCGTAGCGGTGATCGAATGCGACGGCCTCGTGCTCGGGCTGCGCGTCGGCAACGAGGCCGAGGTCGTGACGCTGCCGGCCTCCGCGCTGGCGGAGCCGCCCGCGCTCGCGACCCACGCCGGCTACGACGCGGTGCGCGCCGTCGTGCGCCGCGAGGGAGCGCCGCCCGCGCTGGTGATCTCCGTCGAGAACCTGCTCGAGCGCATCTACCGATCTGCACGGCCCCAGGAGGAAGAGTGATGGAGCGCCCGCCCATCCCGAGCGGACGCGAGTTCCGCAAGCGTTTCACTGCCACCGCGGTAGTGCCGGGGACGATCGGCGCCTTGCTGCTCGCCGCCTACATCGCGGCGGTGGTCGACCTCGGTCGCGACGGCTGGGTGCAGATGGGCTGGCTCGTCGGCCTGTCGACGATCGCGATCACGATGTTCGCGCAGTGGATGCAGCGCATCGCCGACGCCGACATCGTCCACGCGCTCGACCGCCTGGCCGCGGGCGCGTGCTCGCGAGAAGAGCTCGCGCGCGCCTACGCCGCGAGCCGGCGCCTGCCCCAGCACGCCATGCGCACGCAGGCCGTCAGCTACGTGACGAGCGCGGTGCTGAGCCCGGTGTGGATGAAGCTCGCGATCCCGGACACGACGACCTTCACGTTGCTCGTGCTCATGCTCGCGCCGCTGATCGGCGGCACCGCGGTGATTCCCTTCAGCACCTGGGCGATCCAGCGCTTCGTCTCGCCCACGCGCGACTGGTTCGCACAGCAGCTCAGCTCCGAGGAACGCGCGACGGACGGCCAGCCTTCGTCGCTGGTGCGCAAGCTCGCGCTGCCGGTGGCGACCGCGTCCGCCGCCACCGTCGTGTTCCTCGCGCTGCTCGGCTACTCGGTGTCTACCGAGATGATCGAGGCGCAGGACCTGCGCTTCAAGCTCTCGTTCGTAGAGGGCGCGGCGACCGGCGTGAAGGCGAGCGCCGCGACCACGCGGCACCTCGCGACGAACGCGCGCCAGCGCGGCGTCGCAAGCGCGCTCGGCGTCATGTCGCTCGCGGATCCTGCGCCTGTGGCGGCGAGCCTCGGGCTCACCCCGCGCGAGATCGCGTGGATCCAGGCCGGCGACGGGGAGCGCTCGACGAGCGCAGGGCTCGAGTCGCGCTCCAGCTTCGCCTGGGCGCGCGTGGACGACGACCGTGTGCTGGTCGCGGCGAGTCCGCTCGCCGAGATCGTCGGCGACGTGACCCCCGCGCTGTGGGTGATCGGCTTCGTGCTCGCCGGCTTGATCGCCGTGTCGGTGCTGGTGGCACAGCTCGTGGCCCAGGAGACGCGCAGCGTGGCGGACCGGCTGCGCCGGCAGGCGCAGCGCGTCGGCGAGGGCGACTTCACCGCGCGCGACACGATCGAGTCCGACGACGAGCTCGGCGCGGTGGCGCACGCCTTCGCGAAGATGATCGACGCGCTGGGCGGCACGGTCGGGCGCGTGGTGGCGACGGCGACGCGCATCGAGGGCGCCGCCGCGGAGCTCGCGAAGATCGGCAACACGGTGCGCGAGGTGACCGCCGCGCAGGTCGAGGGGATCGAGCGCGCGAACGGCTCCGTGGTCGTTGTGAATCGCCAGGCAAGCGAGATCACGAGCTCGGCGCAGGAGCTGATCGGCGGAGTCGAGGAGGCGAGCAGCTCGGTGCTCGAGCTGGGCGCCGCCAGCGAGCAGCTCAACCAGACGGCGATCGCGCTCAACACGCAGGTCGAGGCGGTCGGCACATCGATCGACCAGATGGTGCGCAGCGTCGCCCATGCCGGCGAGGCGGCCGAGGCGCTGAACGCGGCGGTGGTCGACACCAACTCGTCGGTGGCGGAGATGTCGCGCTCGATGCAGTCGGTGGACGCCCACGCCTGGGAGACGGCGCGGCTCTCGACGCGCATGATCGAGCTCGCCGACGGCGGTCGCGACCGCGTGCAGGAGACGATGCGCGGCATGGAGGTGATCCGCGACGCGACCGACGCGGCCAATCGCACCATCAGCGGGCTCGCAGACCGGATGCAGGAGATCGGCGCGATCGTCGACGTGATCGACGAGATCGCGGACGAGACGAACCTGCTCGCGCTGAACGCCGCGATCATCGCGGCGCAGGCCGGAGACCAGGGCCGCGCCTTCTCGGTGGTGGCGGACGAGATCAAGGAGCTCGCCGACCGCGTGCTCTCCAACACCAAGGAGATCGGCGGCGTGATCCGCTCGGTGCAGAGCGAGAGCGCCACCGCGGCGGACGCGATTCGCTCGGGCGCGGAGCGCGTGCAGAGCGGCGTCGACCTGTCCGCCCAGGCGGGCGTGGCGCTCGAGGAGATCACCGCGGCCGCGCGGCACTCGGGCGAGCGCATCCAGGAGATCGTGCAGGCGATGCGCGAGCAGACGCGCGCGGCGGCACACGTCGAGCAGCTCTCCCACGGCGTGGGCGAGCGCGTCGAGCAGATCCGCGGCTCGATGCGCGAGCAGTCGCGCGGCAACGAGGTGGTGATGCGCGGCTCGCACGTGATGCGCGACGTCGCGCAGCAGACCCAGCGCACGACGGAGGAGCAGGCGCGCGGCGCGCGGCGCATCCGCGACAGCATCGAGAGCGTTCGCGAAGCCGTGGACCGCATCCACGCCTCGCTCCAGCAGCAGAACCAGAGCTGCCAGGCGGCGGCGAACTCGCTGAGCGAGGTCTTCGAGCGCACGCGCATGAACGACGAGGTCACCGACGCGCTCGCTGCGGCAGCGCGCACGCTCCAGCAGCAGGCGGAGGCCCTGCGCGACGACGTGCGCAAATTCCGACTCGCGTGATCGAGATGGATTGGAGAGCCCCATGATCGCCGGATGCCCGAAATGCGGGGCGCGCTACCGCGTGGAGCGCGAGAAGCTCACGGCCGGCGGCGTGCGCCTGCGCTGCGCCAAGTGCGACTCGGTGTTTCGCGTGCGGGCGCCCGAAGCGGAAGACAAGACGACGATTCAGCTCGATCCGCCGCCGCGCGCCGCGGTGCCGCAGCCCGCACCCCAGTCGCGGGAGTCCGGCGAATCCGAGCCCGTCGCTGGGCCCGCGCCCGTCACGGCGCCCGCGCCGCCGCCCGCCGCTGCAGCCGCTCCCGCGCCCTCGGGCGGCGACCTCGTGCTGATTGCGATTCCGGAGGCGGAGGCCGCGAAGTCGCTCGCCGACGCGCTCGCCGCGCGCGGCGTGCGCACGATCGTGGCGCACGACGGAGTCGACGCGGTACTCGAGCTCCAGCGCCAGCTTCCCAAGGCGGCCGTAATCGCCGCCCACTTGCCCAAGATGTTCGGCTTCCAGATCTGCGAGCTGGTGAAGCGCAACCTGAGCCTGCGTGGAACCTGGATCGTGCTCGCGGGCGCGATCCACAACCAGGAGCGCTACCGCCGGCCGGCGCGCGACACGTACGGGGCGGACGCCTATCTGGAGATGCCCGATCTGCCCGACGGTGCCCTGCCCCTGCTCCGGCAGGGCGGCGTGAGCCTCGAGGAGCCGGCCGCGCCGCGCGCGCCGCAGCCGCCGCCGCGCATGCCCGCGCCCCAGCGCGCGGCGCCCGTTGCGCCTCCGCCCGTGCCGGCCGCGAAGGCCGCGCCGACCAACGCGCCTGCGGCGCCCCCTCGCCCGCGCGCCGGAGACGGCCTCGACGAGCAGCGCGCGAAGGCCGAGCGCCTGGCGCGCATCATCGTCTCGGACATCGTGCTCTACAACGAGCAGAAGTTCGCGGCGGCGATCCGCAAGGGGAACGTGGTCGAGGCGCTCGACGCCGATCTCGCCGAGGGTCGCCATCTGTTCCAGGAGCGCATCGACGCGCGCGTGCGCGCCGAGCGCGACCACCTGGCCGACGAGCTGCTGCGGATCGCGAAGCAGCGGGCGGCGAAGTAGCGGCGATGCAGGGCGCGGAGCGGGAGCGCTTGCTGGCGCAGCTCGTCCACCCGGACGAAGAGCTGCGGCGCCTGGCGACGGAGAGCGTCTCACAGCTGCCGGCCGCGCTCGCGTTGCCACTGCTCGTGGAGCGCCTCGCCGACGAGAGCTGGCGCGTGCGCAAGGCGGCGATCGGACGCCTCGCGGCGCTGCCCGAGCGCGCCGGCGCCGTCGGGGCGCTGCTGGAGGCGATCGCCGACGGCGAGAACCCCGGCCGCCGCAACGCGGCGCTCGAGGCGCTGATCGCCTGCGGGCGCACGGCGACGCCGGAGCTGGTGGAGGCGCTCGCGTCGCCGGACGTCGACGTGCGCAAGCAGGTCGTCGACGTGCTCGGCGCGATCGGCGACGCGCGCGCCGAGGACGCGCTCGGTCGCGCGCTGGGCGACAGCGACGCGAACGTGCGCGCGGCCGCGGCCGATGCGCTCGGCGCGCTCGGCGGGCGGGCGCACGCCGCCGCGTTGCTGCGCCTCGCCTCGGGCGACGCTGAGAGCCTGGTGCGCGTGGCCTCCCTGCGCGCGCTGGTCCAGGTGAACGCGGAGATCCCTTTCGCGGCGATCGAGGCCGCGCTCGCCGATCCGCTGCTGGCCGCGGCCGGCTACGCCGCGCTCGCCCAGAGCGAGGCCCCGGACGCGATCGAGCTGGCGTTCAAGGGATTGCTCGCGCGCCGCGCGAGCGTGCGCGAGGCGGCCGCGCGCGCCGTCATCGCGCTCGTGTCTCGCGCCGGCGCGGAAGAGGCCGAGCGCATCGCGCAGCGCTTGGGCGAGTTCGCGCGCGCCCACGCCGAAGTGGAGAGCGGGGCGGTCGTCTGGATCGAGGACGCCGCGCCGGACGCGAAGCTCGCGGCGGTGCAGTTCGCTGCCCTGCTGCGCACGCCGGAGGCGGCCTGCGCGCTGGTGCAGTGCGGCGGCGACGCCGCGGTCGCAGGCGCCGCGCGGATCGCGCTGAGCGCGCTCGGCGCCGCGCTGCCGGGGGCGCTCGCGCGCGCGTGGCCGCGCCTCTCGCCGGCGGAGCGCGCCTTCGCGTGCGGCGCGCTCGCGACCTGCGGCGACGCTCCGTCGGCGGAGCGCATGCTGCGCACCACGCTGCTGGACCCGGCGAGCGAGGTGCGCGCCGCGGCGGCGCGGGCGTTGGGTGCGTGCGCGACGTCCGCCTCGTTCGGCGAGCTGCTCGGCCGTCTCGCCCAGGAGGATCCTCGCGCTTCGCGCGAGGCCCAGGAGGACGAGTGCGACGCGCTCGTGGAGGCCGTGGTCCAGCTCGCACAGCGCGAGGGCGGCGAGGCCGTCGACGCCGCGATCGCGCTGGTCGAAGCGCGCCTGCTCGGCGCCGACGAGAGAGCGCGCGCCGCTGGCGCGCGACTGCTCGCCCAGCTCGCGCGCCCCGCAGACGCGGGCCGCGTGCGCGCTCTGCTCGGCGACGCGAGCGAGCGCGTACGGCGCTGCGCCGTGGAGGCGGTGGTCGGGCTCGGCCACGCTGCGGGCAGCGAGGAGCTGCTGCGCGTCGCGCTGGCGGACGAAGCCCCCGGCGTGCGCGGCGCCGCCGCGCACGCGGTCGCGCGGCTCGGGCTCGCGAGCGCGGAGGGGGACCTCGCGGTGCTCGCGGGCGATCGCGACGCTCGCGTGCGCGCTGCGGCGATGAGTGCGCTCGCCGTGCGCGCGCGCGTGCCCGAGGCGCGCGCCGCCGCGCTGCAGATGCTCGCGACGGGCGTGGGGGGAGACGGCATCGTCGCGCTCGCAGCGCTGGCCGCGCTCCAGCAGATCGGCGGAACCGACGCGGCCGCGCTCGCTGCCGCCGGTCTGCGTTCGGCCGAGCCGGAGATCGTCGAAGCGGCAGTCGGCTGCGTGGGCGCCCACGGCGGCGAGGCGCTGCGCGGCGAGCTGATCGGCCTGCTCGCGCACCCGGCCTGGCCGGTGCGCGCGCGCGCCGCGCGCGAGCTGGCCGAGCAGCGCGCCGCTGCCGCGCTGCCGCAGCTGCACGCGCGCCTCGCCGAGGAGCGCGACGAGTTCGTGCGCGAGGCGCTGCTCGCGGCGCTGGCGGCGCTGGAGAGCTGACGTGGCGTCCGCCCCGGGCCAGCCCACGCTCAGCGACGCCGAGTACCGGATGTTCCGGGACTTGTTCAAGGCGGCGTGCGGCCTCTGGTTCGGCGACGACTCGCGCTTCCTGCTCGAGAACCGTCTCGCCCGACGCATGCGCGGCCTCGAGATCGAGAGCTTCGCCGCCTACCACTACCTGCTGCGCCGCGAGACCACCGGCGAGGACGAGCTCGCGGCGGTGATCGACGAGCTCACCACGAACGAGACCTACTTCTTCCGCGAGCGGGGCCAGCTGCGCGCGCTGGTGGAGGAGATCGTGCCCGGCCTGCTCGCCGCGCGGCGCTCGGCGGGTCCAGTGAACGTGTGGTCCGCCGGCTGCTCGAGCGGCGAGGAGCCCTACACGATCGTGATGATGGCGCTCGAGGCGGGGTTGCGACCCGGCATCGACCTGCGCGTCCACGCCTCGGACATCTCGCGTCGCTGCCTCGCGAAGGCGCGCGAAGCCGAGTACCGGGAGAGCTCGTTCCGCGAGACGCCGCCGGAGATGCGCGGTCGCTACTTCAAGGAGCGGGGCGGCGCCTACCAGCTGTCTCCCGACGTGCGGCGCCACGTCACGTTCACGCGCCTCAACCTGCTCGAGCCCGAGCGCTTCGCGCTGATCGGCCCGGTCGACGTGGTGCTGTGCCGAAACGTGATCATCTACTTCGACCGCGACACCAAGAAGCGCGTGGTCGAGAGCTTCGCGCAGCGGCTCGTGCCCGGCGGCTACCTGCTGCTCGGGCACAGCGAGTCGCTGATCCAGGTCACCAGCGCCTTCGAGCTGGCCCACTTGCGCAGCGATCTCGTCTACCGCAAGCCGCAGCTCGCCGGATACCCGGTCGATCCGCGGCACGGCGCCGCGCTGGCCGCGCTGCGCCGCACGACGCGCGGGGAGGGCGAGCGATGAGCGAGCAGCGCCCGCTGCGCGTGCTGGTGATCGACGACTCGGCCTACAGCCGGCGCACGATCGTGCAGCTGCTCGAGCGCTCGCCGCTGGTCGAGGTGATCGGCGTCGCGCGCGACGGCGAGGAGGCGTTGCGCAAGGCGCTCACGCAGGAGCCCGACCTCGTCACGCTCGACCTCGAGATGCCGCGCATGGACGGCTTCACGCTGCTCCGCCTGCTGATGGCCCAGCGCCCGACGCCGGTGCTGGTGGTGAGCGGCCTCGGCGGCAAGGAAGACGTGTGGAAGGCGCTCGAGCTGGGCGCCGTCGACTTCGTGACGAAGCCGACGCGCCGCGCGGCGCCGGAGCTCGCGACGATCGAGGAGGAGCTGCTGCGCAAGGTGATCGCGGTGCGCGAGCTGCGCATCGACCGCGTGCGCGAGCGCATGCGGCACCCGCCGGCCATGACGCAGGGCGTCTCCAGCAGCGCGCCGCGCTGCGTCGCGATCGGCGCCTCGACGGGCGGGCCGGCGGCGCTGCTGCAGCTGTTCGGCGCGATCAGCGAGCCGGGCGCGTGCGCGTTCGTGGTGGCGCAGCACATGCCCGAGGGCTTCACGCGCAGCTTCGCCGACCGGCTCGCGCGCACCACGGCATTCGCCGCTCGCGAGGCGGAGCCCGGCATGACGCCCGAGCCCGGCAGCGTGCTGATCGCGCCGGGCGGGCGCCACCTGGCGCTCGAGGCGCGCGGCACGGCGGTGGTGACGCAGGTCGCGCCGGCGGAGTGCGGCGACCGCTTCGCGCCGAGCGTCGATCGGCTGTTCGACTCGGCCGCGAAGTGTTACGGGCCCGACCTGCTCGCGGTCGTGCTCACGGGCATGGGCGACGACGGCGCGGCGGGAGCGCTCGCGGTGAAGCGCAGCGGCGGCAACGTGATCGCCGAGTCCGAGGAGACCGCCGTCGTCTTCGGCATGCCGCGGCAAGCGGTGCGGATCGGGGCGGTGGACGCAGTCCTGCCGCTCCACCGGATCCCGAACGCGATTCAGAACGGCTTCGCGCGAGAGCGCGCGAAGCGCGGGGGCAAGGGCCATGAGTGACGACTTGTTCGAACGCGCAGACGAGTTCCTCGCGGTGTTCCGGCGCGGCGCCGAGTTCACCAAGCAGCTCGTCGAAGAGAATGCGCGCTTGCGCCGGCGCCTCGTCGAAGTCGAGTCGCGGCAGGACGAGGCCGCGCAGGACACCAGCGAGTGGGGGAAGCTGCGCGAGGAGCTGCTCGAGCGCATCCGCGGACTCGAGGGCGAGCGCATGGACGTGCTGGAGCGCATGCGCGCGCTCGAGGACGAGAACCGGCAGTTCGCGTCGCGCTTCGTCGAGATCGAGGAGGAGAACAACAACCTCGCGAATCTGTACGTGGCCTCCTACCAGCTCCACTCGACGCTGAACGTGGCCGAGGTGGTGAAGATCATCATCGAGATCGTGATCAACCTGGTGGGCGCGCAGACCTTCGCGGTCTACGTGCACGACGAGAAGACCGGGCTGCTCGAGGCGATCGCCTCCGAGGGCGAGGACGTGGCGGTGTTCCCGAGCATGCCGCTCGGCGAGGGCGTCGTCGGAGCGGCGGTGGCCAGCGGCGCGACGAGCTGCAGCGGCGAGCCGGCGTCCACCGACTACGCGCGCCCGATCGTCGCGATCCCGCTGCGTGTGAACGACCGCCCGATCGGCGCGATCGCCATCTTCGAGCTGCTCGTGCAAAAGGAAGGCCTCTCGCCCCTCGACCACGAGCTGTTCACGCTGCTCGCCGGCCACGCCGCCACCGCGATCTTCGCGGCCCAGCTGCACAGCCAATCCGAGCGCAAGCTCAGCACGATCCAAGGCTTCATCGACCTTCTCACGAAGTAGCGCGGACGCGCGTCCGCCAGCGCACGAGGTTCTGACATGGAACGGCATCGGATTCTGATCGTCGAAGACAGCCCCACCATGCGGCAGCTCCTGGCGTTCGCCTTGAAGCGCCTGCGCGGCGCGGAGGTGGTCGAGGCGCAGGACGGCATGGACGGACTGCGCAAGGTGACGGCCGACGACTTCGACCTCGCCCTGATCGACATCAACATGCCCGTGATGGACGGACTCAAGCTGATCCACCTGATCCGCCAGGAACCGGATCTCGCCAGCATGCCCATCGTGGTGATCACGACGGAGGGCGCGCAGGAAGATCGCGATCGCGCGCTGGCGCTGGGCGCGAACGAGTATTTGACGAAGCCGATTCAGGCGAATCGGGTGCTGGCGGTGGCGAAGGCGCTCCTCAAGGTGGAGTGAGCGGGGCGGCTCGCTGCGTTGGCGTTGGAGTTGGCGCGGGGGTGTGCCCGTTCGGGGGTTCGGCCGCGGCGCGGGGCGGCAGCGGCTCCGCGCAATGGCTCCGCGGGGCCTCTGCCGTCGACAGACGGGTGGCGAGGCGATCGCGCGAGGCGTTGCGGCGCGGATGTCGGGCCCCGCGTCCGCTCGATTTGCGCTCCGCCGCAGCCGCCCCGCGCCGCGGCCTCCTCGGCGTGCGGCGCCCGGCGTGCGGCGCCTGGAATCGTCTCCGGGGTGGGAGGGGCGCGGAGCCGGCGGCTTCGAGCCGCCGGCTCCGCGCACTTCGTGCTTGCGGCGACGTCGGCGCCGAAGAATCGCGGCATCGAAGACTCGCCGCGGAAGCGAGGCGACGCGGCGGCATCGGAGACTCGCGGCGGCGGAGCGGGGGCTCGCGTCGCTTCGGGGGGGCGGCTCTGCTAACCCGCGCGGCGTCATGCGAGATCGCGTCGCCGCGCTGGCTTTGATGGGTCTGCTCGCGTTCGGGTGTGGATACACGGCGGTGCGGTACGCGGATGCGCTCGGCGATGCGAAGACGGTGGCGATCGTAGGGCTGCGGAACGACACGTTCGAGCCGGGCATCGACGCGCTGGTGTCGGACACGCTGGCGCGGGAGTTTCTGCGGCGCGGGGCGCTGCGGCCGGTGGAGGATCCGGAGCGGGCGGATCTGGTGATCTCGGGGGCGGTGGCGGAGCTCGGCGTGTCGCGGAAGAGCTTCTCGTCGGTAGCGCTCGCGATCGAGTACGAGCTACGGCTCGGGCTGGCGCTGCGCGTCGCGCGGCGCGACGGCACGCTCGTGCCGCTCGATGCGGCCGCGCAGACGGAGACGGAGCGCTACGTGGCGAGCGCCGACGTCGAAGTGGAGCGCACGCACCGCGAGGAGGCGCTGCGGCGCCTCGCGACCCTGCTCGCGGGGCGCATCCACGACGCGCTCTTCGAGCGCATCGCACCGTGACGCCGAGCGAGCTGAAGCGCGAGCTCGCGACGGGGCGCGTGCGCTCCGCCTATCTGCTCGCCGGCGCGGAGGTGCTGCTGCGCGACGCGGCGCTCGCGGCGATCCGCGTCGCCGCGCTGGGCGCGGACGGCGGCGACTTCGACTTCGAGCGCCTGGCCGGAGAGCGCACGACGCCGGGACAGCTTCGGGACGGCGTGCGTGCGCTCCCGCTGCTCGCGAAGCGGCGCCTGGTCGTATTGCGCGAGCCCGAGGCGCGCAAGGGCGGCAAGGGCGAAGCGCTCGCCGAGGCGCTCGCGGGCGTGGTAGCCGACGCGGCCACGAGCGACACCTGTACGCTCGTCGTGGTCGCCGAGCAGATCGACCGCCGCTCGCGCTGGGTGAAGGCGTTCGCCGAGCCCGCAGCGTTCGTGGCGTGCGATCCGCCCAAGAACGCGAAGGAGGCGCTCGCCTTCCTGCGCGACGAGGCGCGCGAGCAGGGCGTCGCGCTCGAGCCGGCCGCGGCGGAGCTGCTGGCGGAGTCCGTGGGACCGAACCTGCTCGCGCTGCGCATGGAGCTGACCAAGGCGTCGCTGTTCGCCGGCGAGGGCGCGAGGGTCACGCGCGCGCACGTGCAAGAGACGATCTGCGCAGCGGCGGAAGAGCCGATTTGGGACCTGACCGACGCGATCGGCGACGGCCGCACCGCCGATGCCCTGGGCGTGCTCGCGCGCATGCTCGCGAGCGGCGCGCCGGCGCCCGTATTGCTCGGCTCGCTCGCCGGCCACTTCCGCAAGCTGGCGCGCGCGCGCGCCGGCCAGCTTCCGGCCGGCCATCCGTTCGTCGTGCAGAAGCTCGAGCGCCAGGCGCGTCGCTACACGCCCGCGCGGCTCGTGGCCTGCCTCCGGGCGATCCACGAAGTCGACGAGGTGCTGAAGGGAAGCGGCTCGCTCCCGGCCGACCTCGCGCTCGAGCGCCTCGTGCTGGGACTGGCGGCCTGAGGCTGCTGCGAGGGAAGCGCGGAGCTTCCGCGGCACGCTGAGTCGCCGGGGCCGCCGAGCGAGGCAGCGCGGGAGCCTCGCTTCGAGCGTCCTAGGCGGACGCGGCCTTGTGGACCGCCTTCGCCAGCCGCGACACCTGCCGGCTCGCGGTCTCCTTCTTCAGCACGCCTTTGCTCGCCGCCTGGCGCAGCGCCTTCTCCGCCTCGCGCAGTCGCGCCGCGGCGGCCGTCTTGTCGCCGGACGCGATCGCGTCGCGCACGCCCTTGACCCGAGTACGCAGCGCGCTCGTGATGGCACGGTTGCGCATGCGGCGGCGCTCGGCCTGGCGGGCGCGCTTCTCGGCGGATTTGTGCTGAGCCACGAACGAATCTCCTCGTTGAGTCGCGGCCGGCACGCAGCGGCCGCCAGCGCAGCCGACCCGGCGGGCCGGCCGAAAAGGCGGCGCAACATAGACGAGGCGACCCGCGTTCGCCGCAGGGTTGCGGGTCGCGGTGGCAGCGGGCCGCGCCGCCAGGGTGGGGGCTCAGGCCGCCCGCCCGTCGCTCCGATGAGTGCTGCGCCGGAGGAGGGGACCGCGCCTTGAGACTGCGAGCCGCCATCGCCGCGGGCCTCGTCGCGCTCGCCGCCGGGGGCGCCCTGGGAGCCCCCGCGGACTCCGGCGCGAGCGGGGCTTCGGCGGCGCAGCCTGCAGGCAGGGAGCCGGCCACCGCCACCTCCAGCGCTTCCCCGAGCTCCGTGGCCGCGCCCACGACGGGGTCGACTCTTGCCGCCTGGCCGCCGCCGATCCCGGACGAGCTTCCCGCGCGCGATCCGGTGCGCGCCGCGATCGACCGCGCCTGGCGTCTGCCCGCGGCATCGCTCGACGAGCGCGTCGCGCGCACGCAGCGCGCCGGGCTCGCGCTCGGGCTCACGAGCCTCGACGGTCCCGCGCGCAGCCTGCTCTTCTTCAGCGGCGAGGGCGACGCGCTAGAGCGCGCGCAGCACGCGGTCGCGCTCTCGCCCACCTTGCCCGCTGCCCACGCGGCGCTGGCGCAGGCGCGCCTCGAGCTCGGCGACGCGCCGGGCGCCGCGCGGGCCTTCCGCGACGCGCTCGCGTGCATCCCCCTGCACCTCGAGGCGCGCGCGTGGATCGCCGCCACCGCGAGCCAGGCGGCCACCTACGCCGCCCTCGGCTTCGCGACGCTCTTCTTGCTGCTCGGGGCGGCGGCGTCGATGCCCGCCCTGGTCTACGGCCTCGGCGCCACGCGGCTCCGGCTCGCGGGCCCGGCCTCGTTGGCCGCGCTCAGCGCCCTGGTGATGGGCTTGGCGCTGGTCGAAGGGCCCGCCGGCGCGGTGCTCGGCCTGGGTGTGCTGGCCGCGGCCAGCGGCGGCACGATGAAACGCGTGGGCGCAGCGCTTGCGCTGGCGGTGGCGGTCGCCGCACTCCACGTCGGCTTCGAGCGCACGGCGGGTGGCCAACTGCTGCTCGTGAGCGATCCGGTCGCCGTCGCCGTGCATTACGTCGAGGGAGGGCTCGCGCCGCCCACCGAGCTCGGCACGGTGCTGCGCGCAGCCGCGCGGGATCCTGCGGCGGGGAGCGCGGCGGCGCTCTACGCCAAGCGCTCCGGAGACCGCGACGCCGCCGCGCAGTACTTCGCGCGGATCGCGCAGGGGCACCCCGAGGCGGCCGTGCTCAACAACGCGGCGAACGTCGCATTCGCGCGCGGCGAGGTCGAGCGCGCAATCGCGCTGTACGAGCAGGCCGCGCGGACCACGCCCTCGGCGACGAACTACTTCAACCTCTCCCAGGCCTACGGCCGCGCGATCCGGCTCGACGAGCAGGACCGCGCCCTCGCCACGGCACAGTCCCTCGACCCGGGCGTCATCGAGCGCCTCACGGCGGGCAGCGGCGTCGGCGACGCGGCGTTCGTGAGCGACGCGACCTTTCCGGCGGCCGCCGTGGCTGCGCGCGCCGCCGGTAGCCGCGCAGCGGAGCAACTCGCGGAGGCAGCGCGCGAGCGGATCGCGCCGGGCTGGATCGGGCGCAGCGCGCGCCTGGGCGGGTTGGCGGCGCTCGCGGCGCTGGTCCTCGCGATCGCAGCTGGGACCGCCCTCGAGCGCGCGGCGGGCCCGCGCGACTTCTATGCCGACCTCGCGCGCACGCTGCGCGCGGGCGCCGGCGACTCCGCCCAGCGCGTGGCACAGCTCACGCGCCTGCGCACCCAGCACGCGCGCACCGAGCGCATGCTCACGCTGGTCGCGCTGGTCGTGCCCGGCTCCGCCGGCTTTCGTTTCGGCCGCCCGCTCGCCGCGCTGTTCGCGTCCGCCGCGTTCGCGAGCGGCGTCGCGGTGCTGCACGCGCTGCGCTCGGCGCCGCTCGACCCACTCGCCATGGGCATCCTGCCCACGCTGCTGGTGGAGCTGGCGCTGGCGGCGTGCGCCGCCGTCTACTGCGTCGCCACCGCAGCGGCCTTCGTGTTCCGGGTCGAGGACTAGCCCATGGCCGTCGCGCTCCACGGCAATCTCCGCGACTTCGGCATCGGCGAGGTCTTCCAGCTGATCGGCCAGCAGCAGAAGACGGG
>CAYWRY010000090.1:0-17122 GCA_964460485.1 uncultured Spirochaetales bacterium
CCCGTCCGAGTCGCGCCGCCCGCCCCGCGCGGCTAGCTTGCTTCGCCTTCCGCGGTGGGTGTAGCTCAGCTGGTTAGAGCGCCAGATTGTGACTCTGGAGGTCGCGGGTTCGATCCCCGTCACTCACCCCACGGATCTCCCCGCGGCTCGCGAGGATCGAGCCCTTCCCGTCGACGAAGCACGCTCGGATGCTGCCACGACGCCATCGCCAGCTCGTTTTGCCGCTGCGCATGCCCGGGGCTACCTCTTGCACGTCGCCCAACAACCCAACGAAGAGGTGAAACGATGATCGGCTACGTCACGCTCGGCACGAACGATCTCGCGCGCGCGAGCAAGTTCTACGACGAGCTGCTCGGCGTCGTGGGCGCGAAGCGCCTGATGGACTTCGGCACGTTCATCATGTGGGGCACGTCGATGGACAAGGCGGGCCTCGCGATCACGAACCCCTACGACAAGAACAAGGCCACGGTCGGCAACGGTGTGATGGCCGCGATCCGCGTCGACAGCAAGGCCCAAGTCGACGCCGTCTACAAGAAGGCGCTGGAGCTCGGCGCGAAGGACGAGGGTCCGGCGGGCCCGCGCGGCGACGGCTTCTACGCCGGCTACTTCCGCGACCTCGATGGGAACAAGCTGAACGCGTTCTTCATGGGCTGAGGCCGCGCGGCCGGCGGCGCTCGGCGTCGCGGCGAAAGTCCAGAGGCCGCCGTGCTCCTCGCGAGTGCGGCGACCTCACTGCTTTCGGTTCCCGCCTCTCTGCTCGCGCTGCGTGCGACGGGCGCGCGGACCCGGCTCGCGGCTGGCAGCGCGCGCATTGGCGTCGCGCGCGGCCGATGCGCTCACGCGCGCTTCCCGCGTCTTCGTCTCGGACCGCTGCCCGCGCCGCCGTGCGCACGGTTCGCTCCGATCTCGCGCAGCACGGCGCTCCCGCGCGGCGAGAGCCGGTAGCCGACCTCGAGGCTCTCGGTGAGCCCGAGCTCCTTCAGCTTGCGCACGCGCTGCTTGAGCTCGGGGCGCGGCAGGCCGAGCTGCGCCGCGAGCTCGGTCGAGACGACGCCCGGTCGCGCGCCGATCGCGCGCAGCACGCGCTCGGTCCACGCGCCGCCCTCGGCGCGCGCGTCGAGGCGCGCGAGTTTCGCGGCGAGCGCGGCGCGCTCGTCGCCGGCGAGCTCCGCGCGCTCGCGCAAGGCCGCGGGTCCGCGCCGCCCCAGCGCACGTCGACGCGGTAGAGATCGCCCGGTCCGTCGTAGCGCGCGAGCTCTGCGCGCAGCGACTCGAGCGAAGCGTGGCCGGCCGCGCGCGCGTCGGCCTCGCTGAGGCGCACCGCGCGCTTCACGGCGACGATCTCCACCACGCCGCGCGCGTCGCGGCTGCGCCCGCCAGCCTTCGCGCGCGGCGTCCTCCAGCGGCGGAAGAGTCGCGTGATCCGCCCGCTGCGGATCGCTTCGATCGTCTCGTCCTTCAGTAACAAGCGGCCCTCACGTGCGGCGCCGCGCGACGACGCGTGCGTAGAGCGCGCCGCCCGCGAGCGTCGGCGCGGTCGGCCCAGCGGCCTCGCCGGCGATCGGTGCGACCTCCAGCGACTCGACGGCGAAACCGCCGCGTGCGAGCAGCGCCGCGATCTCCTCCGCGCTGCGCACGGGCCACGCGCCCTGCCGCTCCGCGTAGCGCGCCGCCTCGCGTGCCAGTTCTGCTGGATCCGGGCGCGCCGCCGCAGGCAGCGAGGCCGCCGCCTCGCACACGCGCGCCACGAACGCGCGCGCCTGCTCGGCCGAGAAGCCCACGCGCCGTTCGGGATCCGCGTCCGGCCGAAGTCGATTCACCGTGATCAGCGCGCCACCGGTCGCCGCGAGCGCCGCCCAGCGCGCGACGAGGCGCTCGCGCGCGGCGGGCGCGAACTGCCCGAGGAAGGAGTCGCTGCAGATCACGTCGAACGGAGTCGACGATTCGAGGGCCAGCACGTCGCCGCGCACCGTCTCGACGGGCAGGCCGCGGCCCTCCGCCCACCAGCGTCCGAGCGCGAGCGGCGTCTCGCAGAGGTCGGCGCACACGATCTCGGCAGCGATGCGCCCGCGCGCGCATGCGGCCCCGACGCGCGCGAGCATCTCGAAGTCCGCGGCGCCCGAGACAAGGACGCGCGGCGAGGGCGCACGCGCGAAGACGCGCGCGAAAGCGGCCGCGTAGAACTCCGCGAACAGCGCCGGCGAGGTGGCGAGGCCGAAGACGCGCAGCCAGGGCCAGAGCCCGTGGTGCCAGCGGCAGGATTCGCCGGTCGCAGCGTCTCGCGCGCACGTCTCGCGCGAGCGCTGCCAGGCGAACGCGGCCGCCTCGAGCCGCTCGCTCACGGCGCGCTCCGCCGTAACATGCCCGGGCGCGCACTCTTGCGCGCGGAGGCGGCAGCAGCGTGCAGCAGGAGAATCGGGCGGCTCAGCTGATCGACGGGCTGGCCCCCTATTTCGCGGGCGAGGCCGAAGTCTTCCGGACGTACTGGACGTGGAGCAAGCGCACGCGCGAGACCGATCGCCGCTGGCTCGCGCGGCAGTGCTGGAAGGAGATCTGGGGCTCCGGCGTCGCGCGCACGCGCGAGGGGCTCTTCCTCGGCGCCGCACGCGAGCTGGTCGAGCTCTTCCCCCGCATCGACGCCGGCGTCGGGCGCCGCGACGTGCTCGCGCTGGTGGAGAGCTTGCGCTCGGAGTTCGCCCACTACTGCGCCTTCGCGGACGCCCACGATGCCCTCGCGTCGTCCGGCGAGCCCGCGCTATCGCCCCGCGAGCTCACCGGCTGGCCGGAAGACGACCGCCTCGCCGAACTGCGCTTCGCCCACAAACGCGAGGCGCCGCGCCTCGGGGAGCGCGCCGCGCGCATCACCGAGGGCGGGTTCGGCACGCTCTACCTCTCCGGAATGGGGCTTTCCGCGACGACGACCGGCCCCCACGCGCACGCGAACGCCGTGATCGCCGCGGCCTGCCGCGCGGTCTACGACGAAGAGCGCGGGCACATGGCCGCCGGGCTGCGCGGGATCGAGTCCGAAGACCTCTGCGAAGCGGAGTGGCGCGCCCTCGAGGAGATGGCCGTCGCCCAAGCCCGCTGCCGGATCGACATGCGCAATGCGCAGTTCGGCAACCCTCTAGCCGGCGAGAGGCTGGAAGCGGCCCGCGACGGGCGTCTACCCGCCGCTCTCGGCAATTCTGCCTACGCTTCTGCGTTGACGGCTACGGTGCGGCCGACCTAGCCTGCGCGAATCGTGATCGGAGTCACCATGAAGAAGTCTGCTGCCGCTGCTTCCGCTCTCGCGCTCGGAGCCCTCACCACGCCGGCGCACGCCGACGCGCCCGCTGACGAACACGACTGGAGCGGCTTTTACATCGGCGGCGCCGCGGGCCAGGCGGGCCTCGACGCCGACTGGGAAATCGACGGCGGCGAAGGCTTCTTCTCGGACGAGGACGGCATCGCGGACGAAGAGGCCAGCGACGCCACGGGCGCGCTGCGAGCCGGGTACAACCACCAGATCGGCCACCTCGTGATCGGCGGCGAGGTCGACTACTCGATCACGAACTTCGAAGAGCACACGCGCTTCGACGGCGGCGAGGGCGCGGAGCTCCGCACGAAGGTGCACGGCGTCGGCACGATCCGCGGCAAGGTCGGCTTCGCGATGGAACGCGTGCTCTGCTACGTCACCGGCGGCCTCGCACTGGGCGACGTGAAGAACACCTACGACTCGGACGGCAGCCCGTCGACGAAGAAGGTCGAGACGACGGCTGGCTGGGTGGCCGGCGGCGGCGTCGAGTTCGCGATCAACGAGCAGCTTTCGCTCACCGCCGAGGGGCTGTTCGCGTCGTTCAATTCCGAGGGCACCGCGCGCGGGCCCTTCTACAACGACAAGTTCGACGTGGACACGGACTTCACGCTGGGCCGCGTCGGCCTGAACTTCGCCTTCTAGCGCCGCGCCGCACGGGGGCACCTCGGTGCCGGTCACCGAGCGCACCAAGGACGACAGCGCGCACTGGAGTTCATTCCAGCGCGTGTTCTTTCGCATGCGCCCACCGCTGCGGCCCGACGCAGACGTGGTCGACGCGTTCCGCGAGCTCACGCGCGACTGCGCGGACCCGATGCTGCTGCTGGGCGTCACGCCCGAGCTCGCGGACCTGAGCCCGAACCTCACCGCCCTCGACCGCACCCAGGCGATGATCGACGCGGTCTGGCCGGGCGACACGCCACGACGGCGCGCGCGAACGGGCAACTGGCTGAAGCTGGGCCTCCCCGCGGCGAGCTTCGCGAGCGTGATCGGCGACGGCTCGCTCACGGTGCCCTACCCGGGCCCCGCGACGAAGCTGCTGCGCGAGGCCGCCCACGTGCTCATGCCCGGCGGCCGCTTCGTGTGCCGGGTGTTCGCGTCCCCGGAGCCGGGCGAGCCGCTGCGCGCGGCGCGCGACGCGATGGCGCGCGGCGAGATCGGCAGCATCCACGCGCTCAAGTGGCGCATCGCGATGGCGCTCGCCCACGAGCGCGGCGAGGCGAACGTGCCGGCGCGCGAGATCCGCGAGAAGTTCATGCGCTGGTTCCCGGATCGCGACGCGCTCGTCGCCGAGACCGGCTGGCCGCGCGACGAGGTCGACACCATCGACATGTACGCCGGCTCCGACGCGAACTACTCCTTCGCGTCGCGCAGTCAGTTCCTCGCGATCGTGCCGCCGGAGTTCCGCGGCGCCCGCTTCGTGGACGTGGGGCGCTACGAGCTCGCGGAACGCTGCCCGCTGCTCGTGCTGGAGCGCGCGTGAGGCGCTGGCTGCCGCCCGCGAGCAGCGTGGACGGCATCGTGTGGCCGCCGATCGTCACCGGTCCCTACGCCGCGCTCGCCGCGCTCGTCCACCATCTCGACGCCTCGCAGTGGCTGCCGCGCGAGCAGCTGGAGCGCCTGCAGCGCGCCCAGCTCGCGCGCGTCGCCGAGCACTGCGCCGAGCACTCGCCGCACTTCCGCCTGCGGCTGCGCGAGAACGGACTCACGGCCGCCGAGCTCGGCGAGCCGGGCGGGCTCGAGCGCCTCGCGCCGCTCACGCGCCGGCGCATCCAGCGCGCCGGCGAGCAGCTGTTCTGCGACGCGGTGCCCGAGGGACACCTCCCGCTCGGCGACGGCAAGACCTCCGGCTCGACGGGCGAGCCCGTGGTCGTGAAGCGCACGGCGATCAGCCGCATGCACTGGTTCGCGATGACCCTGCGCGAGCACTTCTGGTTCGCGCGCGACTTCCGCGAGCCGCTGACCGCGATCCGCGCGAACCTGCGCGAGTACGAAGAGATCGAGAGCTGGGGGCCTCCGGTCAGCCTGCTCTTCCCGAGCGCCCCGTCACAAGGCATCCCGATCCGCACGCCGATCTCCGAGCAGGCGGATCTGCTGGAGCGCTTCCAGCCCGGCTCGCTGATCGTGCTGCCCGGCAACCTCGCCGCGCTGACGGACGAGTTCCGGCGCCGCGGCCGCAAGCTCTCGCGGCTCGCGCACATCCGTTCGCTCGGCGAGACGCTGACTCCCGCAGTGCGCGACGCCGCGCACTCCTGGTTCGGCGCGCGCGTCGAAGACAACTACTCGTCGCAGGAAGTGGGCAACATCGCGGTCGAGTGCCCCGACGGCGGCCTGCTCCACGTGATGGCGGAGACCGTGCTCGTCGAGGTGGTCGACGACGCGGGCAACGCCTGTCGGGAAGGCGAGATCGGCCGCGTGCTCGTCACCGATCTCACCAACTTCGCGACGCCGCTGATCCGCTACGAGATCGGCGACTACGCCGAGGTCGGCCCGGCCTGCCCCTGCGGCCGCGGCCTGCCCACGCTCCGCCGCGTGGTCGGGCGCGAGCGCAATCTCGTGGTGAAGCCGGATGGCTCGCGGCACTGGCCGATGGTCGGCTTCGCGCGCTTCCGCGAGGTCGCTCCGGTTTCGCAGTACCAGCTGATCCAGGAATCGCAGCTCGTGATCGAGGCGCGCCTCGTGTGCGAGCGACCGCTCGGCGCCGACGAGGAGGCGCGGCTGCGGGAGGTGATGATCGGGTCGCTGGGGTTTCCGTTCGCGATCCGCTTCACGTACTTCGCGGATCGGATTCCGGCGGGTGAGGGGGGCAAGTACGAAGAGTTCGTGTGTCGCGTGGTGCCGGGGAGAGCGGAGTAGAGGGGAACGGGCGAACGCGGCTCTCGCTCGGGGTCCGCGCCTTGCGGCGGGCCGGGGGCGGCTCGTTGGCTCCCGCGGCCGCGGGCGCTCAGGGCGTGACGATTGGGAAGTTGCTGTCGACGGGGTCGAGCAGCCCGAAGAAGGAGAGGAGCTCGGTGCGGCTGCCGTCGACGTCGAGGTCGTCGGAGAGCACGAGGTCTCTCAGTCCCACCTGGCCTGTGACCATCTTCAGGAAGAGCTCGCGGGTGAGGTTCACGGTGGCCGCGGCGCCCGGGTCGGCGTCGCGCTGCCAGTGGTGGAGGACGCCGTTCTCGACGTTCAGCACGTGGGTCTCGCCGGCGTCGGTGAACACGAAGTTCAGCGTGAGCGGGTCGCGCTCGGCGGCCTTCGGGCCGTTCAGGCGCGTGGCCATGGCGGTGAAGAAGAGCTCCAGCGGAATGCGCTCGAGGATCGCCGTGGCGGAGATTGCGGTGATGTCCTGCTTCGCAACGCCGTGGCGCAGCTCGTTCGCGCCGCTCAGGTAGACCGAGCGCCACACGCCGCTCTCCGCCTGATAACCGAGCTGGTCGTAGGCGCCCGCCAGCAGCTCCTTGGCTTCGGCGTCGCCTTCGTCCGCGAACACGAGGTGGTCGAGCAGCGTGGCGGCCCAGCGGTAGTCGCCGGCGGCGATCGCGGCGCGCGCCTTGTCCTTCAGCGCGGCCGCGCCACCGACCGCCTCCACGTAGCGCTTGCCGAGCTCGACCGGCGGAAGCGGGTCGAGGTTCGCGGGGTTCGCGTCGTACCAGCCGAAGTAGAACTGGTAGACGGCCTTCGCGTTGTGGCGCAGCGTGCCGTAGTAGCCGCGGTTCGCGAACTGGGCCGCGAGCTGCGGCGGCAGCACGAGCTGCTCGGCGATCTCGCGCGACGTCGCGCCCTGGTTCGCGAGGCGCAGCGTCTGGTCGTGGATGTAGCGATAGGTGTCGCGCTGGCCCTTCAGGAACGCGATCGCGCGCTCGCGCCCGAACACCGGCCAGTTGTGGCTGGTGAAGACGACCTCCAGCTCGGGAAAGCGCTGGATCGCGTCGTCGATGTAGCCGCTCCACTTGCGCGCGTCGCGCACCTTGGTGCCGCGCAGGGTGTAGAGGTTGTGCATCGTGCGGTTCACGATCTCGGCGCCGCAGTAGGCCTTCTGCGCGGGCAGGTAGAAGGCGAGCTCGGCGGGAGCCTCGGACTCGGGTGTGTATTGGAAGACGATCTCGACGCCGTCGACGGTGAGCGCCTGGGGCGTGCGGTCGATCTCGTCGGTCGGCACGCGGAAGCTCGACGTACCCGTGAGCGGCTGCTTGCCGAGGCCCGTGTCGACGTAGCCGCGTTCGCCGTCGGGCAGCGAAAAGCCGAACTGGTAGGTGGCGCGGCGGCCCATCGCGGTGCCGGCCAGCACGTTCTCGCTCGTCACCTCCTCGACAAACTTCTTGGGCGCGATCACGCGCACGCTCTCGCCGTCGGGCACGACGCCCGCGACGCCGGCGAAGTGGTCCACGTGGCTGTGGGTGAAGATCACCGCGACCACGGGATCGTTCCCCAGGCGCTTGCGCGCGAGCTTCGTAGCGGCAGCGGCGGTCTCCACACTGGTGAGCGGGTCGACCACGATCCAGCCGCTCTTGCCCCGGATCCACGACACGTTCGACACGTCGTAGCCGCGCACCTGATAGATCCCGTCGGCGACCTGATAGAGGCCGTGCATCCCATTGAGCTTCGCCTGCCGCCAGAGGCTCGGGTTCACGCTGGCCGGGGCGTCCCCCTGCACGAAGCCGAACCGCTGCTGGCTCCACGTGCGGCCGCTCGACGACTCGATCGTCTGCGCGGGGTCACGCTCGACGAGACCGCGCTTCGCCTCGTCGAAGTCGACGGGCTCGTCCAGCGCGAGCGCCGCGCCAAAAGCGGCGTTCGCCCGAATGGTGTGTTCGCTCGGCGCCGTGAAGCCCTGCGCGTCGCGGGCCGCCTCGGCCCCGCCCGCGGGCGGCTTCGCCGGCTCGCCGCAGCCCAACGCCACGAAGCCCACCAACGCGGATGCCAAGCCTCGAGCGCGCATGCTCCCTCCCGTCACGGGCGCATCGTCGCACACGACCGCGCCGCCTCGGGCGCACAATCTCTCGACGTGCGCAGCGATCTCCCGACCTGCAACGTGACGCTCCTGTTCACGGAAGCGCAAGGCTCGACGCGCCGGCTGCGCGCACTCGGCGAGGCGCGCTACACGGAGGCGCTCGCCGCCCAGCGCCACGCGATCCGCGAGGCACTCGCGCGCCACGGTGGCGAGGAGGCGGACACGCAGCGCGACGCCGCGACCTGCCGCAACGACATGCCCTTCGAGACGCGCAGGTCGGCGAGCAGGCTGCCGAGCGCCGCCTGCGGACGCGCCGTGGGGGCTCGGCGCGCGTCGCGGCTATCGTGCCGCGCCCCGTGGAGGAGGCCGCGATGCCGATCACGCTCGAGTCCCTGTTCTCGCTGCGCGGGAAGGTCGCGCTCGTCACCGGCGGCTCGCGCGGGATCGGCGAGATGATCGCGGCCGGCCTGGTGGGCGCGGGCGCGAAGGTCTACGTCGCGGCGCGCAAGCGGGACGAGTGCGACGCGGCGCTCGCGCGCCTCGGCCCGAGCGCGCACGCGATCCTCGCCGACCTCGGGAGCCAAGCCGGCAGCCGCGCGCTGGCCGCCGAAATCGCTGCGCGCGAGCCGAAGCTGCACGTGCTCGTGAACAACGCGGGCGCGAACTGGGGCGCGCCGCTGCGCGAGTTCCCGGAATCCGGCTGGGACAAGGTGATGGACCTGAACGTGAAGGCGGTGTTCGACCTGACGCGCTTCCTCGTGCCACAGCTCGAAGCGGCCGCGGCGCCCGGCGACCCGGCGCGCGTGATCAACGTGGGCTCGATCGACGGCATCCAGGTGCCGCTGCTCGAGACCTACGCCTACTCCGCGAGCAAGGCGGCCGTGCACCACATGAGCGCGGTGCTCGCGAAGAAGCTCGCGCCCGCGATCACCGTGAACGCGATCGCGCCGGGCCCGTTCGAGAGCAAGATGATGCACGAGACGCTCCAGAAGTTCGGCGAGGGCATCAAGAAGAGCTGCCCGATGAAGCGCATCGGCGAGCCCGAGGACATGGCGGGCGTCGCCGTGTACCTGGCCTCGCGCGCGGGCGCTTACGTCACGGGCGCCACGATTCCGGTGGACGGCGGCATCGCCACCACGCGCTGACGCGCGCGCCGCGCGCCCGAAGGAGACACCGATGACCGGGCAGCCCACGAAGTCCACCGAGGCCGACCTGCGGCGCGCGAAGCCCTTCATGCGCGCGATGACGGCGGCGAACGTGTTCGTGTTCCGCATTTCGGGCGGGCGCTGGGGCGCGAAGTTCCCGAAGCACGGCTCGCCCGTCGGCCTGCTCACGACGGTCGGCCGCAAGTCGAAGGCGAAGCGCGTCGCGCCGCTGATCTATCTGGCGGACGGCCCGCGCATCGTGCTCGTCGCCTCGCAGGGCGGCATGCCGAGGCACCCGATCTGGTACCTGAACCTCGAGGCGAACCCCGAGGTGAGCTTCGAGACGCGCGAGCACGGCGTGCGCAGCTACCGCGCGCGCCGCGCGAGCGCCGAGGAGAAGCAGGCGCTGTGGCCGCGGCTGTGCGCCGTCTATCCGGACTACGCGGACTATCAGGCGCGCACGGATCGCGACATCCCCGTGGTGGTGCTCGAGCCGCGTTGAGCCTTCGCTGAGCCCATGGGCTCGAACCCCATTGGCTCAATCCGCCGGGCGCGGCGCCAGCTCGGGCTGTGGCTTGAGGGGCGCGAGCTTGCGGCCGCGCAGCGCGGGGTGATCGGGCGGGATGCGCGCGGCGCGGAACACGGCGAACGGCTCGCGGTCGAGGCCCGGCTGGGGCGGGCCCCCGTCGGCGAGGCGCACGGAGCCCGCGTACGGATTCCAGTACTCCCACACGATCTCGCCGCGAGGCGTCACCTCGAACAGGCGCCCCTGCGGGCCGGCGCAGATCAGCGTGTTGCCGCTCCGCGTGCGCTGCGCGCCCGAGATGAACGGCGCGAAGAATGACTCGCGCGGCTCGGCGACGTAGCGCCACGCCGGCTCGCGCGGCGCATAGGGCTCGCCGTCGTCGAGCGCGTAGAGGCCGGTCGCCAGCAACGGCGGCGCGATTTCCTCGACCGCCGACCACGACGCGCCTCCGGCGCCCTTCGATTCCGGGCCGCCCGCCACGTTGTTGAAGATCGTGAGCCGCCCCGCACCGGGCATGCCCCGCGGCACCCAGCGCGCGTCGTGCGGCTGGCCGAGCCGCCGGCTGCTCGCGGGCCCGCGCCCGTAGGCGCTCGGGTTTCCCCAGCGATACAGGATCGCGCCGCCGCGCCCGCGCCTGCCGCCGCGCTCGCTCGCTGCCTCGGCGCTCGTGGTGCCGTGGTCGAGGATCCACACCTCGCCGAGCGTCGGCACGCTGAGCGCGATCTGGTCGAGCGCGGGGTGGTAGTCGATCCCGTTGATGTGGAGGAAGTCCGACTCGAGGTCTTCGGGCTTCGCTTCCGGCGGCACGTATCCCAGCGCCTGCAGCTGCGCGAGCTCCTCCGGCGTGACGGCCGGCTTCGGCGCGTCTGCGTTGAGGTCGAGCCGGCCGGGATGCGCGCTCGGCACGCCGTACGTCTCGCCGGTAGCGTCGACGTCCTGCACGAGGTGGTCCCACACGTGCCATTCCCACACGATGCGGCCCGCGCGCGGCGGCTCGGGCTTCACCTCGATCACGAAGTCGGGCCACAGGCCCTGCGCGGGGATGCGATCCGCGCGGCGCCCGGCTCGGGCGGCTTGCGCTGGCGTCCTCGCCTCCCACGCCAGCGCCAGCACGTTGCCGTTCGGCAGCGCCTCGATGTCGTGGTGCAGCACCGCGCGCTCGCTCGCGTACTGCCACGCCCACAGCTCCTCGCCGTCCCACGCGAGGCGCTCGAGCCAGCCGCCGACGCCGCCCGTTCGAAAATGGAGGAAGTCGAGATCGCGGCCGAGGCGGAGGAGAGAGCCGTCGTCCAGCAGGAGCTGGT
Source organism: uncultured Spirochaetales bacterium (assembly GCA_964460485.1). Classification (GTDB taxonomy): domain Bacteria; phylum Myxococcota_A; class UBA9160; order UBA9160; family UBA6930; genus VGRF01. The sequence continues at coordinate 11,207 of CAYWRY010000090.1, forward strand.
CGCCGCCGGGCGAGGTCAGCGCGCGCCACGTGTGGACGACGCGCCCGTCGTTGTCGATCAGGTAGGTGACGTTCGAGAGCAGCGGGCTGAAGAGCACGTAGCCGGGCGAGACGCCGGAGCGCTTCGCGACGAGACCGCGCCGCGCGGGCGCTCCACCGGCCTGTGCCGCGCGCGGCTCCACATCCGCCGCGCCCGCCTCGCCGCTGCAGAGCGCCCACGCCGCGCACAGAAAGAGCGCGGCGATCGGCATGTACCGCTGCATGGCTCCTCCGCCTCCGCTTAGTATGCGCGCGACGGGAGGGTCGATGCGCCGGCATGTCACGCTCTTCGCGCCGCTCGCGGCGCTGCTCGCGCTCGCGCTCGGCGCATGCCCCGCACTGCCGGCGAAGGCGCCGCCGCCGGCCGCCGATCTCGTGCTGCGCGGCGGAAAGATCTTCACCGCGACGGCGGACGACGATCTGGCGCAGGCGCTGGCCGTGCGCGGCGGGCGGATCGTCTTCGTGGGCAAGGACGTCGAGGCGGCGCGGCACATCGGCGCCGCGACGCGCGTCCTCGACCTCGCGGGCAAGTTCGTGATGCCCGGCATCGTCGACGGCCACTCGCACCCGGTGAAGGGCGGACAGATCCTCTCGTCCTGCTCGCTGGGCTACGAGGCGCTGACGCGCACCCAGCTCCGCGAGCGCATCGCGGCCTGCCTCGCAGCGGAGCCCGACGCGGGCCCCGACGAGTGGCTCGAGGTGTTCGGCTGGCAGGCGCAGGCGATGGTGCCGACCGGCGCGCGCATCACGCGCAAGACGCTCGATCGGCTGGACACGCAGCGGCCGATCCTGGTGCGCGGCGCCGACGGGCACAACGCACTCGCGAACTCGCGCGCGCTGGCGCTGGCGCGCGTGGACGCGAGTACGCTGGACCCGCCCGGCGGCAAGCTGCTGCGCGACGAGAGCGGGGCGCCGAACGGCTACCTGGTGGACATCGGCGCAATCTCGATCGTCGCGTCCGCGATGCCGGCGTTCACGCCCGAGCGGCTCCAGCGCTATCTCGGCGCCGCTCACGCCCACATGCTCTCCGTCGGCGTCACCGCCTATCTCGCGGCCGGCGCCACGCCCGATCAGCTCGCGGCGTGGATGCCGCCGCCGCCCGGCCCGCGAGCGCACCTCGCCATCCCCGTCGATCCCACCGTGGAGCGCGAGCCGAACCTGGTGGCCGCGCGCGTGCGCGCGCTGCGCGACGGCATGCAGCACCCGCGCCTGCGCGTGGGCACCGTGAAGTTCTTCGTCGACGGCGTGATGGAGTACCCGGCGCAGACCGCGGCGTTGCTGTCTCCCTACCTCGGCGGGGGCGACGGCGAGCTCTACGCCGACCCCGGCGTGCTCGCGCGGCTCGCGACGAAGCTGGAGGCCGAGGGCTGGCAGCTCCACTTCCACACGATCGGCGACCGCGCGGTGCGCGTCGCCCTCGATGCGGTGGCGGCCGCGCGCGCGGTGAACGGCCCGCGCGACGCGCGCCACACGCTGACGCACCTCGAGCTCGTGGCTCCCGCCGACGTGCCGCGCTTCGCCGCGCTCGGCGCCGTCGCGAGTTTCTCGCCGCAGTGGGCTCAGCGCGACGCCTACACGATCGACACGCTCGAACCCTACCTCGGCAGCGAGCGGCACGGGCGGCTCTACCCGATCCGCGACCTCCTCGACTCCGGCGCGCGGCTCGCGTTCGGCAGCGATTGGCCCGTCGATCCCGCCGACCGCTTCGACGCCATCGAGACGGCCGTGACGCGCGAGCGCGCGACGCTCGCGGGCGGCGGCCTGCCGGGCCGGCTCAATGCGTCCCAGCGCCTGAAAGTCGGCGAGGCGCTGCGCGCCTACACGGCCGGCGCCGCCTTCCAGCTCCACCGCGAGACGGAGCTCGGCGCGCTCGCGCCCGGCCTGCTGGCGGACTTCCTCGTGCTCGACGCGAACCCGTTCGACGTCCCCCGCAACCAGCTCTCGGAGCTGCGCGTGCTGGAGACGTGGATGGAGGGCGTGCGCGTGTACGCGGCGCCCGGGCAGAGCGCGCGCCCCGAGTAGCCGCGGCGCCTCTCCTTCACATGTGCATCCGGGTGCATGTATGCTCGCGTTCATGAGGGCGGCGCGCACCCGGCGGGCGGCGGCGAGGGAGCTGCGCGAGATCCTGCGCGGCAAGCTGTTCCGCGCGCTGTGCGAGCCGGTCCGCCTCGAGCTGGTCGAGTACTTGACGGCGCACGGCCGCAGCGACATCGCGACGGTCGCCGCCGCTTTCCCTCACGACCGCTCGGTGATCTCGCGCCACCTCGCGCTGCTCGACGAGGCCGGCCTCGTGCGCCGCGAGAAGCAGGGCCGCCACGTGTTCGTCGAGCTCGACGGGCCCGCGATCGTCGCCCGGCTGCGGGCGATCCTCGCGCGCTTCGAAGCGATCGTTCCCCACTGCTGTCCGGCAGCGGCCGTTTCTGCCCCCGCGCGCCCGCGAAAGAGAGGTGAGTCGTGAACCTGCGACCGATCGAGAGCCCCGCCCTGTGGCGGGGCGACGAGCTGCAAGAGAAGCCCGAGCGCTGGCTGCGCGAGCTGTCGCGCGCAGAGGTCGCCGAGCTGCGCGAGGCGGCGGAAGCCCTCCAGCGGGGCGGCAAGCCGCTGGCGCAGATCCAATCGACGGACTTCCCGCCGAGCGCGCTCGCGCCCCTCGTCGCGGACGTGCGCGCGCGGCTCGAGCACGGCCTCGGCTTCGTGCTGCTGCGCGGCGTCCCGGTGCGCGAGCTCGGCAAGCAGGCGGCCGGCCTCGCCTACGCCTGGCTCGGCCTCCAGCTGGGCACGCCCGTGTCGCAGAACACGGACGGCGACCTGCTCGGCCACGTGCGCGATACGGGCGCGAGCCCGCTCGACCACGACGTGCGCCTCTACAAGACGCGCGCCGAGCTCGCGTTCCACACGGACGGCGCCGACATCATCGGCCTGCTCTGCCTGCGCAGCGGGCGCAGCGGCGGCGTGAGCCGCATCGCCTCCTCGGTCGCCGTGTTCAACGAGATCGTGCGGCGCCGGCCCGATCTCGCGCCGCTGCTGCTGCGCACGTATCAGCACCACGCGCACGGGCAAAACGGTCCGGACGGGCCGAGGACCTTCGGGCTGCCGATCGTGGCGCTGGACGGCCCCGTGTTCCGCATGCTGCTGCTGACCTGGTACATCCGGAACGCGGCGCAGGACTTCCCGGAGCTCGCGGCACTGGACGACGCCCAGCGCGAGCTGCTCGATCTGCTCGAGGCGATTCCTCTGGAGCCCGGGTTCGCCCTCGACATGCAGTTCCGGCCCGGGGACATCCAGTTTCTGAAGAACAGCGTGATCCTCCACGCGCGGACCGAGTACGAAGACTGGGAGGATCCGGACGAGAAGCGCCACCTGCTGCGGCTGTGGCTGGCGCAGCCGCGCTTCGCCGACGGCGACGCCGCCTTGCGGCGCGGCATCGCGAAGCGCGCGAGCGCGTGAAGGCGCCGAGCGCTCCCGACCGCCCCTACGCATCTGCGCAGCGAGTCGTAGTCTGCGGCTCGAGTCGCGCGCGCGGCTCGCCGAAGGCGCATGCATTCGCGTGAGGGTGGGGCATGGCGACAGCGACCGAGACCAGCGGGGACCTGAAGCGCTTCGACGTGCATCCGGAGCGCGGCTTCCTGCCGGAGCAGGATCCGGTACGCGCGCTGCCCGCGCAGCTCTCGCTCTGGCAGGAGCTCGCGAGCGAGCTGCCGAAGCGGCTCGCCGCCCAGCGCGTGCGCGACGCCGTGCGCTCGCTGCCGCGCTTCGACTTGGGCGCGCTGCGCTCGCCCGCGGACGAGCGCGCGGCGATGCGCGTGCTCTCGTTCGTGGCACACGCGTTCATATGGGAAGGCGCGGCGCCGGCGGCGGCAATCCCCGCGCAGCTGGCGGCCCCCTGGGCTGCGCTCGCGCAGCGGCTCGGCCGCCCGCCGATCCTCTCGTATGCCTCCTACGCCCTCGACAACTGGCGCCGCTTCGATCCGCGCGGGCCGCTCGCGGTCGACAACCTCGCCATCCTCCAGAACTTCCTGGGCGGACAGGACGAGGACTGGTTCATCCTGATCCACGTCGAGATCGAGGCGCTCGCGGCGCGCGCGCTGCACGCCGCGCTGCCGGCCCTCGGCGCCGCGCGCGCTGGAGACGCTGCGGCCTTGACCGCCCGCCTCGAAGAGGTGGCTGGCGCGCTCGAAGCGATGCTCGGCTCCCTGCGCCGCATGCCCGAGCGCTGCGATCCCTACGTCTACTTCCATCGCGTGCGCCCCTTCATCCACGGCTGGAAGAATCATCCCGCCCTGCCGCAGGGTGTCGTCTACGAGGGCGCCGGGGATCTCGCTGGCCCGCAGCAGCTGCGCGGCGAGACCGGCGCGCAGAGCGGGATCGTGCCGGTGCTGGACGCGCTGCTCGGCGTCGCCCACGCGCCGGATCCGCTGCGCGCCTACCTGGACGAGATGCGCGCCTACATGCCGCCGGGGCACCGCGGCTTCCTCGCCCACGTCGAGGCCGGCGGCAGCGTGCGCGCGGCCGTGCGGGAGCTGGGGGATGCGCATCGCGATCTCGCGGAGATCTACGACGCGTGCCTGCACTGGCTCGAGGCGTTTCGCTCGCTCCACCTCGAGTACGCGGCCCGCTACATCCACGCCCAGGCGGGAGGCGGCGCGAACCCGAGCGACGTGGGCACCGGCGGCACGCCGTTCATGCGGTACCTGGCGAAGCACCGCGACGAGACGGCGAGCCACCGCGTCGGGGATTCCGCCGGCCGGTGAAGGCGCGGGCCGTCGCGAGGCGGCCCCGGCCCTCGGGCCGCCGCCCGGGCCCAACGCGCGCGCTCGAAGCCCGGCCGCCCCACGCGCGCTTCCGCCGGATACCATGCGCGCCTTCGCCGGAGGCACCGCATGGATCTCGACTTCACCCCCGCTCAGGAGAAGTTCCGCGCCGAGGTGCGCGCCTGGCTCGCCGCGAATCTCGCGCGGCCCTGGAGCCAGGAGGTGCGCGACCCGAAGCACGACGCGAACTCGCTGGTCGAGCTGCGGCGCGCGTGGCAGAAGAAGATGCATGCCGCCGGCTATCTCGGGATGGGCTGGGCGCCGGAGTGGGGCGGCCGCGGAGCGACCGCCGTCGAGGAGGCGATCCTCCAAGAGGAGCTGGCGCGCGCCGACGCGCCGCAGGTGCCGAACTTCCTCGGCATCTCGCTGCTCGGCCCCGCGCTGATCCACCACGGCACCGAGGAGCAGCGCCGCCGCTTCATCCCGAAGATGCTCGACGGCTCGGAGATCTGGTGTCAGGGCTTCAGCGAGCCGGGCTCCGGCTCCGACCTCGCTTCCTTGCGAACGCGCGCCGAGCCGGAGGGCGAGCACTTCCGCATCTACGGCCAGAAGGTGTGGACGACCTTCGGGCCGTGGGCGGATTGGATCTTCGTGCTCGCGCGCACCGACCCGAACGATCGCTACGGCGGCATCACCTTCTTCCTGATGCCGATCGCCCAGAAGGGCGTCGAGATGCGCGGCATTCGCCAGATCACGGGCGAGTCGGAGTTCGGCGAGGTGTTCTTCGACGGCGGCCTCGCGCGCCGCGAGCACATCGTCGGCAAGATCGGCGAGGGCTGGAAGGTGGCGATGACGCTGCTCGGCTACGAGCGTGGCGGCGCGACACTCTCCCATCCCGCCGAGTACGACGCGCAGCTCGAGGGCCTCGCCGCGGGCCTGCGCGAGAACGGCCTGCTCGGACGCGCGGACGTGCGCGAGAAGCTCGGTCGCCTGGTCGTCGAGAACGAGGTGATGCGCGCCAACGGTCTGCGCAACCTGGCGAACATCGCGTCCGGCAACGCGCCGGGCCCCGAGTCGTCGATCGAGAAGATCTTCTGGAGCGAGTACGCGAAGCGGCTCACCGACAC
>CAYWRY010000091.1:0-11062 GCA_964460485.1 uncultured Spirochaetales bacterium
CCCCCCCCCCCCCCCCCCCCCCCCCCCCCCCCCCCCCCCCCCCCCCCCCCGCGCCGCCTCGATCGTCTTCGCGTCACCCCTCCGCCCGAACCCCATAGTGCGCCACGTACGCCGAGAACTCTTCGCGCACGACCCGTTCCTCGAGCCCCAACTCCTCGTACCGATACGCATGCGCCCCAAACTTCGCTCTCGGCTTCTCCCGCAGATAACTCCGCACCTTGTCCGCATGCCCGCTCGGCCACGCGAGCCCGAGCTGCTCGTACACGCGCTGGAGAGTCGCCACCGGATCGCTCATCAGGTCCAGATAGTGCGAGTCGACGATCTGCTTCTCCGGCAGAGCCCCCTGCTTCCGCAGGTGGATGCCGAGCTCCAGCAGATACTTGAACGTGCCCAGCGCAATCTGCCCCTGCTGCGCCACGTCTACGTGATCGCTGCGCATGAAGCGCAGCGTGCACATCAGGTTTGCGACGCTGCCGACGAACTTCGTGGGATCGCGGTGGGTGTGGACGACGCGCGCGTCGGGGTACTCGGCGAACAGCGCGGGCAGCGTCGAGAGGTGCGCGGGCGACTTGAGCAGCCATTGCGCTGGCGCGCCGCCGTGCTGAAGCGTCTGGAGGAAGCGGCGGTGGCCGGCGTAGAAGCGCGCGTCGAGCCCGGGCGTCGCGAGCTTCCACTGCATGTAGCCCGGCGCGTCGTACTGCATCGACCAGTACGGGCCCGCGAAGTCCACCTGCGTGAAGTGCACGCACTCGCACGGCAGGTCGTGGCGCAGCTCGTGCATCGTCAGGAACTCCGGCTGGATCTCGGCCCACAGCTCCTGCTCGCTCTCGGCCACCTCCATGCGCAGCGCGCGATCGCGCACGGGGTCGCCGCCGAGCGGCAGCGGATGCGCGGCTTCCCACGCGAGCGGCGCGCGCAGCGCTAGATCGAGCGCGAGCAGCTCGAGCAGGATCGTCGTGCCCGAGCGCGGCGGGCCGCACACGAAGATCGGCGCTGCGATCGGCTCGCGCAGGATCGCCGGCCGCTCGGTCCACGCGCGCTGGAGGCGCAGCTTGGTCTGGAGCACGCGCAGCACCTCGGCGCGCGTCAGCACGCGACCCAGCAGATGCAGCTGCGCCTCGGCGTCGAGGGAAGTCATCAGGGCGCGGTAGCCCGCTTCCCAACCCGCGTCGCCGAAGTCGTGAAGACCGGTCGTCTCGCGCGCCAGCGCGATCAGCTCTTCGGCGCCCAGCGAGACGACGTGCCGCGGGTCGCCAACGGACGGCCCAAACAGGTTGAGGCGCCGCACCCATTGGGGGTGCTCGAGTTTCTTGAGCACGCGCGCTCCTCGTGAGTTGCTCGAGCGGGCGTCGCTAGCACGCGCTGCGCCGCCGTGCATTCGCGGGCGGATGCCGAGCAGGCGCGACGCCTAGGCACCGCACAGCGAGAGCACGTAGCCCTTCTCCGGCAGCGCGCGGTTCTCCAGCACCTCGAGGTAGGCGGCGCGCACCGCCGCCCCGCCGTTGTGTCGGGTCGTCTCGATCCAGCCGCGCGCCGCAGCCGCGAACGGGTCCCAGCTCTTCGCGACGCTCGCGTTGAAGCCGTCGGCGCCGAGCGCCTGAATTGCGGCGCGGATGTGGTCGGGCGCGAAGAACAGCTCGGGCTTCGGGCCGGGCAGCGGCTCCGGAGAGGCGAAGCTGCCGCCGCGCGCCTCCCAGTGCGTCGCGCCCACCAGACACGAGTGCTTCAGCGCCGCGCCGAAGTGGCGGTGCACGGCGCCGAGCACGCGCCCGTTGCCCGCCATGTCGACGTACACCGCCGGCGCGCGCGCGAGCGATGCGACGTCGTCGTACGCGACCAGGCGGTCGTAGCAGCCGGTGCGCTCCACGAATGCGCGATGCTGCGGCGAGGTGAGCCCCACCACCTCTGCGCGCGGCGCCAAGCGGCGCGAGAGCAGGAACGCGAGCGAGAGCGACGTCTTGCTCGACGCACTCGAGAGCGCGATCTGCTTCGCACCGAAGAAGTCGCGCCGCGCGAGGAAGTCGTCGATCACGAACGAGGTCATGAAGAGCGGGCGGAACAGCATCTGTGCGTCTTCGAACGCGCGCTCGTGCCCCGCGCCGAGACGCTGGTACTGGTTGTAGACCGGCGGCAGCTTCGCGCGGTGCGGCGCCGCGTCGACGAAGCTCGCGTCGCTCACGCGGTCCGCTTGCACGACGAGATGGCTCGACATCGGGAAGTATCCGTAGACGCGCTCGCCCTCGCGGATGCGCTCGTGGCGCGAGCGCGCAACGTCGGCGAAGCCCCAGACCGGCACGCGGCCCCAGCCCTCGCGCGCCGGGAAGAACTGCCAGTACGCCATCGCCTCGCCGAAGGCGGCGTAGGTGATGTTGTTCGCCGTGAGCGCGAAGTGGTCGATGGCGAGCTGCACGGCGCCCGGCCCGAGCGCGATGCGCTCCGCGTCCTCGCCCCGCACGAGGTCGCACGCGCGCAGATCGTCCCGCTTCACCAGGAAGTCGAGCGTCGCGGTCATCGCGTCTCCTTGCGGCAGCGAGCCGCCTCGTCTTGCTGCCGCGGCCAAGTCGCCTCGCGTCACCAGGTGAGCGCGGTCAGGCGCAGCACCGTCGGCTCGGTAACGCGAAAGAAGCTCATCACCTGCTGGACGAGGCCGTACTTCGCCTGGAACGCCTGCTCGATCCGCGCGGCGACCGCCGTGTCGGTGATCTCCCGCGCCTCTACCGCGCGCTCGTCGCCCCGCATGCGCAGCCGCACCAGAGAGCCGCGGCGGATGTTGGCGAGCCACTTCGAGTCGCCGGTGCGGACGAAGGCGGCGCCGTCCACCACGACGATCCAAACCGGCGTCTCGCGCAGGTCGCCGTCGGCGTCGCTGGTCAGAATCTCGACGACCGCATCCTCCTGGGCCGGCGTCCAGTCGAAGGGCTCGGCTCGCACAGCGGTGGCCAATCCCAAGCAAACCCACACGAGCGCCGCGCGCGCGCGCTGCGAAAACCGCATCGGACTGCGTCTCCCCTTGCAGGCGCGCCAGCGTAGCCCTGCGCGGTCCGCGCAGAAGGTGTGCTCCGTCACACCGCGCAGCCCTCCGCGGCGCCTCCACCGACGGAGGCGTCCGCCCGCGGCCCACGCGCCGTCAGCGCGGCAGCTCGAGATCCTCGAGCCGGTAGGCGACGCCGTTCTTCACCACCAGCTCCACGCTCTCGCTGTTCTCGATGCGCTCCAGCGGGTTCCTCTCGAGCACCGCGAAGTCGGCGAGCTTGCCCGGCTCGAGGGAGCCGAGGTCGCGGTCCAAGCCCAGCGTCTTCGCGGGATTCAGCGTGGCGACGCGCAGCGCCTCGAGCGGCGTCATGCCCGCCTGCACGAAGGCCCACATCTCCCAGTGCGGCCCGAGGCCCTGCATCTGGCCGTGGCCGCCGAGGTTCACGAGCGCACCGCCGCGCAGCAGGTCGCGCGCCGCCGCCGCGACCGCGAGGTGATGCCAGTCCGCGCGGTCCGTCGCCACCACGCTGCGGATGCGGCCGAGCGTGTCGATGAAGCGCTGCGGGACGAAGCGCGCGAGCCGCGCGTCCTGCCACAGCTCGTAGTGCTGATGGAACCAGCGGTCGCCCGAGAGCCCGCCGTAGGCGACGAGCAGCGTGGGCGTGTAGGCGGTGCCGCTCTGCGCGAAGAGCTGGAGCACGTCGTCGCCGAGCGGCGCGACGGGCAGTGCGTGCTCGATGGTCGTGTGGCCGTCGAGCACCATGGTCATGTCCATCTCCAGGTCGCCGCCGCCTTCGGGCACGACGAGCATGCCCTCTTCGCGGGCTGCCTGAAGGATCCAGCGCCGCTGGTGGCGGCCCGGCTGCATGTAGGACTTCACGCTGAACGCGCCGGCCGCCTTCATGCGGCGCAGCGCGCGCCGCGCGTCGTCGAGGGAGTTGACGATCGTGCGCTGCGGCAGATCCGCTCCGTAGAGCACGGAGCCCGTGGAGTAGATGCGCGGCCCGATCATCAGGCCGGCCTCGACGCGCTCGCTCTGGGCGAACGCCTCGGAGGTGGTCGCCGAGACGTCGTGGGTCGAGGTGACGCCGTAGGCGAGGTTCGCCGTGTACTTCCACGGCCGCTGCGGGTGCACGTCGAGCGCCGAGTAGTGCAGGTGCGCGTGCTCGTCGAACAGGCCGGGCACGATCGTGCGCCCGGCGAGCTCGACGCGGCGCGCGCCCGCCGGGATGGCGACGTCGCGCTCCGCACCCACCGCCGCGATGCGGTCTCCGTCCACCACCAGCGTGCCGCGCTCGATCACCTCGTCGCCGCGCATCGTGACGATGCGCGCGCCGACGTACGCCACGGCGCCCTTCGGTCGCGCGCGCGGCAAGCGCACGTCCACGGCGATCCTCTCGCTCTTTGGCAGCAGCGGCTTTGCGGGCTTCTCGCCGGGCTTCGCACCCGCCGCGCCCGGCGGCGGCTCCTCCGGCGGCGGCCGCAGCGCGTCCGCGAGGCGCGTCACGTGCAGCTCGGGCCCGCGCGCGAAGCTGATCGCCTCGCCGCCGCGCGCCCACGCCACCCATTCGCCGCCCTCGTCCGAGAGTCGCGCCACCGGCAGCGCGCCGTGCTCGAGTCCGACCTCGATCGGCGCGTCGCTCGCGCTCGGCATCGCCGTCACCCAGGCGTCGTGCTGCTCCTGGAACGCGACGTGGCGCCCGTCCGGTGAGATCGCCACCTCCTCGGCCCGCACGAAGCGCAGGTGTGCGCGCTTGTCGCCGCCGTCGAGCGTCGCGGAATAGAGCAGCGTCGCAGGCGGATCCGTCGGCTTCTCGGGGCGCTCGTCGTCGACAAAGTAGATGCGCGCGCCATCGGGCGAGAAAGCGGGCCTGGGCATGCGCCGGTTGGTGCCGCGGTTCGCGACGCTGGCGACGTAATGACTGGCGCCGCCGTGGCGGCTCACCCAGCGCACCTCGAGCCACAGCTCCTCGCCGAGATCGTGGTCGCGGAACGTGGCGCCGCTGCCGCGCACGAACGCGATCTTGCTGCCATCGGGCGAGAAGGCGGGGTTCGCGTACTGGCCGGGCGCATCCGTCAGCCGCACCGGCGCGCCGCCGGAGAGCGAGCGGCGCCAGAGCTGTCCGCCCTCGCGATCGTTCCAGGTCGCGTAGGCGAGCTCGCGGCCGTCGGGCGAGAAGGCCGGCGCGGCCTCGATGTCGCCGCCCTCGCCGAGTCGCCGCGCGGCGCCGCCGCGCGTGGGCAGAGTCCAGATCTGGCCGAAGGCCTGGAACGCGAGGGTGCGGCCGTCGGGCGAGAGGCTCGGCCAGCCCAGCACGCGCGCGCGCACCTCGTCGGCGACGGCGGGGCGCGGCGTGCGCAGCACCTCGCTGAGCGTCTGCTCGACGCGCGCGCGGAAGGGGATCGCGCTGCGCGCACCGGTGGCGACGTCGAAGCGCCACAGGCGATTCTCGGCGCTCGCGATCACGGCCTTGCCGTCGGGCGTGAAGGCGAAGCCGGGGAAGACGCCGTGGAAGGCAAAGCCCTCCTGGTTGTCGCGCTGCACGCCCTCGGCGAGCACCCGCGTGCGCCCGCTGGCCAGGTCCATCAGCTCGATGCGCGTCTTCGCCCGCACGCGCCGCACGAAGGCGAGCGTCTTGCCGTCGCGCGAGAAGGTGGGGGTCGCCGCCCCGCCGAACTCGCCGGTCAACGCGATCGACTTGCCGTCGCGCCGATCGAGGCGCTTGATCTGCCAGATGCCCTCGTTGACGTTGCGGTCGTAGCGGTAGCGAGCGTCGCGCGCGGAGAAGTAGAGGAAGCGCTCGTCGCCGGGTGCGAAGGCGGGGTCCGCCGCGTCGGGCTGCTCGTCGCGCTCGGTGAGCTGAATGCCGGCCCCACCGTCCACGTGCCACGTCCACAGCTCGACGCTGCCGAGCGACGACGCGTCCGTCAGCCGCTTGCGGCCAACCACCCAAGCGCCGCTCGGCGCCCAGGCAGGCGCGCTCACGGTCACGTCCTTCTCGCGCGTGAGCGGGCGCGCCGCGCTGCCGTCGAGCGCGCACACCCAGAGGTTCTCGATGCCCGAGCGGTCGCTCGCGAAGGCGATCTGGCGGCCGTCCGGGCTGAAGCGCGGCTGCACGTCGTAGGCGGGGCCGCTGGTGATGCGCTGCGCTTCGCCGCCGTCGATGGGCAGCAGGTAGAGATCGCCGAGCAGCGAGAAGACGATGCGCCGGCCGTCCGGATGAACGTCGAGGTGGAGCCACGTGCCGGACTCCGTCTCGAAGGCGAGCGTGCGCGTGGGTCCGATCGGCGCGTCGACGCTGAAGGGCGCCTCGGGAGCGCCCTCCTCGGCGCTCGCCGCGGCGGCGAGGAGCAGGGCACAGACCGAGCGAGCCAGCGTGCGAGTCATGGGGCCTCCGAAGAGGCCCCGTCTTAGCACCGGCGCGAGCTGCGAGGGCCAGTTGGGGTCAGACCCCATAATGGCTCGGTCAGGGCTTGGTCAGAACTGGCTTTGGCCGTCCTGCGCCGTGCAGGCGCCGACGGTGTTGAGCAGATCCTGGGCGCCGGTCGCGGCGTTGTACACGCCCGTCGGCGCGCAGGTTCCGATCGGCGGGCCCGGGCCGAACGCCGAGAACGGCAGGTTGCGGAAGTAGGCGTACTGCGAGGGCGTGGGGTCGCCGTCGAGGTTGCCGATCGCCGCGATCGAGAAGGCGTTCGCGACGCCGTTCACCGCGTAGACGAAGTGAACCGGACCCTCGGGCCGGAAGCCGATCTGGTCGAAGGCCGCGAGGCCGGCGCCCGCCCACACGTTCTTGTTGGGGCCGGGCGCGAGCGTCGGCGTCATCGCCGCGCCGACGTACGTGCCGAACTCGGAGTAGTAGCCCTCCTCCGCGGTGCGGATCCCCGCGATGTTCGTCTTCGCCTCGCTGGTCTTCGAGCGGAGCTGAAACATCACGAAGTTCGGAATCGCGATGGCCGCGAGGATCCCGATGATCGCGACCACGATCATCAACTCGATCAACGTGAAACCTGCGCGCGCGCGCTGCCCGGCCTGCATGCTTCGCCTCGACTGAAGGATTGGAGCGGCAAGACCACCGCGCCCGCCTGCGGAGCAACTCCCGCGCCAACTCGACAGCGATGCGCAGCTCCCCGCGCAGATCCCCGCACGCCCAAGGCGAGCGCGCGCGGGCGCGCGCCCGGCCGCGGATCGTCGCAAGCGACGCTTCTCGTCACCGCGGCGACGCAGCGCGTCCGCGCGGCGCCCGGCTTCCGGCGCGGCTCCCTTTGACACGCGGCGTCCGCCCCACGCATGCTGCCGGCCCAACGCCGAGGAGAGGCCATGTCCCCGCCCGCCGAGATTCAGGGCGCCTGCCATCCCAAGTTCGCGCGCGTGAAGGACGCTTTCGCGAAGGAGTTCGCCGACGGCAACGAGCTGGGCGCGGGCGTCGCGGTCACGCATCGCGGCGAGCTGGTGGTCGACCTGTGGGCGGGCCATCAGGACGCCGCGCGCACGAAGCCGTTCGAGCGCGACACGCTGGTGAACGTCTACTCGACGACGAAGGGCATCACGGCGATCGCCCTGCACCGGCTGGTGGACGAGGGCAAGGTCGACCTCGACGCGCCCGTGGCGCGCTACTGGCCGGAGTTCGCGCAGGCGGGCAAGGCGAACCTGCCGGTGCGATGTCTGCTCACGCACGAGGCCGGCCTCGCCGCGGTGGAGAAGCCGCTGCCTCAGGAGGCGCTGTTCGACTGGAGCGCGATGACGGCCGCGCTCGCGGCGCAGGAGCCGTGGTGGGAGCCGGGCAAGGCGCACGGCTACCACGCGCTCACCTTCGGCTGGCTGAACGGCGAGATCGTGCGGCGCGTGCGCGGCAAGAAGATCGGCGACGTCGTGCGGGAGGAGATCGCGCGGCCGCTCGGCGCGACCTTCGAGATCGGCTTCGGTCCCGAGCTCGACGCGCGCGTTGCGCCGCTCGCGCAGGGCCCCATCCATCCGCCCACCGGCGACGTCGACTTCGACCTCGTCAAGGCGATCGCGCAGAATCCGCAAGGGCTGCTCGCGAAGGCCTTCGCCAATCCGCCCGTGATGACGCCCGGCCTCGTGAACTCGCGCGCCTGGCGCGCGGCGGAGATTCCCGGCGCGAATGGGCATTCGAACGCGCACTCCCTCGCGCGCATCTACGCCCCGTTGGCGAACGGCGGCGAGGCCTTCGGCGTGCGCCTGCTCTCGGCCGAAGCGATCGAGCGCGCGCGCACCGCCCAGGTCGACGGCAAGGACGAGGTGTTGCCGTTCCGCACGCGCATCGGCCTCGGCTTCTTCATGCCCTCGGCGGACGAGCCGCTCGGCCCGAACCCGCGCGCCTTCGGCCACGGTGGCGCCGGCGGCTCCTACAGCCACGCCGACCCCGAGCACCGGCTCTCGTTCGGCTACGCGATGAACCTGATGCACACCGGCGCGTGGCTCGTGGATCCGCGGCCGCGCCGCCTGCTCGCCGCTGCCTACGCGTCGCTGTGAGGGAGTGCGCGTGAAGCGCGTCGTCACCGCGACGGACGCGAGCGGGCAGTCGCACTTCGAGGTGGTGGCCGACGCGTCGCCGCGGTTCGCGCAGCTCTTTGCGAGCGCTCCCGGCGACCCGCTCGCGCCTGCGCCGCCCAGCGCCGCAGCGCCCGGCGGCGCCTCGCTCGAGCCGCCGCCGGGAGGCACCACCTTCCGCGTGTTCGAGTTGCCCGACGACGCCGTGGTCGCCGAGTACCTGCGCGCGCAGGGCGCGTCTCACGGTGCAGACGCCTCCTTCCACCGCACGAACACGCTCGACTACGTGCTGATCCTCGACGGCGAGATCACGCTCGAGCTCGACCGGGGCGTGGTCGCGCTCGGCCCGGGCGACTGTGTCGTGCAGCGCGCGACGAACCACGCGTGGCGCAACAAGAGCGGGAAGCCGGTACGCATGGCGGTCGTAATGGTCGGGCTCGCCAAGTGATCGACGCGTCGCGCGGGGCCGAGCGGGCGCGAGGTAGGCACTGAAGCGCGCCGTGCGCCCGCAACTCTGCGGCGCCGATGGGCAGATCGAGGCGCGCCGCCGCACGCGGCGCAACCGGGCACCGCGCACTGCGCCGAGGCCGGCGATTCCGCGGTCGGTCGCCGCAGTCCTCGCGCCGACGAACTTCGCATGGCCCCGAGCGCCGACTGCGGCATCCTGCGCGCGGCGAAGGAGAGCGGGCGATGAACGTCGACGGCAGGCATCTGGTCGAGCCGCGCAGCTACATGGAGCGCGGTTATCCGTGGGCGGAGTGGAAGGCGCTGCGGCGCGAGGCGCCCGTCGCCTGGTTCGAGCCGCCCGGCTGGATGCCGTTCTGGGCGATCACCAAGCACGCCGACGTGATCGAGGTCTCGAAGCAACCGGAGATCTTCCTCAACGCGCCGGGCATGACGGCGATCCGCGAGGAGCAGTGGCGCGCCCAGCAAGCGGGCGGCTTCATGCAGATGCGCACCATCATCAACATGGACCAGCCCGACCACCGCAAGTTCCGCAAGGTGGCGAGCCCCTGGTTCACGCCGCGCGGGCTGAAGCGGCTCGACGAGATCGTCGAGATCTCCGCACGGGATCTGGTCGACGGGCTCGGCCGCGAGGGCGAGTGCGACTTCATCCGCGACGTCGCGTCGCTTCACCCGCTGCGCGTGCTCGCGCACATCCTCGGCGTGCCGCGCGAAGATGAACCGTTCATCCTGAAGCTCACCAACGAGCTGTTCGGCGCCGAGGATCCGGAGTTCCAGCGCGGCGCGATGCAGACCCCCGAGCAGCGTCAGGCGACGATGCGCGCGCTCGGCATGGACTTCTTCAACTACTTCAACAAGGTGATGGAGGACCGCCGCGCGAAGCCGGCGAACGACCTGGCCAGCGTGATCGCGAACGCCCAGGTGGACGGGAAGCCGATGGGCCTGATCGAGACGATGGGCTACTGCCTGATCGTCTTCACCGCCGGTCACGAGACCACGCGAGGCGGCATCGGCGGCGGAATGCTCGCGCTGATCGAGAACCCGGACGAGCGCGCGAAGTGGGCGAAGAACCCGGCGCTCCCGACCGCGATCGACGAGATCATTCGTTACGTGACGCCGGTGAACCACATGCAGCGCACGGCGGCGGCGGACTACACGCTGCGCGGCCAGCGCATCCGCAAGGGCGACCGGCTCGTGCTCTTCTACGGCTCCGCGAATCGCGACGAGGACGTCTTCGAAGACGGCGATCGGCTCGACTTGGAGCGCGACCCGAACCCGCACCTCGCCTTCGGCATCGGCGAGCACTTCTGCATCGGCTCGCACCTCGCGCGCAAGACGACGAGCGCGCTCTATCGCGAGCTGCTGCCGCGCCTCGAGCACGTCGAGTCGGCGGGCAAGCCCGAGCGCACGGCGTCGAATCTGGTACCCGGGCTGAAGCACCTGCCGATCCGGTATCGCATAAGGCCCGCGGCGGCGTGAACCGCGCGCCGCGCTGGGAGCACGCGAGGGCGCGGCGCGGGAAGCGCCGCCTCAACTCTTCGCATGCATCCACGGTGCGTAGCTGAGGCCGATCAGCAGCCCCTCCGGACCGAGCAGGCGCGCGAGCACTTGCCCCCACGGCTCCGTGCGCCGGCCGTCGAGCAGGGCGTAGCCGCGCGACTCGAGCTCGCGCGCGCCGCTCTCCACGGCGTCGGGGCTCTCCAGCTCGAACTCGATCGTCGCCTGCGGCACGGGCACGTGCGCCGGCCACGTGCGAGAGCCGAAGCACGACTGCGCCGCATCCGCGAGCGGCCACACCCCGAAGTGCTTCACGCCGCCGAAGTCTTCCATCGCCACTTAGTCCGGATTGCCCGAGTTCGTCTTCAGCGGCAGCCCCATTGCATCCCGATAGAACCGCTGCGCCCGCGCCGGCTCCGCCACGATCGACGCGAACCCCGCAACGAACTCGATCTTCATGGGCGACTCCTCGCTGCACGCAAGCTACGCCGACCCTCGACTGCAAGGCAGACAACACGGCGCGTCTGCTGCCAGCAAGTGTCGCGAGCCCCGCCGCCAACGCCCGGCGCCCGGCCCCCCAACCCTAGCGGGTGTGGTGGGGCGCCGCCCCCGCGC
>CAYWRY010000091.1:11072-16979 GCA_964460485.1 uncultured Spirochaetales bacterium
ACACCCGGCTGTTTGTCTTCTTTTTGCTCGCGCCCCCCCCCCCCCCCCCGCCGGCCCCCCCCCCACCACTCCCTTCGAAAGTGTGCTCGAGCGCCGCACGAGCGCGCCCGACCCGAGCACGATCCGAGCCCGATCCAAGCACGAGCCGCGCGCGGGGGCGGGCGGGGCGGGGGTGCAGCGCAGGGCCCGACAGGAGCAAGACCTCCGCGCGCCCTATTCGCAACGATCCCGGGTGTGAGCGCGCAAGCACGCCCGAAGGCCGCGCACGCTCCCACACCCGACGACGCACGCCTCGATGCGAGGGCCCGGAGTCGCACCCGCGCCCCGCCCGCCCCCGCGCGCGGCGCTGCCCGCATCCAAGGACGCACCGCCAAAGCCGCGCGAGCCCGACGTCAGCCCGGCTCCGCCTCATCCCCCGGCTTGCTCCGCACCAACCCGCGATACGCCTGCGCCGCCGTTTCCCCCTCGTACAGCACCCCGTACACCTCGCGCGCCACCGGCATCGGCACGCCCACCTTCTCCGCCAGCTCGAGCACGACGCGCGTCGTCTTCACGCCCTCCGCCACCATGTGCATCTCGGCGATCACGTCCTCGATCTTCCGCCCGCGGCCGAGCTGCTCGCCCACGTGGCGGTTGCGGCTCTGTGGCGAGACGCAAGTCGCGACGAGGTCGCCCATACCGGCGAGCCCCGCAAAGGTCTCGGCCTTGCCGCCGAGCGCAACGCCGAGCCGCGTCATCTCCGCGAGGCCGCGCGTGATCACGGCAGCGCGCGTGTTGTCGCCGACGCCGAGCCCGTCGCCCATGCCGACCGCGATCGCGATGACGTTCTTCAGCGCGCCGCCGTACTCGACGCCCGCGACGTCGCGGTTCGTATAGACGCGAAACAGCCCGCTGTGGAAAACGTCCTGGAGCGAGCGCGCGATCATCTCGTCGTCGATCGCGATCACGCTCGCGGCCGCCATCCCCGACATGATCTCGCGCGCGAGGTTCGGCCCGGACAGCGCGCCGGCGCGATGCTTCGGCAGCACCTCGCGGATCACCTCGGTCATGCGCAAGTGGCTGCCCTGCTCGAGGCCCTTGCTGAGGCTCACGAGCGGAACCCACGGGCGGATGTGCTTGCGCACCTCCTCGAGCACGGCGCGCTGCCCGTGGGAGGGCACGCCGACCGCGATCACGTCGGCCTCGCGCACCGCCTCCTCGATCGAGTCGGTGGCCCGCAGGCCGCGCGGCAGGCGCGTCCCGGGCAAATACCTCCCATTGGAGCGCGCTTCGTTGACCTCGCGCGCCGTCTCCGGGTTGCGCGCCCAGAGCAGCGTCGGCCCGTTGCGCGCGGCGAGCGACGCGACCGTGGTCCCCCACGAGCCCGCGCCGAGCACGCACACGCGCAGGGTCACTGGCCGAGCACCTCCAGGAACTGTTTGCGCACGGCCTCGATCTCCGCGTCGATCGTGTCGCGCGTCCAGCCCGAGGTGTCGATCGGCGGCAGCACCACCGCCTCGACGTTTGCGGGCCGCAGCACGATCGCTCCGCGCGGCAGCACGTCGAGCGTGTTCTTGAAGACGATCGGCACGACCGGCACGCCCGCCTGCAGCGCGAGGTGGAAGGCGCCCTTCTTGAAGCGGCCGAGGCGCGGCGTACGCGAGCGCGTGCCCTCCGGCGCGATCGCGATCGAGCGGCCCTGCTTCAGCGCCTCGACGGCGGGCTCCATCGCCTCGATCGCCTTGCGCGTGTCGCTGCGGTCGATGAACACGGTGCCCGCGAACTCGAACGCCTGCCCGAGGATCGGGACGTTCTGGATCTCCTTCTTCGCGATGCCCGCGAAGTCGCGGCGCAGCAGCTTCGCGACGAGCATCGCGTCCACGCCGCTCTGGTGGTTGAACACGAACACCGCCGGGCGATGCGACCAGAGGTGCTCTTCGCCGCGCACGTCGAGCTCGATGCCCGCGAACGCCGTCGCCAGCTCGGACCACGCCGACACCGCGACGTTCGCGCCTTCGCGCTGCGAGCGGTTCGCGAAGCCGACGCCCATGCCGACCAGCACGCTCGGGATCACGCTGCCGTAGGCGAGCGCGGTGCGCGCGATCGCCTCGGCGTCGGGGCGCCCGCGGCTCGTGAAGCGGCGGATCGGCCAGCCGCGGTTGCGCGCGATGCCGGCGAGGCGCGAGCCGGGATTCAGCGGCCGCGGCATGCCGACCCCTTCGAGCAGCGGCAGGTCGTCGGCGCTGTCCGAGTAGAAGTAGGACTGCGCCAGGTCGAACCCCTCGCGCTCGGCCAGGATGCGGGCGTAGTGCAGCTTGCCTTCCTGCCAGCAGGTCGGCTTCACGACTTGGCCCGTGAAGACACCGTTCTCCACCTCGAGCCGCGTGCACATCACGTGCGGGATGTCGAGCGCGCGCGCGAACGGCTCGACCTGATAAGTCAGCGCCGAGGACACGATGCCGAGCGTGTGGCCCTTCGCGCGGTGCGCCTCGACCAGCGTGCGCGCCTCGGGGTAGATGTCCTTGGCGAGGCGCTTCTCGAACGCGCTCTCCGCCAGCTCGCGCATCGCGGCTTCGCTGATCCCGCGATACGTGGCGACGACGCCCGACAGCAGCCCGGAGAAGCCGGTGCGCCCGAGCGCGAAGGAGAGCGCGCCGGCGATCGTGTCGGAGACTTCCTTGGGCGAGATTCGCCCGCTGCTGATGCGCTCGCGCAGGAACGCGGTCGCCGAAAAGCCGGCGACCAGCGTGTGGTCGAGGTCGAAGAGCGCGCCGACCTCGGGGCCCGACGGGCCTTCGCGGATCTCGCGCGTGAGGTCGTCGTGGAGGGGCACGGTCGGGTTCTCCTCCGGCGAAGCCGGATTATGCACGAAGCGACCCTAGCCGCGGGGAACGCGCCGCACGCGGATCGGCCACCCGCAGGATTCGAGCAACTTCTTCGGTCGGTTCTTCGGCGTCGGCGTAGGATGCCCTGAGCGATTCGATCGATGCGGGGGAGAACGGAGATACGCCCATGACGCTCGGCAACAAGCTCTCGGCAGAGTTCCTCGGGACGTTCTGGCTCGTCCTCGGCGGCTGCGGCAGCGCGGTCATCTCCGCCGCGTTCCCCGGCGTCGGCATCGGCCTGCTCGGCGTCTCCTTCGCCTTCGGCCTGACGGTGCTCACGATGGCCTACGCGATCGGCCACGTCTCCGGCTGCCACTTGAACCCCGCCGTGACCGTCGGCCTCGTCGTCGGCGGCCGGCACCCCTCGGCGCAGGCGCTGCCCTACGTCGTCGCCCAGGTGCTGGGCGCGATCGCCGGCGCGGGCGTGCTCTACGTGATCGCGAGCGGCGCGCCGGGCTTCGACGCGTCCGCCAGCGGCTTCGCGTCGAACGGCTACGGCGCTCACTCGCCCGGCCAGTATTCGATCGTCGCCGGCTTCGTCGCCGAGGCCGTGCTCACCTTCGTCTTCCTGATGATCATCCTCGGCTCGACCGACTCGCGCGCGCCCGCCGGGTTCGCCCCGATCGCGATCGGCCTCGGGCTGACGCTGATCCACCTGATCAGCATCCCCGTGACGAACACGTCGGTGAACCCCGCGCGCTCGACCGGCCCCGCGATCTTCGTCGGCGGCTGGGCGCTGTCGCAGCTCTGGCTGTTCTGGATCGCTCCGATCCTCGGCGCTGCAGCGGCGGGAGCCGTCTACAAGTCGGTGGCGGGGGCGAAGTAACGTCCCAGCGTCCGTGCCCGGCCGGCGGACGCAGCCTGCCTGGGCGCGTCCGGGCGCCCGCGCGCGGTAGAGTGCGCTACCCCCCGATTGGAGCCCAGATGCGCGCCCTCGCCTCGTGCCTCGCCTCGATCGCTCTCGCCTGCGCGGAGTCCACGCCGCCGGCGCCCACGCTCGAGGAGGTGCGCGGCGCGATCGAAACGCAGAACCGCGCGTTCGGCGAGGCCGTCCATGCCGGTGACACCGCCTCGATCGGCGCGATGTACACCGAAGACGGCGCGGTGCTGCCGCCGAACGCCGAGAAGGTCTCCGGTCGATCCGCCATCGCGGAGTTCTGGGGCAGCGCACTCGCGGGGGGCGTCGCTGGCGTCGTACTGACGACCGAGGAGGTCGCCTACGTGGGCGGCGAGGTCGCCACCGAGGTGGGCAGCGCCGTCCTCAGCGCGAAGGACGGCTCCGTGGTCGACGAGAGCAAGTACCTCGTGCTCTGGAAGCAGACTCCCGACGGCTGGCGCATGCACCGCGACATCTGGAACTCGAGCCGCACCCCCGCCGCCCCACCGCCGCCCGATGCCGCGAACCCAGCCGGCGCCGTACACGCCGATCCCGCCGCCGAGTCTCCGTAGCGGCAGCTCCACTTGGGTGGAGCCACGCGCCCACCCCAACCGTAGGTGTCGGACGCCGCGCCTCAACGGCGCGGCGCCCGGCACCCTCCCAATCCAGTCACGGCACCGGCCCTGGAGAACGCCCGAACGCGCTCCCGGACGAGCAAGAGCCGCGCGCGGGGGCGGACGGGGCGGGGGGTGCAGCGCAGGGCCCGACAGGAGCACGCTCGCGGCGCCCCTCGCCGCAACGATCCAAGGTGTGAGCGCGAAAGCGCGCCCGAATGCCGCGCGCTCTCCCTCACCCAACAACGTACGCCAATCGGCGAGGGCCCGGAGTCGCACCCCCGCCCCGCCCGGCGCCGCGCGCGGCGATCGCAGCCCCAAGAGCCGCGCGCACTCCCCCTCGACCGCAACCCCGTACCGCTCGCTACGCGTACGTCCAGCGCTTCCCCGGCGCCGCGCCGCGCGCATACTCCAGCACCTGCACGTCGAACCAGATCGGCAGCAAATACCGCACGTAGAACGCGTGGGTCGTCACCGGCCCGGAGACGAGATCCTCGTACTCCTTGATCTCGACCCGCGCGTCGCGCTTCTGCCAGTCCTTCGCCCTCGCGAGCAGCGCGTCCACCTCGGCGCGCGTGTCGCAGAGCAGTCCCAGATGGTCGAAGCCCGGCGACGCCATGTGCTGGCGCTGCTCGGTGACGAGGATGAATTGGCTCGTCTCCGGATCGGTTCGCAGCAGCAGCCCCGTCTGCTTCAGGATCGGCACGTCGAGGGCGTCCCAGCCGAACAGGTCCGCGTAGAAGGTCTTGATCTCGTCGCGCCCCTTCTCGAGCGCGCCCTTCGGCACGGTGAGCTCCATGTGGTTGAAGCGTCGCGGCATGGTCCCTCCGGCGGGCGCTCGCAAGGCGAGCGCGCGGGCCCTAATCGCGGAAGCGCGCGAGGAAATCCTCGGTCGTGTTCACCTTGGGATACGGCGTCGCCGGCACGGGCGCGTCGAGGAAGGCACAGAGCGGCTCCCAGCCCTGCCCGGGCTCGAGCACGAGCAGCCGGTCGCGCGGCACCTCGCGCTTCACGCGCGCGTTGTGGGCCTCGTAGACGGCGATCGCGTGCGCTTCGTCTTCGAAGCGATCGCCGAAGGTGCCGACGAGGATCAGCTTGCGCGCCATCGCCAGCTGCTCGTGAAACAGCGGCGGCGCCTTCGCGGGCGCGCCCAGCTTCATCATCTTCACGATCGTGCTCGACGCGCTCTTGTACCAATCGGCGGCCGGCCGCTCGGTGTGGATCACTCTCGCCTGCGGGTGAGCGTCGAGGATCGGTCGCCAGAACGCGGCGGAGGGCCAGTCCACGGTCGCCCGGTAGTTCGCGAACAGCGCGGGCCAGTCGGTGCGGGCGCCCTCGCCGGCCGCGCTCCACAGCGCCGCGTGCCCCGGGTTCTGGGACACCTCGACCATGTGGTAACAGGGTCCGTGTCCGAGCTGCTCGAGCGCGAGCTTCAGCGAGAGTGTGCCGGTGCGACCGAAGCCCGTGCCGACGACCGCGAGCGGCATCAGCGGCTCCACACGCCCGACGCGGCCGACGCGTAGCCGAGCGAGCGATAGGCCGCGTCGACTAG
>CAYWRY010000092.1:0-16625 GCA_964460485.1 uncultured Spirochaetales bacterium
CTCTGCGCCGCCTCGAGCTCCTCGTTGCTCGCGCCTCGCTCGAGAGCCGCGAGCAGCGCGGCGTCACGCCGTGGCAACAGCACGTGCGCCTGCCCCTGCGCGCCGGTGAAGCGCAGCGCCTGGTGCACGAGCGCATCGTCGCTGTCGGCGAGCTCGAGCACGCCGACGTTCTGCGCCGCACCCCCCTGCAGCGTGAGCGTGCGGCCGAGCCGCGCGCTCAGCTCGGCGCCGAGCGCCTCGGCGAACGCGGGCGCATGCGCTGCGAGCACCGCTCGCTGGATCTGGGGGGCCGGCTCCGACACGCCGCTCTCCTCACGCCCGCGCCAAGCTGCGCGAGCCCTGCCCGGCCGCGCGCGGCAGCGCGGCGCGCGCCCGGCGCAGCGCGCCCAGCTCGCCGGCCAGCGCTGCGAGCCGCGCGTCGCAGCAGCGGCTGGCCTCGGCCCCCGCGCGCGCTGCGCGCGCGAGCGCCTCGCGCTCGGCCTCACTGAGCGACACTCGCGCGCCCTCGCGCGCGAGCAGCGCGAGCGTCGCATCGCGCTCGCGCAGCCAGCGCTCCGCCCCGTCGAGATCGTCGCACACCAGGGCGGCGAGCAGCGCGTGCGTCGCGTCGAGCAGGCGCGAGAGCGAGGCGCGCAGCGTGCTCACGGCGACCGCTCCGCCCGCGCGCCGGCCGTCAGCTCCGACCACGCCTCGGCCAGTGGTGCAAGCGCCGCGAGCGCCTCGTCGATCGGCGCTGGCGTCTGCGACACGCCCGCGTGTAGCAGGCGATCGCTCGCGTACTCGTAGAGCCGGTCGAGGTTGAATGCGATCTGGCCGCCGCGTCCGAAGTCGAGCGCGCGCCGCAGCTCGGCGAGGATGTCGAGCGCGCGCCGCAGGCGGGTCGTGCGCTCGGCGCCGGCGGGGGCATCGCGCGCGTCCCGCACCGACCGCACCGCGCGCGCGAGCAGGCGAGCGACCAGCAGCTCGGGCGACGCCGTGCGGGTGTCCATTGCGAGGTAGCGGCGCTCCACGCGCTAGCCCTCGTTGCGGCCCAGCGTCGCGATTCCGGCGAGCGAGTTGCCTTGCTCGCGGAGCTGCGTGACGAGCGCCTCCATGCGCGTGAACTGCGCGACCAGCAGCTCCTCGCGCTTCGCCAGGCGCGCCTCGAGCCGCTCGATCTGGCGCTCGAGCACGTCGATGCGCGCGTCGACCGCGACCGTGCGCGCTGGCAGAAGCGAGAGCTCGATGAAGATCGGTCCGCTGCCGCTCGGGTTCTCGGGTGTGCCCGGCGCGAACGACTGGACATTGGACTTGGCGATCTCGTCGATGGCTTGCGCGAGCTTGGCCGCGAGGCCCTGTTGTGCCCCGAGCCCCCCGAGCAGCTGGCGCACCGCGTTCGGGTCGCTCCCCAGCGCCGCGGTGAGATCCTCTCGGTCGACCGTGAGCCGGCCCTCGTCGTCGAAGCGCACACCGATGTCGGTCAAGCCGCCGAGACCCGCCGCGCTGTAGCTACCCACGACGATGGCCTGCACGCGCTGCTGCACCGCGCGCAGCGTTCCGTCCCCCGAGAGCGGGCCGGCCTTCTTGGTCTTCTCGTCGTACGTGCTCTGCGCCTCGATGAAGTCGCGCACCTCGTTGTAGGCGGTGGCGAACGCCTCGAGCTTGCTCGCGACCGTGTCCGCGTCGAGCGCCACCGAAACGTCGACCACGCTGGCGGTCGGCGAGCGCAGCTGGAGCGTGAGACCGGGCAGCAGGTCTGTGACCGTGTTACTCGTGCGCGTGGCCGTGATGCCGAACACTTCGAGCGTGGCGTCGGCGCCGCTCTGGCCGGCCGCGGTGTCGAGGAAGGCGGCGCCAGCCGGGCCCGCGATCGTGGTCGCGAGCGAGATGTCGCTCGCGACGCCAGTCTCGGTGCCGCGCACGACCAGGCGGTAGCCCGTGCCGTCGAAGAGCACTTCGGCGCGAACGGATCCGTCGTTGTTGGGATGCGCGTTGATGGCGGCGCTCAGGTCGACGAGCGAGGCGCCCGCCGCAGGCGAGACGATCGAAATCGTTCCTCCGGAAAAGCCGATGTCGAGCGTGTCGCCGGCTGCGGCAATCACTGTGGTGTCGGATGCGAAGCTCGCCGAGACGCGGCGCGCCGCGGCAGCAAGGCTCACGACGCGCAGTGAGACGTTGCCGGGTGTCGCGGAGCCGGACGCGGTCGCGCCGACCGCGTCCTCGTCGGACGAAGTCGCCGTGTAGGCCAGCAGCTCCTCCTCGAGCGAAGGACCCGAGAACGTGGAGCCGAGGTTGTCGATCGCGGCGGCCGCCCCGCGTAGCGCCGTCAGCTTCGCGCCGAGCTCGGCGTAGAGCGTCTTCTGCGCCTCGAGCTGCGCGATGCGCTGCTTCGCGAGCAGCAGCGGGCGCCGCTCGAGGCCCATCACCGCCTCGATCAACGCCTCCGTGTCGAGCCCGCTCGCAATCCCGCCGAGCCGAAGGCCCATCGCTCTCCCCTAGATTCCGCCCCATGGCCCTCGGGGGGCGGCGCCGGCTGCGGCGCCACCCCCGAGGGCGAGATCATTGGCGGAGGAGCGCCAGCGCGTTCTGCGCCGACACGTTCGCCTGCGCCAGCACCGAGATTCCCGCCTGCTGCAGCACCTGCGCGCGAGTGAGCTTCGCGGTCTCCGACGCCACGTCGACGTCGCGGATGCGCGACTCGGCGGCCGCCGTGTTCTCGATCGCGACCGCGATCGAGCGGATCGTCGACTCGAGCCGATTCTGCGCCGTGCCGAAGCCGCCGCGCAGACCGGTCAGGTTGTCGATCGCCGTCTGAATCACGCCGTTCGCCGCCGAGGCGCCGGCCTGTGTTGACAGGTCGATCGCGTTCACGCCCAAACCGGTCGCCGTCGCGTCGACGCCGGTCACCGAGATCACGTCGTTCGCCGTGCTACCCGAACCGACTTGGAAGTCGACCGTCGGCGCCGAGCCGTCGAGCAGCAGCGTGCCGTTGAACGAGGTCACGGCCGCCACGCGATCGATCTCGGCCACGAGATCCTGCGCCTCCTGGTCCACCGTCGCGCGCTCCGCGGCACCCAGCGTGCCGTTGGCGGACTGGATCGCGAGTTCGCGCAAGCGAACCAGAATGCCGCTGACTTCGTTCAGAGCTCCTTCCGCGACCTGGAGCAGCGAGATGCCGTCCAGGGCGTTGCGCGAAGCCTGCTCGTAGGCGCGAACCTCGGCGCGCAGGCGCTCCGAGATCGCGAGGCCGGCCGCGTCGTCCGATGCGCGCGTGATGCGCAGGCCCGAGGACAGGCGCTCGAGCGAGCGCGACAGCGCCTCGGTGCTCTGCGTCAGATTTCGCTGCGCGTTGATCGACGAAATGTTGGTGTTGATTCGAAGACCCATTGCATTCCTTCCTTGGTGTTCGAGCCGAGCCCGCAATCACTGGCGGGCTCGCGGCGCGGCCGCGCGCTCCTTGCGCTCGGCTGCGTCGCACTGGGCCACGAGGGCCGTGGCAGCAGAGAGCAAGAGCGGTGCCACCCGGAAACCGGGTCGCGGCGCCGGGCGTTCCGCTCGCTGCGCTGGCAGCCTGCGAGGCCATTTGCGCACTGCTGGGTGAGCCGGGTGGCCACGCGAGACGTTTCAACGCGCAACGACCATTTCACGCTGACGCCGCACGCGCCGTCGCCCGCACCCGCCACCCGTGCGGCGGGCGCGCGTCGTGGCACCGAAGTTGCGAGCCAAGCGCCTCGATGACCGCTTCGCAGCGAACTCCACGCGAGGCGCCGCGCGCGCGGCATGCGCTCGCGCGCGCGATTCGCCCGCACGAGCGCCGCAAGCTCGTGGACTGGCTCGACGACGGCCTGCGCCGCGGTGAGCGTGGGCGGTTGGAAGCCGAGTATCCGATCTCGCTGACTGCGCGCGAGCTGCGTGGTCACCGCGCGGTGTTCGCCGGGGGGCGCCCCGTCGCGCACGCAATGCTGTATGTGGCGGTGGTGCGGGCCGGCGAGCGGAGCGCGCGGCTCGGCCTGATCGGAAGCGTCTACACCGCGCCCGAACAGCGCGGGCGCGGGCTGGCGCGCAGCTGCATCGAGGCGTGCGCTGCGGCAGCACGTGCGCGAGGCTGCTCGCACGCGCTCCTGTGGAGCGAGCTGACGGACTATTACGGCGGGCTCGGCTTTCGGGCCGCCGGGCGCGAGCGCCGCATCGCGCTCAGCGACGCCGTGCTTGCGCGCGCTATCGAGGGCAGCGCGCCCGGGCTCGAGCTGGCTCCCGCCCGCGCAGCGGACTTCCCAGCGCTCGAGGCGTTGTACGCGCAGAAGCCCGTACACGTGGCGCGCGCGGCGGGCGCGCTCGCGAAGCTCGCGCGTGCGCCCGAGGTGACGCTCTTCGTGGCGCGGCGCGGCGGAGCACCGGTGGCCTACGCGGCGTGCGGCCGCGGCGACGACCTGCGCGGCGTGGTGCACGAGTGGGCGGGTGATGCCGAGGGCGTGCTCGCCTGCGTCTCCGCGCTGCGCGTGCAGGTAGGGGCCGCGCTGCTGCTGGCGAGCGCGCACGCCGAGCCCGCCGCCGAGCTCCTCGTCGCTGCCGGTGCCAGCGTGACGCACACGGCGCTCGGCCTCGCGCTCGCGCTCGCCGAGTCGTCCGCTGCAGTCGCGGACTGGATCTATCTCTGGGGCTTCGATTCGATCTAGCGGCCGAGCCGCGCACCCCGTAACGCCTAGGCGCGCGCCGGCTCGCCGATGCGCGCGCGCAGCTTGAGCGAGGCATCCGGCAGCACGACCTGTGCGGCGCGGCGCGTGCGCGCGTTCACGAGGATCGGTGCAGCGAGGTTCAAGCACAGCTCGCCCTGCGTCGCGTTGACGATCGCGAGCAGCAGCACGTCGTCGCGCGCAGTGGCGCCCACCGAGGCGAGCTCGCGCCGCCCCAGCTCGGGCGCATAGTCCACGAACAGCTTGGCGGGCTCGGCCACGAGGAACGCGAGGTCGCGCGCGTCGAGGCTCGCGAGCCAGGCGAACGGCGAATCCGGGCCGTGCTGCGCGAGCACGAAGTCGCACGCCTCGGGAAAGCCCGGCAGTCCCGAGAAGTGCAACAGCTGACTGGCATCGAGCTCAATCCTGCCGGCGCGGAGGTGCTCCACGTGGGTGGGGCGTTCGTTCTTCACGGCTTGGTTTCCTCCGAGACGTGCGCGAGCAGTGTCGCGGGATCGGCCGAGCCCGCGAGGGGCACGGCAGCGCTTTGGTTCTCGCGTGCGATGCTCGCGTGCACCTCCTCGCGCAGAACGGAGACGCCGCTCGGCGCGTCGATGCCGATGCGCACGTGGCCGCGCGCCGTGCTCAGCACCACGATGCGCACGTCGTTGCCGATGCGAATGCCCTCTTCTGCTTTGCGCGTCAGTACGAGCACGAATCACCTCAGGAAGTCGAGCAGACTCGTCTGCACCAGGCGTCCCATCGAGTTCAGCCCGGCCTGGAGGGCCGCCTCCTGTTGCACCATGTCGGAAACGACCTTTGCGAGATCGGCGTCGCGCAGGTTCGAGATGCGCGCCGCATTGTCGACGGCTCGTTTGGCCAGGTTCCTCGCGGCGCGGTCGAGCTTTGCGTCGACGGCGCCGATCGCGCTGCGCTCAGCCGAGATTTGGGCGCCCGCGGCGTCGATGCGGCCGAGGGTCGCGCGAACCGCGTTCGCATCGTTCGTCACGAGCGCGCGCCAGAGCTCGGCCGCGACGGCGAACACGTCTTCTCGGCCGGCGTCGACTACGTGGTCTCCGTCGGCGTCGCCCAGGAACGCGCGCTGGCCGTTCGCGGTGACGGCGGCGCGCACGCCGTCGTCGATCTCCACCTCGATCTCGTTGCCATCGCCGACGAATACGACGACAGGCGCGCTGGCCGTGGCCGGATCGAATACGCCGCTAACGCCGAACGGCGGCGTGCCGGACGCGAAGCCCGCAAAAACGTGCGCACCGCCGAACTGGCTGTTCGCCTGCGCGACCAGCGCCGCGTGGATCGAGGCCACCTCGTCGGCGATCAGCCGGCGCGAAGCCGAGTCATGTGAGCCGTTCGCGCCCTGGATCGCCAGCTCGCGCAGCCGGATCAGCAGATCGTTGGTCTCGCCGAGCGCGTTCTCGACGGCTCCCACGCGCCCCCGCACCGCCGTGATGACGCGCTGGAACTGTCCGAGCGCGGCGGCGTCGGTTTCCAGCGCGACGACTTGCGCGGCCGAGGCGGGGTCGTCGGACGGTCGATTGAAGCGCAGGCCGCCCGACGCCTGTTCCTGCGTGCGCGCCAGACGCGCTCGCGCGGTCGAGACGTCTCCCAGCGCGATGCGGTGAAGCATGTTCGGCGTGATTCGCATGTCGCGGTGCCCTCCTGCCCTAGAGGATGTCGACCAGCTCGTCGAGCAGGTCCGAAACGAGCGAAATCACGCGCGAGTTGGCCTGAAACGCGGCCTGCAGCTCGACCAGGCGCGTGACCTCCTCGTCGAGCGAGACGCCGGACACCTCGTCGCGACGGTTCTCGAGCGTCTCCATGACGTGCTCGAGTTGGGCGCGGTGCGACGAGACCGATCGCGCTTGCACACCGACTTCGGCAATCGCCGCGCTGTACTGATCGAGCACGCTGCGTGAAGGGCCGCTCGGCGCGCCGAGCGCGTCCCCGTGCAAGTACAGCGGCGCGCGCGCGTCGCGCAGCTTGGCGAGCGCGAGCGCTGTGCGGTTGTCCGCGTGGCCGCCGCTCGGCCCGGCAGCGATCGCGTCGGGAGAAGCCAGGATCGCGGCTGCGAGCGCGAGGTCGCGCGTGGCGTCGGTGACTTGCGCGGGCTGCGCGAAGAAGTCGCCCGTATAGCCGTTGCTGCCCGTGCCCGTCGCATGCACGGCATTCACCGTGGCTGCGATGTTGAAAGCGATCACGTCGAGCGAGCGCAATGCGCCGGCCACGGTGACGTCGCGGGCGGAGAGCAGCCCGCCAAGCTCGCCGGAGCCGATCAGGCTGGTAATGTCGGCGCTGGCGAGGCCATTCTGCGCGTACACGCGCACGAAGCGCGGGTCGATCGGATGGTTTGGATCCGGCGCCGCGTACAGCGTGCGTGCGGAGCCGCCGCTCACGAGCGGCACGCCGTTGCGCAGCGCAACGTCGACGCGGCCGTCCGCTTGCTCGAGCACCACGATGTCGAGTGCGCCGGCAAGCTCACGCAGCAATGCATCACGCTGATCGCGCAGGTCGTTGGCCGGATCGGTCACCTCGATGCGCGCGACTTCGTCGTTGAGCGCATCGATCTGCTGCAGCAAATCGTTCACGCGCGGCAGTAGGTCCTGGATGCGCCGGTCGATCGCCCGCATTTGCGCGCGGAGCTGCCCGTCGGCCGCGTGCAGCTGCGCGACCAGCGCGTCGGCGCTAGCGCGCACTGCCGCGCGCTCGAGCGGCGCGCCCGGCGAGGTGGCGCTCGCGAGGTCCGACCATGCATCGTAGAAGGCGTTGAGCGTCGCGCCGAGTCCGCCGTCGCCGTCGCCGCCGACGACCTGCTCCACCTGCGCCAGCGCGTCGGCTTGCGCGCGGCTCGCCGCGAGTTGTCCTTCGTGGCGCAGCAGCTGCTCTTGGATGAACGAGTCCTGCAGGCGCGCGATGGTCACCTGCCGAACGCCCGCACCCAGAAAGCCCGCACTCGCCGGAATCGGCAATTCGCTGGCGAGCACTTGGCGCTGGCGCGAGTACCCGGGCGTGTTCACGTTGGCGATGTTGTGGCTCGCGGTGCGCAGGCCGAGCGACGTGGCGGCGAGGCCAGACTTTGCGACCTGAAGGGCGCCGAGGAGAGCCATGCGAACCTCCTAGACCGCTTCCGAGAGCAGCCGGCCGGCCTCGCGCTCACGCGCGGTATCGCCGTAGCCGAGCGGCGCGGGCATCGCGCCGAGTGCGCGCAGGCTGGCCTGCACGTTCGACAGCTCGCGTGCGGTCGCGGCGCCGTTCGCCTCGATCAACTCGCGCGCGAGTGCCAGCAGCGCGCCGAGGCGACGGTGGGCATCCCGCAGCGGCTCGGCGTCGGCGCCGAGCGCGTCGCACAGCTGCGAGAGCCGCGGGCGCGGCGTCTCGAGCCGAACCGCGCGCGCGAGGGACTCGGCCACCACGGCGCGGCTCTCCTCGAGCAGTCGCCCCTCGTCCGAGATCTCTTCCTTCTCGCGCACCAGTCGCTCTAGCGCGAGCACGTCGCGCGCGGCGAGCGCCTCGCGCTCCGTGCGCAGCGCGTCGCACAGGCGTGCGTACAGCGCGCATTCGGCGGCGAGCAGCGCGGCTAGGCTCTCGAGCAGCTCCGTCATGGCTTCTCCGGCCTCTCCGCCGGCGAGGCGTGTACGAGTGCTTGCGCGAGCCCGAGGCCACCGCCCGCGGCGATGCGCTGAGCGACTTCCTCGGCAAACAGGTCGCGGTAGAGGGCGCCGGCGGAGCCGCCCGAAAACGGCGTGTCGCCGAAAGCGGGCTGCTGTGCGCGCTTGAGCAGCTCAGCGACGAAGAGCGCTTCGAACTGCTGGGCCGCCTGCGCAGGGTTGGTGCCTTCCGGGCACAGCGCGAGGGCGCGCGCGTCACGCTGGGCCTGCGGTCCCTCGATCTGCGCGAGAGGATCCATCACAAGATCTCCAGCTCAGCCGACATCGCGCCTGACGCCTTGATGGCTTGCAGAATCGAGACTAGGTCGCGCGGTGTAACGCCCATCGCATTCAGGCCGCGCACCAGCTCGTCGATCGTCACTGCGGCGGGCACGACGTGGAGGCGCGCCGACTCCTCTTCGACATCGATCTCCTCGTTCGTCACGGGCATCGTCTCGCCCTCTCTTGCGAACGGCGCCGGCTGCGAGACGAAGTTGTACGCCCGCACCGTGACCGACAACGAGCCATGCGCGATCGCGACCGTGCCGATGCGCACGTTCGCGCCGATCACGACTGTGCCCGTACGCTCGTTCACGACCACCCGCGCCGCGGCGTCGGGCTCCACCTCGACCGCCTCGACCGCGGCGAGGAACGCGACCACGGCACCGGCGCGATCGGGGGGCACGTTCACGTGCACGGTCCCTGGGTCGGGCGACGAGGCGACCTCGCTGCCGACCGCGCGGTTGATCGCCTGTGCAATGCGCAGCGCGGTGGTGAAGTCCGCCTCGCGCAGCGCGAGCTGGAACGAGGGGCTCGAATCGATCGCGAACGGCAGCTCGCGCTCGACGGTGGCGCCGCCGACCACGCGGCCGACCGTGGTGTGATTCTTCTGCGCCCCTCCCCCCACGTCGCCGCTCACGTTGAAGCCGCCGGTCGAGACCGCGCCTTGCGCCAGCGCGTAGATCTGGCCATCGGCCCCGCGCAGCGGCGTCATCACGAGCGTGCCGCCCTCGAGGCTGGTCGCGTCGCCGATCGACGACACCGTCGCGTCGAGCGTCGCACCGCTGCGCGCAAAGGGCGCGAGCTCCGCGGTCACCATGACGGCAGCCACGTTTTTCACCTGGATCGCCTGCGCGTCGACTCCGATGCCCATCGCGCCGAGCACACTCGCGAGCGACTGCACCGTGAACTCGGTGCCCTGCTTGTCGCCGCTGCCTGCGAGCCCGACCACCAGGCCGTACCCGACGAGCTGGTTCGAGCGCACTCCTTTCACGGAGGCGATGTCCTTCACACGAACCGCCGAGGCTTCCGTGGCGAGCAGCGCGCAGACAGCAGCGAGAAAGACCGCCCGACCCAAGCGCGGGGTCAAACCCAGCGCCGCAGCGTGGCGCAGGCGGCGCGCATCGAGCCACAGGTGAGCAAAGGATCGAATCAGAATGGCAGCACCCAGTCCAGCATTCGGCCCACGAGCGGCGGACGCTGCTTGTCGTCGATCACGCCGACGCCATCGAACGTGAAGCGCACGTCCGCGAGCTGCGTCGAGGAGACCGTGTTGTCGATCGCGATGTCTTGACGGCGAACGAGGCCCTCGACCGTCACCAGCTGGAGCTCGTGATTCACCAACAGCTGGCGCCGGCCCTGGATGCGGAATACATCGCCGGGCAGCGACTCAACCACGCGGCAGGTGAGCACGCCCGTCATCGTGCTGCGCCGCCGGGTCGAGCCGTCGCCCTCGAACGAGTTGGCCTGGCTCGCGTCGATCGCGTTCAACGTCGCGCCGGGTGCGACCACGTTGTTGTCGGTGCCGACACCGAGCAGGTCGAAGAGCTTGGCCGAGACGTCTTGCAGCGCGTCGACGAAGCCGAGATCGCTGCTCGCATCGGCGCTGAGCGCGCTCGACTTCTCGAGCGCGGTGCTCGCGGATCCCTGCGCCGCGAGGTTCTCGCGGATCACGACCGTCACCAGGTCGCCGGGGCCGCGCGCCTTGCGGTCGTAATACAGGAAGGATCCGGCCGCAGATCCGCCGTTCCAGATGGCGCCCGGCGTGGGATCGCCGGGCGGAGACGGCGGCGGGATCTCGTAGACGGTCGGGCGCATCGACTCGCGCAGCGAGAACTCGACGCAGCCCGCGTTCGCCAGCGCGCAGGCGGCAAGCGCGAGCGCGCGGCTAGAGCGAGACATGGACGACTCCCTCGGCAGCGACGCGGCCCGTCAGCTCACGTTTGGAAGCCACGTTCCTCACCCGCACTGAGGCGCCGAGCGCGCCGTCCTCCTCGGCTCGGCCGACGGTCTCGATCGTGAGCGCGCCGTGCGCGAGCCGCAGCGTGACGCGGTCGCCGCGCCTCACGAGCGGCGCGGACTCGAGCCAGCCGGCGCGCAGGATCTCGCCTGCGCCGACGTGCCGGCGCAGCCGCCGACCGAGCGCGAGCTGCTCGTCTTGGAGCGCGTCGGCTCGCGGCGTCGCGAGCTCGCGCGTCTCGCGCGTCACGTCGCCCGCCGCGAGCGTCTCGTTCGCGCGCAGCGCGCGCGCAGCTACGACGACCTCCCGCACAACCCAGAGCTGCGCGTTCACCACCGCGCGGCGGAGCTGAGCCTCCCCGCGCGTAATCGTCACCGTCAGCGCGTTCGTGCCAGGTTCCGCGCGCTCGCTTGCGAGCGCGACGTCGACCCGCGCGCCCGGCATGGCAGCGGCCGCCACGAGCGATTCGAGCGAGGGCAGCTCGATGCGCGCAATCGGCTCCGGTGAGCGCTCGGCGAGCAGTACCGCGATGCGTTCGTGCAGATCGCCGCGCGGCTCCGCCCGTGCAGCCGTCGCGATTGCCCCGATCGCCACGATCGCTCCGATCGCGGCGCGGCAAGCTCGGCGCTGGTGACTTCTCCGCACGCGCATCGCTAGAGGCTCGCCGCGCGCTGGAGCATCTCGTCGCTCGCCTTGATCACGCGGCTGTTTACCTCGAACGCGCGCTGCGCGAGGATCATGCGCACGAGTTCCTCGGCCATGTTCACGTTCGAGGACTCGAGGAAGCCCTGAGCGAGGGCGCCGAAACCATTCTGGGACGGCGTGCCGACCTCGGGATCGCCGGACGCGTCGCTCGGCGCGAGCAGGTTGTTGCCGAGCGCGCGCAGTCCGGCCGGATTGGCGAAGCGCGCGAGCTCGAGCTGGCCGAGCACGCTGGGCTGCGTCTGGCCAGCCGGAACGCCCGAGACCGTGCCGTCGGGCAGGATCGTCACGTCGCGCACGTCCACGGGCACCTGCACGTTCGGCGTGACGAGCAGGCCTGCACGCGTCACCAGGTTGCCGTCGCGGTCGCGCTGGAACGAACCATCGCGCGTGTAGAGGGTCTCGCCCGTCGCGCTCTGCACCTGGAAGTAGCCCTCGCCCTCGATCGCAAGATCCAGATCGCGGCCGGTCTGAATGCGCTCGCCCTGCGTCGCGACGCGCGTCACCGATGCGAGCTTCACGCCATGGCCGATCTGCGCGCCGGTCGGCAGCGCAGCGCCCGAGGTGTCCTGCGCGCCAGGTGCAGCCAGCGTCTCGTAGAAGAGATCTTCGAACTCGGGGCGGGATTTCTTGTATCCAGTCGTGTTCACGTTCGCGAGGTTGTTCGCGATGGTGTCGATGCGCGTCTGTTGCGCTTCCATGCCGGTCGCTGCGGTGAAGAGCGCTCTCACGGGTTCATCTCCTCAATCAGGCGGCCGCTCATCCGGTCCTCGGTGGCGAGCGCTTGCATGGATGCATCGAAGGCGCGTTGCAGGATCAGCAGCTTCGCCAGCTCGTGGACCGGCTGGACGTTCGCCTGCTCGAGGGAGCCGACCTCGAGTCGGGGCTCGTCGACGGGTAGGCCGACCGAATCGAGCGGCGCCTCGAACAGCGACTCGCCCTGCTTCTTGAGCTTCTCGGGTTCGAGGAACTCCTCGACCTGGAGCTTGCCCAGCCGGGCGCCGCTGTCGGAAACCACCGAGCCGTCGCGCTCGACGCGCACGCCGCCGGCGCCGACCGCAATCGGGCCGCTCGTCCCCAACAAGGGATGGCCACCGGGCCCGGCGAGCATGCCGTCCGCGTTTACACTGAAGGCGCCAGAACGCGTGTAGCGAAGACCCTCGGGCGTCTGCACCAGGAAAAAGCCGGGCCCCTGCAGCGCGACGTCGAGCGTCCGCCCCGTGTGTGCGATCGGGCCGGTCTCGTGCCGCACCCGCGTCTCGGGCGTGCTCACGAACTGAAGCGCGCCTTCGTCGCGGCGGCCCTGCTGGCCCTCGACCGCCATCGACAGCACCGCGGCGAAGAGCGGCTCGTCGGCCTTATAGCCGGGCGTGTCGGCGTTCGCGAGGTTGTTCGAGACCATCTCGAGCTGCGCCATGCGCGCTCTTGCGCCGACGCCCGAGAGAAAGAGTGCAGCGCTCATTGTGAGCCTCCGTGCCAAGCCGAAAGCAAGGCGCGTGCCACGTAGCCCCCGCGCGTGCGGGGAACGTTCGTCGCGTGCGGTCGCGCGTTCGTCGCTGCGGATTTCATCCTGCATCCCTCACCGTGAGATCGTGTCGTACGATTCGAAACGCGGCGCTTCGAGTTGCTCCGCGGGCGCGCGCTCGTTTCAGCTGAACAGTCCCTTCGCCGCCTGCGCCTCGTTCAGAACGAGCTCGAGCACGAGGGGCACGTCCTCGGGCGAGAGGTCGAGCAGCGGCCAAGCCCGCAGCGCGTCGAGCTCGATCATCTCGACGGGTCCGCGACGGCCCAGGCCGAGGCGCGTGCAGGCTCGGGTGGCAACCGCCGTGAGCGCGATCAAGCGGTGGCTACTGGGGGCGTCTTTCGGGTAATCGGCGGGCTCGTGATGGTGGTACCGGATCGCGTTCACGAGCGACGGAGGCAGGTTCCATTTCTCGGCGACGAGCGCGCCCAGCACCGCGTGGTCGAAGCCGAACTCCTCGCGCTCGGCGTCGACCGCGGCACAGCCCTCGTTGTACGTGCGCGCGACGACTTTCTGGTAGCGCTCTCGGAAGACGTTGGAGATCGCGATCTTGCCGAGGTCGTGCAGCAGGCCGGCGGTGAATGCGGACTCGCGCTCGACCTTGATCTTGACGTGCGTCGCGAGCTTGCCGGCCACCACGCCCGTGTAGGTGGAGTGCTCCCACATCAGCTTCTCGGCCAGGCCGAAGTGCTTGAACGTGTCGCGCAGCGACGCCGCCATCACCAGACACTCGACCGTGCGGAAGCCGAGTAGCGTAACGGCGTGGCGCAGCGTCTCGATCTGGCGGCCAAAACCGTACAACGACGAGTTCGCCACTTTCAGCACGCGCGCGGCGAGCGTGGGGTCCTGCTCGATGATCTTGCGCAGGTCCTCGGCCGAGGCGTTCGAATCGTTGGCGATCGTCATGACCTTGCTCGCGATCGCCGGGATCGCCGGCAGCTCGCCGACTACGGCAACGGCCCGCTTGAGTTCAGAGTCCATGGCTCATGCCTCCAGCGCGGTCGCCTTTTCAGCGATGCGCGAACGAGGAGCTTCGAGCAGCCTCACGGCGAGGCGCTGAAAGACGCGCGACGAGGGCGCGCTCGGAAACGAGTCGACTACCGCGCGCTGGCGCGAGACGGCTTGCACCAGGAACGCATCCTGCGGAATCGCCGCCGCGAGCGGCGGCGCCTGCGTCAAGAAGCGCCGCGCCAGTTTGCACAGCCGATGATGCGTGCGGCGCGCTTCGTGCGACGCGCGCGTCTCGTTCACGACGAGCTCGACGGGAATGCCCTGCAGCTCGCGGCCCGCAACCTTGAGCATCGCGTAGGCGTCGGCGAACGCCGTCGGCTCGGGCGTCGTGACGAGCAGCAGCCGCTCGCACGCCGCCGCGAGGCCGAGCACCGACGGACCGATGCCCGCCCCGGTGTCGACGAGCACGAGGTCGTACGCCTGTGCCGCGCGGAACAACGGCACCAGCAGCGCGGCGAGCTCGCGCGGCCGCAGTGCCGTCAGGTCCTTGCGCGCCGCCGCAGCCGGCAGCACGTGAATGCCGCGCGGTCCCTGCGTGACGACATCGCCGAGCGCGGCGCGCCCATCGAGCACGTCGGCGGCGCTGCGCGAAGGCGTGAGTCCGAGCAGCACGTCGACGTTCGCGAGCCCAAGATCGCCGTCGACGACGAGCACGCGCGCGCCGAGCTCGCGGGCGGCGATCGCGACGTTCACCGCTAGGTTGGTCTTGCCGACGCCACCCTTGCCCGAGATGACGCCCACGAATGCTGTGCGGTCGAGGTCGCTCATCCGGCTCCTTGCAACACGGCTCGCGCGAGCGCGTGCGGATCGGGCAGCTCGAGGTCCTCCGGAACGCGCGGCCCGGTCGCGAGCGTCGCGAGCGGTGGTGCGTCGGCGTCGAGCAGCACGTTGACGAGGTCCGAACCGCCCGTGCTCTCGTCCCAGTGCGTGACAGTGAGCGCGTGGGGCGCGAGCGCGGCGTGGCGCGCGAGCTGCGCGCGCAGATCGCGCTCCTTCGTGGTGGCGGAGACGACGAGCTGCACGTGCGGCTCGCCGAGCGCCTCTCGGATCCGCGCGAGCTCGGCCAGCGAGTCGGCCGCGCGGCGGCCCGAGGCTGGCGTGTCGACGAGCATCATCTCGTCCCTCCGCTTGCGAACGAGGGCCGCGAGCTGGTCGGGCCGGCTCAGCGCGCTGAACTTCACGTCGAGCTCGCGCGCCAGCGCCTCGAGCCGTGCGGACTCGCCACGGCGCCCGAGGTCCGTGGTGACGATGCGCACGCGCTTGGCCTGCGCCCGCGCCGCGAGCTTCGCGAGCGTCGTGGTCTTCCCTACGCCGGCGGCACCGATCAGCATGCACACGCGCGGCTCTTCGCGCGGCGTCGCGAGGCGCGACTCGATGCGGCGCGCGAGGCTCGCCAGCACCGCCGTCTCACGATCGGCGCCGTCGCGCTCGAAACGCTCGGCCTCGCGCGCGAGGCCGGGACAGTGCAGGGGCGAGACGCCGACGGCGCGCAGGCGCGCGGTCGCGTGCTCGGGCGCCTCGACGCTGGCGGCGAGCCCTCGCGCGAGCGCGCGTAGCGTCGCCACCTCCTCTGCGAGGCTCGCGGGCGGGCCGACCGCGGCCACGCGATCGAATGCCGCGCGCAGCTCGCGCAGCTCGAGCTCGAGCGGTTCGACCAGGGCTCGCGCCACCTTCAGCTCGCGCCACGACGGATCCACTGCACTGCGCACGGGCGGACCGCTCGCTGCGTTCGCGCCCGGCGCAGCGTCGCGGTCGACGCCTGCGGTCACCTCGACGAGCGAGCGGGCGAACAGCCCGAAGCGCGCGCGCTCGCGACGCAGCGTCTTGGTGCCGAGCACGATTGCGTGAGGCCCGAGCTCAGCGCGTACGCGCGCGAGCGCCTCCGCCATGCTGTCCGCTTCGAAGCGCTTAATGAGCATCGGCCAACCTCACTTCGCCAGCGAGCACGACTCGCACGTCCGGCGGCAGCTCGTTGTGTGAGAGCACGGCGACGCGCGGCAACACGCGGGCGAGCAGCTGGCGCAGCGGCGCGCGGATGGTCTGCCCCGAAAGCAGCACGGGTACGCGGCCGTCGCGCGCGCTCGCCGCGCTGCCGAATGCGCTCTGTACGGCGCGCACCAGGCGATCGAGCAGCGTCGGCTCGACCGCCAGGAACGATCCGCTAGGCGTGTGCTGCACGGCGCCCTGCAGCGTCTGCTCGAGGCTCGGCTCGAGCATCACCACGTGGAGCTGGTTGTCGCTGCGGATGTGCGGACGCGCGACGGTGCGCGCGAGCCGCTCGCGTACCAGGTCCGTCAGCAGCTCGGGCTGCTGGATCTTCGGGGCGTGCTCGGCGAGCGTCTCCAGGATCGCCCCGATGTCGCGGATCGGGACGCCCTCGGCGAGCAGCGCGCGCAGAGTGCGGTGCAGGGTCGCCAGCGGCACGATCGACGGCACGATCTCTTCGACGACCTTGGGCGCGCGCTCGGAGAAGGCGTCGAGCAGCTCGCGCACTTGCTTGCGCGTGAGCAGCTCGGCGGCGTGCGCGCGCACGACCTCGGCGAGATGCGTCGTGATCGCGGTGGCGGCATCCACCACCGTGTAGCCGCGCGCCTCCGCGAGCGCGCGGTCGGCCTCCTGGATCCACACGGCCGGGAGCCCGTAGGCAGCGTCGCGCGTGGCGACGCCCGGTATCTTCTCGGGATTCATGCTGCTCGCGACCGCCAGCACACGGCCGGGCGGCACTCGCGAGCTCGCCACGCGGTTGCCGCGCACCAGTACCGCGTACTCGCTCGGATCGAGTTCGAGCTGATCGCGGATGTGGATCAGCGGCACCACGAAGCCGAGCTCCTGGGCGA